>NZ_AJTN02000213.1 GCF_000305495.1 Peribacillus psychrosaccharolyticus ATCC 23296 | reverse complement strand
AACAAAGTATACTGCTGACAAATAAAATTACAGCAGTAACTGGTGTTACTTATCCAACTGGTAAAACCTTAGTGACTCCTATAGCTATTACAATAAAATAATAAACATTATAGATGATTGGAGATGCAAGTCTAATTCCGATACTATGGGAATCGTCATCTAAAGAAGCCTTGTAGAGAGAAATCTCTACAAGGCTTTTCTATTTCATTAGAACCGAATCAAGTAGAAAGATAAACTTAAGAATGTAGGATGCCAGGAATCGTTCAGCAATGGATTAGGTATCTAATAGGTACTGTAGAGAGGAATCTCTATAGGGCTTTTTTTGTCATTAAGAAATTACATTTAATTAAATGGAAAAAAATAAAAATCAACGTATGCAACAAACATAACAATGTATACCCTGTTATTAACTTTAAAGAAAGGTGTGCATATTATGGCGACAGAACAGAGGCTAGCCATCAGCTATTGTAGAATATCTACGAAAGTAAAAGGTAAGTCAGTAGAAGAAAGTGTGGGTTATCAGCAACAAGAAATTAACAATTATGCTAAACAAAAAGGATTAGAATTAATAAGGGAATTTAGTGATGTAGGATATTCAGGTAAGAATACAGATCGACCTGAGTTGAAAGAAATGGTTGAGTATTTAAGATATACAGAATTAAAAATAGAGGAGTTAATTATCTACTCAATTGATCGATTTGGTAGAGACCTACAACACAATATTAAACAGATGCTAGTAATTTCAAATTTGGTTAAAGTAAGTTTTGTAACATTCCCTATTTCAAGTGAGGCAGACTCTTTTAAATTTATGTTTCTATTAAGGACGGGGGTTGCTCAGGATGAGAGAGAACGTTTATTAATGAGGTGTGCAAGTGGGAGAAGTAATAAAATACTTAATAGGAAGAGCTTTGATGGTAATTACTACCCCTTAGGCTTAATAAAAGAAGAGGATTCAGAAACATTAATTAGTACAAGTCCTTCAAAGATTGTGGATTTACAACAGGAATAAAAAGAAAAGATGTTGTAAGAAATCCATTTTTTAACCTTTGTTATCGATGGGAAACTTATTTGGTAGAAAGCGAAGTTTTCTGAGGATATCGGATTCAAGCTACATCCTCATTTGTTTAGACATACGTTTGCAACAAGGTTACTTATTACCACAGTAAGTAAATTGACTGGCACTCAACCGTAAATATGACGGCAATATTTTATATCCTCACCACACGACAGGAAAAGCAGGATGTTGTTGAAATGGAAACCGGATCGGTAGTTCCAGCCTGCGATTACAGAAAAGATTTATCTAGCATGATTGGATCTATAAAAACAAAACCGCTTGCCAAGTTGGCAAACGGTTTTCATCCGAGTTTATTAATGTAACTATTTTCCAATATATATTTAAAACGGTGTAACCGCCTTTGATTTTGCTGAAAAGACAGAGCTAATCGCCTCATTGAGTGTCCCAACTTCCATGACTTTCAGGTTCTTGGTTGGAATCGCCTCTCTAAGATTTCCTTTAGGAATGTACACGGTATGGAAGCCTAGGCGATCGAGTTCTTTGATCCGTGTTTCTAGGTACGGTACATTTTTAATTTCTCCTGTTAATCCAACTTCGCCGATAAACACGGTGTCCGTAGGGATGCCCATTTTATGCACACTCGACACAATAGACATGGCAATGCCTAGATTGACAGAGGTTTCTTTCGGTTTCATTCCGGCGACGAATTTTACATAGACGTCCTTGTCACTCAGACGTACACCGCTTCTTTCAACAATGGCGGTCATGATTTGGAGATTTTGTTTGTTGATGCCTTCTGATACGCGAATCGGGAAGCCATACATCGAACTCTCGGTTAGTGATTCTACTTCGACTACGATATTACGGGTTCCTTCTCTTGTAACCGTCAACGCACTTCCTGGCACCGGGCTCTTTCTTTTCGTCATAAAGAACTCAGAAGGATTCGTGATCGGAATCATTCCGGCTTGTTCCATGGAATACAATGCTACTTCGCCTGTTTCTCCGAATCGATTCTTTTCAGCATACACATATCGTATTTGCTGCGTGCGTTCTCCTTCTAAATATAACACCGTATCCACCGCATGTTCCATACTACGATTCCCGGCTAATTCATCTTTTTTCGTCATCTGACCTACGATAAAAATAGCGCGTTTCCGATCTGGATTCTTGGCAATGCCAATTAACCGATTCACACATTCATCGACTTGGGTAGGGGAACCAGCTCTAGCCGGCAGCTCATTGACATACATCGATTGAATCGAATCAATAATGAGAATATCCGGGTCTACGTCGTTTAGACTATCTTCAATCGCATTCATATTGGTTTCCGATTGGATCCATACATTTTCCGCAATGTTTGGTGCCACACGGTTTGAACGTTCTTTTATTTGGTCAACACTTTCTTCACCAGAAGCATAATACACCGTTAATCCAGATGAACCTAATTGTTCAGCAATCATGAGTAAGAGTGTACTTTTACCGGCACCAGGAGGAGCGGTAATAATCGTAATAGAGTCGCGGACAATTCCGCCGCCCATTACACGATTAAACTCTTGGTCAGTCACTAGAATTCGTGATTGTTTACTGGATTTCACGTCTTTAAGTCGGACAGGCTTACTGCCTCTCCCAAGACTCTTTCGTGGCGTTGTGGGCGTAGCTGCAGCGCTCTTGCTCTCTACTACTCTCTCTTCTAACGTATTCCACTCTCTGCACGAACCGCATTGCCCTCCCCATTTGGCTTGAGAAAACCCACAGGCTGAACAGACAAATTCTTTCTTTTCTTTTGCCATGATACATACCTTCCTTCTATATAGTTGTTGCCTCTATTATTTATTCGTCCATAATGATAGTCATTTCCGAAATAGTCAAATTGCTGAATCTGGTTCCAAAAAGAATAACCTAGTTCTTTTATTTTATACTATTAACTAGTGAAAGTCGTTATCCAGTAACAGGAATAAACGATAAGGATGCTCTGTAAAGAGCTAACTCTGTAGAAACCAATAATATGTAAAGTCATTGTAAATTAGGTAGAATTTACTGCTGTTTTATATTATGATAGATTCATATGTACTCATCGTTTGATAGAATAACTTTTGGTTAAATAGAGAGCGCTTACTGAATGAATGTGACACCGTAGCTGATTGTAAAGCTTAAACGAGAGAGAGATGTGCTTTTTAAGCTATTGGACATTTTAGTTCCAATGGACTACTTTAGATAGTGGAAGGGGAACACTTACCGAATGAGTAAAAAGAAAGCAATCAAATTCGCTACAGCATCCGCAATCGCAGTCTCAGCCATCGCAGCTGCTGCACCAACACAGGCAGCAACAAATTCAGTTGATCAATCTATTTCTTCAGCTATTACGAAAATGAAAACAGCGTTTCATACCTATAAGCAGCCAGCTGAAAAAGGCCAATTGCCTTCTCTTTCTAAAACAAGAAGTGCTGTAAAGGATGCACAGAAAGCATACCAATCAGCTGTTGATGCAATCAACAAAAAAGGTGGAAGCAAGACGAAAAAAGCCTCCTACATGAAGAAGTTAACAAATAAAAAATATTACCTTGAGCGTGCAGAAAAGTACGTTCTAGCTACAAATATCAATCTTAAAAAAGCACAGGCTGATCTTGATACAGCCATCACAAGCGGAAAACAAAAGAATGTTCTTAAGGCTCAAACAGCTTTACATACAAAAATCGCTGCATTTGAAAAGGCAACAGCTAAGGTCTATGGACCAAAAGTGCGTGCTGTTCTAGATAAAACCTATACGGTTCCAGCAAAAGCAAAGGCTGCATCTGTTAATGATGAAATGGCCGTCTATCAAGCATACAAAGAAATCGAATCAGGCAAGCTGATTGAAACAGATCTTGAAAAAGCAGGAAAAATTATTACAAATACTGAAAAGTACGTTACCGCTATTTCTGCGAAACAGACAAAGCTTGCGGCTAACCTTCTTGCGGTGGTGAAAAAGAATAAAGAGCTTTATGAAAAAGCAACAGCACCTAAACATAACCCATTAAAGCTAACCCTATTGCACACCAATGACACACATGCACACTTAGATAATGTGGCCAAACGTGCAACGGTTGTGAAGGAAGAACGCACAGCTAATCCTCATACACTTTTACTGGATGCTGGTGATGTATTCTCTGGAACGTTGTATTTTAATAAGTTCGAGGGACAAGCAGATGTTGAGTTCATGAATGCGATGAGCTACGATCTCATGACGTTTGGTAATCATGAGTTTGATCTAGGGTCTTCACCACAAGGACATGCGGCATTAGCTAGTTTTATTAAAGCTGCTAAATTCCCAATGATTAGTTCAAATGTTGATTTTTCAAAAGATGCAAATTTAAGTCCTTTGTATTCTGATACGCTGACTATGAAGCCGGAAAACGGCAAGATTTATAGTGAAGTGGTCTTAAACGTTGAGGGAGAAAATGTTGGATTTATTGGCTTAACCACAGAAGAAACAAAAGACATTTCAAGTCCTGGCAGTGTCGCATTTGAGAACTATATTGAAGCCGCAAAAAAATCAGTGGCAGCATTGGAAAAGCAAGGTGTGAATAAAATTGTCGCGCTGAACCATCTTGGCTTTGATGATAACCCTGCTTATGATAACGATCAAATTTTAGCTGCAGCTGTCAGTGGCATTGATGTCATTATCGGCGGACACAGCCATACCCAATTAGATAAACCAGTAGTGATTGCTAAAGACAATAATGGCAAAGAAAAAGATCCAACCGTTATTGTACAAGCGTATCAATATGGCGACTTTGTCGGAAAATTAAATGTGAACTTTGATGCTGAAGGAAAAATTTTGGAGCATGAAGGGAATTTAATTAAGACTTCTGATAAAGCAGATGATCCCGAAGTAGCCAAATCACTTGAGAAGTATTCAAGTGTAATTAAGGAATTGAAAGCAGAGTCAACAGGAGCAACAGCAGTCAAAGCATTAACGAATCCGCGTACTGGCGGCAATAATGCACTGCCAAGTGTCCGTAAAAATGAAACCGAGTTAGGGAACCTTATTACAGATGGAATGCTTGATAAAGCCAAAGAATATAATCCTGAAACCGTGATTGCTTTCCAAAATGGCGGTGGAATTCGTGAAGCGATTAATGAGGGAGACATCACAGTAGGAGAAGTGTTAACGACCCTTCCGTTTGGAAATACACTAGCTACGATGAAATTAAGCGGTGCTGAAATTAAAGAGGCTTTAGAACACAGCGTAAGTCTAGAACCGTTAGAAAATGGCGGGTTCCTACATGTTTCAGGTATGAAGTTTACCTATGACAGCACGAAACCTGCTGGCAGCCGTGTACAGAAGATGGAAGTTGTAGGGAAAAATCAAACTTTTTCAGAACTGATTCCGACTGCTGAATACGTTGTTGCAACGAATGCATTTACGGCCAAGGGCGGAGACGGATTTGACGTCTTTAAGAAAGCCTATGAAGCAGGCCGTGTAACGGATCTTGGCTTATCTGATTGGGAAAACCTGCGCGATTATGCAGCTAAATTAAAAACAGTTGAACCGAAGATTGAGGGAAGAATTGTCGATATCTCTGAGACTGTAACTAAGTAAATAAATCAAAAAATCCGGATAGCTAATTAGCTATCCGGATTTTTCGTTTTTCATAAAGACCATTGATTTTATGAAGAACATTTCACTTTAGTTACTAGCTGGATTTTTTACTGAATAATCAATTATTGATTCTTTGTACTCTGTTTGAATTGTTGGAATTTATTATATATTTGGGTAATGAGTCAGTATTTGTAAAATTTCATCAGTAGTTAGTCTTGGTTCAAGTAATTAAATTTGAAGGAGTGTGTGGCATGCGAAAAAAGATAAACTTAGGTTTGGTTTTAGCGTTACTTTTTAGTTTAATGACTCCATTTAATGTCGATAAGTCAATGGCAGCGAACGTCATAACAGTAGGTGAAGCAATAGAAAATAATACTGGTACGGCTACTGTAGAAGGATACATTGTCGGCTACACAACAGGCACCAAGTCGTACACAAAGGATCCGGCAAAATATGCTGATACGAACATTGCTATTGCGGATTCTCCTGAAGAAACAGATCCTGCTAAAATTATGCCGGTTGAGTTAAAGAGCGGCTCAACACTTCGGACCTTATTAGGCTTAAAAACCACACCCGCTCATTTAGGAAAAAAAGTCAGCGTTACGGGTGAACTGAAAACATACTTTACTGTTTCAGGTATGAAGGAATTAACGGCGGGAAGTATTGTGGAAGACGAAGACTCGAACCAAGTCGAAACCGTTAAAGCCAGTACAACCGGCGGAGTAGAAAAAGGAACGAAGGTAAGCTTACGTTCTGAAACGGCCGATTCTGAGATCTATTATACGGTTGATGGATCAGAACCTAATGCTTCAAGTACCAAATATGAATCGCCCATTACAATTGATTCAGCCATGACGATTAAGGCGGTAGCGTTAGCTCCTGGTTTAGAAAACAGCGAAGTGGCTGTATTTGAATACAGTATTTTATCATCAAGTTCAATTTTGGACGTTCGAAAACAAGAGGTTGGCAGTGCAGCATTAACGACTGGAATTGTCACTGCAGTATTTACGGGAAGCAATACAACTGTCTATATCCAAGATGAGACGGCAGGAATTGTTCTATACGGTGCAGGACTTGAACTGGAAACTGGCGATCTGGTTAAAGTAAAAGGAAAATTAGTAGATTATCAGTCACTATTAGAACTTGAAGTACAGAAATCAGATGTCACAGTAATCGAAAAGTCTGGAGTGCCGCAAGCGAGCCAAGTGAAAGCTTCGGAACTTGATGAATCTAAAGAAGCGACATTAGTGTCTCTGAAAAATGTACATGTCGAATCGCTAACTAACGGCGTCTACACAGTAAAGGATGACCAAGGAACAAGCTTTGCTATCCGTCCTAATGATGCGGAACTGCTGACAGTTGGGACAAGCTATGAGCAAATTACAGGTGTGTTAGGTTCCTTTAAAAACGTGTATCAACTGATTCCAAGAAGTAAGTTGGATGTGATTCAGGATTCAACAAAGGTTCAAGAAGTGGCAGCTGTTCCTGGAAGCGGCATGATTAAAACGGGGGAATCAATTACTTTAGCAAGTGCCACAGAAGGAGCAACCATTTATTACACAACGGACGGCTCAGAACCATCCACATCGAGCAGCATCTATCAAGAAGCTATCGTTATTGAAAAGGAAACAACTATTAAAGCGTTTGCAGTTAAAAAGGACTTAAAGGACAGTATGGTATCCACGTTTACGTATACCATTCAAGTTGGTGATCCACGCATACACGATATTCAGGGGATCGGTCATACCTCTCCCTATGAAAACCAGTCTGTAGCTGATATCGAAGGTGTTGTGACGTATATAGTAGATGCAAACAATTTTTATATGCAGGATCCAGAAGGTGATAATGATGAGCGCACGGCAGAAGGAATTCTTATCTATAAAAAAGCTCACGGAGTTCAACTAGGTGACCTGATGAAGATTTCTGGCCAGGTGAAAGAATTCGTCCTAGATGGCTATTCTGATAAGCAAAGTACAGATCTGACAATGACAGAAATCAATGTATCAGAAATGACGACAGTTCAAAGAGGACAAGCCTTGCCGAAACCCGTTATTCTCGGAGTTGATCGTATTTCGCCGACAGAAAAAATTGATAGCGATGGATTGGCCGTATTTAATCCAGATACAGATGGCATTGATTTTTACGAAAGTCTAGAAGGGATGCTTGTTCAACTGGATTCTCCAAAAGTAGTTGCACCGCAGGAGTATGGTGAAGTGATTGTCGTGCCGGGGAACTACCAAACGAATACTGCTGCAGGCGGCCTTAAATATACAGAGTCCGATGCGAACCCTGAAAGAATCAGCCTGTTGATTAACGACCGTAATTACGTGGCCAAAACAGGGGATTACTTTGCAGGGAACGTTACAGGTGTGGTCAGCTATGGTTTTAGTAATTATAAAGTACTAACGGATAAAGCTAAACTGCCTGAATTGAAAGATGGAGGCACAAAGCGGGAAGTCACTTCAATAGAAGCAGACCAAAAGAAGCTGACAATTGCTTCTTATAATCTTGAAAATTTCTCAGCAGAATCAGCTGATGATAAATTGACTAAATTAGCCGAAGCCATTGTGACAAATTTAAAATCACCCGATATTATTGGGTTAACAGAAATGCAAGATAATGATGGAGCAAAAGACACGGGAACTACAGATGCTGCACAAAGTTATGAGAAATTAACAGCAAAAATTAACGAACTAGGCGGTCCTGTCTACCAATATACAGATATTGCACCGGAAAATAATCAAGATGGCGGTGCTCCTGGTGGGAATATCCGTGTCGGGTTTTTATATAAGCAAGACAAAATAACGTTAACTCCTGGCGTGAAAGGTACTGCAACAGAGGCTGTTGGCTTCAGTGAGGGTAGACTCACCCTAAATCCTGGACGCATAGATCCAACCAATCCAGCGTTTGCTTCAAGCCGAAAGCCGCTTGCCGCACAGTTTGAATTTAATGGTGAAAAGGTGATTGTTGTAGCGAACCATTTCAATTCCAAAGGCGGAGATCAACCACTATTCGGCAAAAATCAGCCGCCAGTGCTGACTAGTGAAATTCAACGCCTGCAGATTGCGTCAATCGTAAATGGGTTTGTGAAAGATGTGAAAGCGAAGGATGAACAGGCGAATGTCGTGCTATTAGGCGATTTCAATGATTTCGAGTTCTCGAAACCGCTTGAGGTGTTAAAAGGAAAAGAATTGACTAATATGGTCGATACTGTACCTTTTGCTAAACGTTATTCTTACACCTATCAAGGGAATTCACAGGTCCTGGATCATATCCTAGTGAGCAATAATATGGCGGCTAAGACGAAAGCAGAGATTGTCCACATTAACTCTTCTTTTACAGAAGCAGATGGCCGGGCAAGCGATCATGATCCGTTGATCATTCAAACTGAATTAACTGCTCAGAAGAAATATAATAAAATTTATAATCTTGTCGGTTACAAAGCTAAAAAACTCGTGATTGATACGGAGAATTCTTTAGTCATGATGGATCGTTCCTCTTCTATTAAAGAAGGAATCTGGGTAAAAGCAACCGCTACGCTAAACGGTGAAGGCCTAAAGAAAACGAAGATTATCATCTGTCCAGACAAGAAAAATTCAATAGTAGACTTTGAAGGCTCAGTGGTTAAAGAAGTTCTGATTGAAAATAATCAAGTTAAAGAAATTCGTGGCGCTGAACACGTGAAGAAATGGAAAAAAGGAAAACACGTTGATGTCAGCAACATTACCTTTTATCATTCCAACGGGGAGAAAATAGCGTCACCATTTAAAGAGAAGAAAAAGAAGCATAAAAAACTAGGAAAAAAAGCTAGTTAAGTGTATGCATAGAAAAACAACATCACTTTGATTAGTGATGTTGTTTTTTATATATCGAAATAACTTTATGGTTTTATGTCATTAATTCGTAGAAATTGAAATAATTAATAGATTTTAAGAGAAGGTGCAAACTTTTTGAATCTATAAGTCTAATCTTGGTGAAGTGTTTATCTACTTGTTGTTCTTTATAAAGAAATATGCAGACGACTGATTTGTAGGTATATAGTTGTGATAACCCATAACATTTATTTGGTTATAAGACATTAGTTATAGGTAAAAATACCTTAAAATAGGGAAATTAAGGATTATTTTATCCGTGCTATTTCTCCAGTGTTCAGTATATAAAACTAATTTTAAGAAGTCTTTTAATGAGAACAAAACAGCAAGTTATTTAAATATAAAAATAATTTAGAATATTGAGCATTTCGACATATTTCGCTCTTTACTCACTGTGTCAGCAGTGTTACATTTTGAATACCTAAGAAAAATTACCCAATTTTACTTTGGATTAGGTACATATTTAGAGAGAGAGGAGTCCATTTTTATTATTTTACTATTTTTTTAAAAAAGGGGAGAACTGAGTGAAGAAGATTCGTAGATTTAGAAAAAGAGCCTCAATCGGACTAGTTGGTTTATTAACGGTTTCTAATTTAGGTATAGGGGCTAACTTTGTCCAAGCAGAAACAGATAATTTGGACAAGCTGGTTCAGCTGCAAAAATCAGATAAAAAAGTTTCAGATTTCACGAAGGATTTTAAAGATGGAGATCGAGTAAGAGTTATTGTTGAGCTTGAGGGCGAGCCGGCAATCAACTACTCTACTAAAAAGGGTTTACGATATAAAGATCTAAAAGAATCCGAGAAAACCAATTTACAAGCAGATTTAAAAGGTGAACATGCTGATTTACTAGCAGAAATTAAAGATGAAAAAATTGGCTTTGAAGTTGAAAACACCTTTACAACTGTCGTTAATGGCGTAAGCGGAGAAGTTGAGTTCAGTCAAATCGAAGAACTTGAAAAGCTGCCGAATGTTGAAGGGGTAAGTATTGTAAATGAATACGAAAGACCTTCCGAAAAACCTGAAATGCTTTCAAGTAAGAGCATGGTTGAGGCCGTTCAAACTTGGAACGCTGGTTATAATGGCGCAGGGATGGTTGTTGGGATTATTGATACAGGGATTGACCCAGACCATAAAGACATGGTGCTTTCAAAGGATACAAAATATAAATTATCGGCTGAGAAAATAGCCGAGTTTGCGAGCACAAAAAAAATACCTGGTAAGTATTTCACATCAAAAGTTCCTTATGGCTATAACTACGCCGATAAAAACAACGAAATTCTTGATCTTGGCCCTGATGCCTCGATGCATGGGATGCATGTTGCCGGTACAGTTGGAGCCAATGGTGATGAAAATGGAAATGGAATAAAAGGTGTCGCACCAGAGGCGCAATTGCTGGCATTAAAAGTGTTTGGTAATGACCAAGCGATGCCATCTACGTTTGGTGATATTTATATTAAAGCCATTGATGATGGAATCATTCTCGGTGCAGATGTTCTTAATATGAGCTTAGGCTCAACAGCCGGCTTTGTGGATACATCGAGCTTAGAGCAAAAGGCCATTGATCGTGCGGTTGATAATGGTGTATTGATGTCCATTTCAGCAGGTAACTCTGCACAAATTGGGAATGGCTATAGTAACCCGCTTGCGACCAATCCTGATATTGGGTTAGTTGGATCTCCTGGTCTTTCTACCAATTCCATGTCAGTCGCTTCTATTGAAAATGATAAAGTTACTTTAGATAAGATGATGATCAAAATTGGTAATGAAACACTTCCAATCGCTTATAAAACGCAGTCTTCTCCAATACCTCTAACTATATTTGGAAAAAATAAAGAACTGGATGTTGTCTATGTAGGGGATGGAAGTCCGGCTCAATATACAGGGAAAGATGTAAAAGGAAAAGTAGTGTTTGCGGTAAGAAATGCTGCGGCTCCTAACTATGGTGAAATCCAAGCACAAGCTGAAAAAGCTGGAGCAGCAGGAGTCATCGTTAGAGGAACAGCCGCACATGGTGATTATGTCAGCATGGCGCTGAATAATCCTACAATTCCACTTGTTTCATTAAGTATTGCAGATGGAACAACATTAGAAACAAAAATTAAAGCAGCTAGTGGAGTTGGGAAAGTGAGCTTTACTGGGGATATGACTACAGTTGTGAATGGAGCAGCAGGTCAAATGTCTTCATTCAGTTCATGGGGCGTTACACCTAGTCTTGAAATTAAACCTGAAATCACAGCTCCAGGCGGACAAATTTATTCAACGCTAAACGATAATAAATATGGTGTGATGAGTGGTACGTCCATGGCAGCTCCACATGCTTCAGGCGGTTCAGCTCTAGTTTTACAAAAGGTTCAAGAATTATTCCCGAACCTAACAGGCGCTGATAAAGTTAAACGTGCTAAAACAATGCTAATGAATACAGCAAAAATTGTTACGGATAAATCAAATAGCAATATTGCCTACTCTCCAAGACTTCAAGGTTCGGGCTTAATGCAGCTGAATGCAGCAGTTTCAACGCCTGTGTATGTTGAAGCAAAAGGAACAAAAGAAGGCAAAATTGAACTGAAGGAAATTGGGAATGACGTGTTCAGTATGACCGTTACCGCAACGAACTTCAGTAAGGAAGATGCTACGTATAATGTGGGTGCATCTGTTTTAACGGATGCTATAACAGGATCAGGACCAACGGCACGTAATGCGTTAAAAGAGCAAGTAATAAACGGTGCGAAAATTAAGATTGATACGCCGAAGGTTACATTGTTTGCAGGAGAAACGAAGGATATTACGGTTAAAGTAGATCTTTCTAGCGCAACTAAAGCCTTAGAAGCTGCTCAAAAGAATGGCTACTTTGTTGAAGGATTCATCACACTTACTAATGAATCTCAAGACATCGTTTTCCCTGATCTATCGGTTCCGTATGTAGGATTTAAAGGGGACTGGAATAAGGCACCGATTGTAGATGAAATGATTTACAATCTTGGTTCGTCTTATTACAAAGTATCAGGAATGGTCGATCAAGAAGGTGAATACCTAGGATTTAATCCATTTACAGGGGCTTACCTTGAAAATAAAATTGCTATTTCTCCAAATAAAGATGGGTTTAATGAAAGTGTAACACCAGTAGTCAGTTTCCTCCGTAATAGTAAATCGGTAGAATACGCGATTACAGATAAAAATGGAAAAGTTCTACGTAAGCTTCGTACGGATAAAGACCAACGAAAAAATTATTATGCAAGCTCTCCCTATTCATATAAAGGTATAACCGAATGGGATGGCAATCTAAACAATAAAGTAGCAGCAGACGGTACGTATTTCTACCAATTTAAAACACAAGTCGACTATGCAGGTAAGGAACCACAGATTAAAAGAGTTCCTGTGATTGTTGATAACACAGCACCAGTTGTGGAAAACACGACTTACAGCAGTAAAAATGGGGTCCTTTCTTTCGATGCTAGTGATAACGCAAATGGAAGCGGCTTGCAATACATTGAAATCATTGGGGATGGAAAATCGCTAGGCTATATTGATCCTGGAACTAAAAAATCGTTTAAATTCGCAGTTGATAAAAAAGTAAATCCTGAAAACATCGTCGTTACAGCTTATGACTATGCCTTTAACCATAGCGGACAAACAGTGTCTGGTCCTGGAGACAACACAATTCCATATATCGTTTCAGATACACCTGAAGCCTTGGGCGCTTATGACACACGCCAAGTTCCAGTTTCTGGGTACGTAGCCGATAGCTCAGGATTGGAATACCTAAGAGTTAAAGGTGATAAATTAACTAAAACACCACAAGACTTGCCACTAACGTATAACAAATTAACGAAAAATTACGACTTCTCTTCACAAATTACTTTTAAAGAAGACGGTGTCCATGACATTTATTTTGAAGGTGCCGACAAAGTAGGCAATAAAATTGAATTCAGACGTCAGGTAATTATTGATACAACAGCTCCTACGCTTGAAATTACTGGTTTACCAGCTGACCATGTGGTAACCGAAGATCCAACCGTTACAGTGAACATTGCTGATAACTTTGACGACCTTCGTCTGCAGGTTAACGGCAGTGAGGAATACCAAAATGGATTCGACGAACCATACGAAATGAGACCTACTTCTAAGGAAGTTAAGGTAGATCTAATACTTGAAGATGGTGAAAATAAAGTTGAGTTTAAGGTTACTGACCTTGTTGGTCATGTAACGAAGGAAACACTTATCATTTACAAAGGTGCATCCGCTCCAGCGGCATTTGTTACTTCATTGACATTAGAAAATGGAGATGCAAATGTAACGGTAGATCAACCAGCTAAGCTAAAAGCAGAAGCTTCTCAATCAGTAGTTTGGGATGCAAAAGTAATCGCTCCAAATGGCGACGAAACTGTTCTTGAAGCGCAAGAAGGAAAAACGTTTAATGGCACGTTTAAACCAGATAACTTGGCCGAAAGCGGAGCATATAAATTCGTGGTTGGTATTGCATCTGCAAGTAAGGAAGCAGAAGTAACCGTACCTGAAGCGGAAGATCAAGAAAAAACGGTGGAAACTGATGTAAACACAGAGGAAGGCACAGAAGCACCTGGAAATACTGAGGAAGCAGTTGAAGAAACAGTATCTCCAGTAAGTGCCGTTAAATATGAGGTTGCATTTAACGTTTCAAATTACCCTGTAACTGTTGAAAAAGTGACGACGCTTGATAAGGCAGGAAATGTAGCAACTGCTTTTAAAGCTGATAGCATTGCCAATGTCAAAACAGTTGTAAAGAATTTAGGCAGTAAGGTCATCAATCCTACTGTGATCTTCCAAGTGAAGGATACAGATGGCGCAGTTGTTTATTTCGAAGAAGTGAGTGCAAAAGCCATTACAAGTGGTTCAAATAATCGCTTTGGTGTTAATATCCCGCTTGCAGATTTCGATAATGGTAAGTACACGGTCGAAGTATTTATCTGGGATAACCAAGATAATCTGATTCCACTTGCTGATTCAAGTACGATTGCAACGTTTACCGTAAACTAAGTGTTTTGAAATTCAAAGTAGAAAAAGGGAGACGAGCTTCGTCTCCCTTCCTTCTACAAAACGGGAGTGAATGTTTTGAAGAAAAGTTTTCTATCCATTCTTACGGCAGCTTTCTTATTGTTAGGCTTTGTTTTACCCGTCCATGCAGAGGATAGCGTAACGGTATCTCTTAGTACAGATGCTGAAAACTATAAGCAAATTGACACGATATCAATTACAGGTACTGTTTTAAAAGGAACAAAGGCTGGTAAAGGAACGAACCCAACCCTTCAGGTGAAAAACTCATCTGGAAAAACAGTTGAAACGTATCAATGGAAAGATGATTCTATTGGTGTAAATGGAAGTATATCAACAACGATTAAGCCAAAGAATTATGTTGATGATACATATACAGTGCGATTGTCAGCTACAGGTGCAACTGCAGTATCCAAGACAATCGTAATCAGTGGAGAAGAAATACCAACTACACCTAAACCAGACCCGACACCAACTCCAGATCCAGGAACAACAACACCAGACCCAGGGACTACAACCCCGGATCCAGGGACCACAAAGCCAGAACCGACACCAACACCAAAGCCAGGTGACATCATACCGAAACCGCCAGTGAATCCAACACCTCCAGTGGAACCTTCACCTGTACCTAATCCAACCGTCAAGCCGTATGCACCTAAAGTTAATACGGTGACAACCGTTAGTACAGTTATTACTGGAACAGCTGATGCGGGCACTACGGTAATTATTTCGGATAGAAAAAACTTTAGAGTATGGGCCGATGCGAATTCCTCTGGCGTCTTTTCCATTGAATTATCTGAGAAGCTTAAGGCGGGAACAAAACTCTATGCTACTGCCAAAGCGGGAGAGATTGAGAGCGATTCAACAGAACTTGTTGTCCTAGATGCAACACCACCCGCAGCTCCTTCCGTCAATATGGTTAGTGATAAAGATACAAAAGTAATGGGATCAGCCAAAGTGGGTTCAACCATTACGATTAAAGCGGGAAATAAGACGTTAGCCACTGGAACGGCTGCTAATGGCTTATTCAGTATCAAGATTACATCTCAAAAAGCTGGTACAATCCTATCTATTACAGTAAAAGATGCGTTTGGCAATATCAGTTCTCCAAAAAAGATAATTGTACTTGATAAAACGGCTCCGAAAGTTCTTTCAATCAGCAAGGTAACGGATAAGGTGACAAGTGTGACAGGAACCTCTGAAGCCGGAGCAAAAATGACCATAAAATCAGGCAAGAAGCTTCTTGGAAGTGGTACAGCTGATAAAAAAGGTAAGTTCTCGATTAAAATTAAGCTTCAAAAAGCAGGAACTGTTCTTGCTGTAACAGCTGCAGATCAAGCTGGGAATGTCAGTAAGAGTAAAACTGTTAAAGTGCTCGATAAAACGGCACCAAAAGCTCCTTCCGTAAATGCTGTTAAAAAGACAGCAACGAAAGTGACAGGAACAGCAGAAGCTGGAGCGAAGGTGTATGTCAAGGCAGGCAAGAAAGTAATCGGTTCAGCAACCGTTAGTAAAAAAGGTGCTTACTCCGTTAAAATTAAAAAACAAAAAGCTGGCACAAAATTAGCTGTTTATGCGAAAGATCAAGCAGGAAATATTGGGAAAGCTAAAACGGTATCAGTAAAGAAATAACGAATCACCCCCGTCCAATTTGGATGGGGGTTCTATGAAAGAAATTAATTTATAGGAATAAATGGTAATAATTCGGGTATTGGATAATTAGTAATATATGTAAAGAGTAGACGTAGCTACATATGACCTCTCATATTTTACACAAATAAATTTGAAAGGTGAGATTCATGAATAAGTGGTTAAAAGGGTTAATAAGTTTTTTATTAGTGAGTGTGTTATCCCTGCAAGTTTTCCAGCCTGCTTCTGCCTCAGTAGATTTTAAGAAGGCAAAAACAATCAGTTTCAACAAAAATTTAACCGGTAAGCTTACCACTGCGAATGGAAATTATGAACATGTGTACAAGGCGAAGTTAAAGAAAAATGGTAATTTGTCCATTACGGTTCAGACCAATACGAAACGAAGCTGGTATGTGGAGGTTCTTACGAGCAAAGGTGAAAAAATGACGAGTTTCTATACGACGACAAAGAGTAAAGGAAATGAAGTCCGGGAAATCGGCTTGAGTAAAGGAACATATTACGTCGCTATTTCGGGAATTTATGATACGGCGTATAAGATGAAAGTGAACTTTAAGAGCAGTAATTACTATGAAAGAGAAGACAATGATACCGTTAAGAAAGCGAATGGGATTAAATTTGGCAAAAACTATTCGGGTTCTCTAGAAGGGTTCACCGATCAGGATTATTTCAAATTTACCGTCACTAAAAAAAGAAAAGTAAGTCTTACGTATAACAATACCCCTAAAAAGCAACGTGATCTCTTAATTGTAAATGCAAAAGGAAAGGAATATGCTAAAATCCGCACCGACTATTATGTGAAAAAACCAACTAAAAGTACCTATACGGTTACCTTACCTAAAGGAACGTATTATGTACTGATCCAATATGGCGGTGGATCTTACACATTCAAAGTTGCTCAATAACAAAAGTTCTTAATCAATCGATTAATTAAGAAAAATTAGTTAATCAATCGATTGATTAAATTTCAAAGAACGTTGGTAGATAGCACTTTTCTACCTTACATAAACTTATAAGCGTGCATAAACATACAATTGGGCACATCAATTCAGAACGTATTTGACTGAAAAAATACGGGTGGATAAAGAGATTTCTGATTTAAAAATCAGGAGTCTTTTTTATTTTAATAAAATATTTGAAAAATAGGAAAATAGTTAGTTTTTAAGAGGATATTCTATAAAAATGTCCAATTTAACCGATTTATAGGTTAAAATGGAAAAAATGAAGTGAGAGAATTTCATATTTTCATTAAAGGAGGTTCTAAGTGAAAAAGGTTTTCTTATTGGTCTCCTGTTTCTTGCTTGTCACCTTTTATCCTGCAGATCGTAACTATGCGAAGGGGTATAAAACGGTAACCTATAAAAAAGCAGTAGCTGTCACTCATTCTTGGAAACTAGTCTATAAAAAAACGATTTCCAAAAAGACAGTTACGTCCAAGACGATTTATATGACGGAATATAATAAGAAAACAAAAATTCCCTTAACACTATCGTTATCTAAAAATAAGAAAACCATTAAGGTAAAACCGAAAAAGGCATTAAAGGCTGGAAGAAAGTATGTACTCATTATAAAAAATATTAAAACAACAAAGAATAAATCAATAGCGAATCCCGCTAAAAAGGTTTTTACCACATTAAAACCCATAGCAAAAGCGCCTATTGTTAAGAAGCCAGAACCTGAAGTAATCACTCCGGCTATTTCAGAATCAGTAGTAAAGACAACACATCAAATATTTAAAGCAGATATCTCTGAAAAGAAAAATAGATTAACTGTAACCTATAATTTAGGTGATTCCCGTGATAGTGATATCATTCTTCAAACTTCTTTGTCAGTCAAAGAGGATTATAGATTAACTTTTACAAAGATTCCTGCCGCAGCAAGTGTGTTTATCTCTGATGATTATTCTCAGTCATTAAAGAAAGGACATAATAACTTACACGGCACTGAAAAAATGAAAGAAAATCATATAACTATTGGTCTCATTCGTCTTACTGGTGATTATACTTTTGCAGGAGTATTGACGAATTCTGCAGGAGTTAAACAGCCGTTTACTCTCGTTTATAACATGAAATAAGCGGGCATTTTTTTATTAAATAAAAGGTAGTGTTGGAGGGAATTATGGAAGAAACAATTAGTTTACGTGAGTTAGTCGAAACCTTGAAAAAGAGGATTGTATTAATAATTAGTATTACGTTATTAGCAACAGCGATAAGCGGGGCACTGAGTTATTTTTTAATAAAGCCTGTTTATAAATCGTCAACACAAATCTTGGTCAGTCAAGCAGCTGCTGGGGCTTTGGCATCAATTGCGGGGATGTCCTTTGATGCAGATGCGAAATATATAGAAACCTATAATGTCATTATGAAAAGTCCGTACATATTGGATCAAGTAATAGAAGAATTAAAACTTGATACGACACCTGCAGGTTTGAATGGCAGTTTGAGTGTCAGTCAAGAAGGACAATCACAGGTTGTCACGTTAAGTGTTCAGAATAATGACCCAGCCGAGGCGGTCTTGATTACGAATGAAATCGCGAAGGTGTTTCAACGAGAAATTGCTAAGCTTATGCAAATTGACAATATCCATATCCTTTCTCCTGCTGAATTAAGTGATAATCCAGTGCCAATCAAACCACAGCCTGTACTCAATATGGCAATTGCATTTGTGGTTGGATTAATGGCATCAATTGGACTCGCATTCTTACTTGAATATCTCGATAATACCGTGAAGTCTGAACAAGATATAGAAAAACTTCTTGGTCTTCCTGTTCTTGGGGCTGTAACAGTCATTTCTGCAGAAGAAGAAAAACTAAAATACAGTGGGCAAAACGGCAGGAAAAAAAGTAGTCGAGGTGAATCTCTTGAAGCAAAATAAAATGAATTCAAAAAAGCAGGGATTAATGGCGCACAGCCGGACATTAATTACGCATACTAGTTCTCGTTCACCAGTCTCTGAGCAATATAAAACCATTCGGACTAATATACAATTCTCTTCACTCGATCATCAAATTCGGTCTATCGTCGTCACTTCGTCAGGTCCAGCAGAGGGCAAGTCCACCACGGTTGCCAACCTCGCTGTAGTTTTTGCCCAGCAGGGAAAAAAAGTCCTGTTGATTGATGGAGATATGAGAAAACCAACTGTTCACTATACTTTTCAGCTAACCAATTTAATTGGACTGACGAATGTTCTTAGTAAACAGACTGAGTTTACAAATGCCGTTAAGAAAACGGATGTCGAAAACTTATCAGTCCTTGTTACAGGCCCTATTCCACCAAATCCGGCTGAATTGCTTGGTTCGCAGGCAATGGATAGCCTGATGGAAGAGTTATATAACGTTTATGATGTTATTCTACTTGATACACCGCCAGTACTTGCTGTCACAGATGCACAAATTCTTGCTAATAAATGTGATGGAACCATTTTGGTTGTTAACAGTGGAAGAACGCAAGTGGATGCAGCTGTTAAAGCAAAGGATTTATTAGAAACGGTAAATGCCAAGCTTCTTGGTGTAGTGTTGAATCAGAAGAAAACAAGCGATAGCAATTACTATTATTATTACGGAGAGTAATAGAGAGTAGAAGGGGAGAAAATAATGATAGATATTCATTGTCATCTATTACCAGGGTTGGATGATGGGCCAAAGGATGTATCTGAAAGTTTACGAATGGCTCAGCAAGCAGTTCTTGACGGAATTGATACCATCATTGCTACTCCCCATCATAAAAATGGTCAATACAATAATTCAAAGTCGTTGATTATAGATAAAGTTCGAGAAATGAATCAACGATTAGTCGAGGAGAATATTAACCTCACAGTAATGCCTGGGCAGGAAGTACGTATTTTTGGAGAATTACTTGAAGAATATAGAATGGAAGAGATATTGACGCTCAATAATGGCGGACAATATCTCTTTATTGAATTACCTTCTAACCATGTTCCAAGATACACAAAAAAAATGCTTTATGATATCCAATTGAATGGGCTGATTCCGATTATTGTCCATCCTGAACGAAATCGAGAAATTATCGCAGAGCCAGAACTATTATTTCAGCTTGTAAAAGATGGGGCCCTTACACAGGTAACGGCTTCAAGCATAACTGGCTTTTTCGGTAAGACCATTCAAAAGTTCAGCATGCAGCTGATAGAGGCAGAGTTGACCCACTTTATAGCATCTGATGCTCATAATACAACCAATAGACCTTTTCAGTTGGCGCAAGCCTATGGGGTAATTGAAAAGAAATATGGGATAGACCATGTTTATTTATTTCAAGAAAACGCTCAACTTTTAGTTTCAGGAAAAAATGTATACAAAGAGGAACCACAGCCTGTTAAACGTAAAAAAGTCTTAGGTATCTTTTAACACATCAAAAAAAGCTTCCTAATTAAGGAAACTTTTTTTGATACAGCTTACATTTGATTTAATTTCTCAATAATGCGTTCAATACGTTCTTGCTTTTTAGTATTATAGATAGTCTTGAATTCTTTTGCCTCACTTGTACTATGTCCATTCTTTGTTAAATCTGAATGCAGGGCTTCGTACAAAACATTAAATGTTTGATCAGCATTTTGTTCCAACTTTTGAGATAAATCTTTGTACTTCGTTGTTAGTTCAGCTTTGGTGAATTTTCCGCTTACCTGATCGGCTTTAGCTTGTACTAAAAGCTGATCGGCTTTGCTTGTTTCCTGTACTTCGAGTTCATTAAAAAGGGATACATAATGGTCTTTAATTTCATTCAAAGGTTTTTTGTCAGGAATGTTTGAATTTGTAGACTCTGTTTTTTTGGATTCTACAGCTCCATTTTCCTTCGTCTTTTCGGAAGCTTCTACATTGTTAAGCGTCAGTTTTGCTTTGTTAATTATCTCCTCTTGCTGTTTATTCCAATAAAGGCTTCCTGAGGTTATTGACGCAATGGCTAATAAAAAAACAGTAACTAGTATAATACGATTCATGCTCAATCCTTCCTTAAAAATATAATTTTGTTAATATTAGCATAATTTTATGATAATAGAAGGTGAATAAAGAAGAATAGTAAACATGGATTAGTAATTTGTCGTATTTTAACAGAAGAATAAAAACGTTTGCAAAAGGTTGTATAAATATTCCTTGAATGATAAAATTTACTTAAATACTATTCTATAAAATGGAGGCTGAGGAATGTTAAACAAGAAAAAAGCTATTCAAGTTTTAACTGTTACTGCTGCCGTCACTGGAGTCGCCGCTGTAGCGCAACCAATTAATGTAGATGCTGCATCAAGTGCAAAAAACTCTGTTACTAAGGCCGAAAAATTGGCCGCTCAACTAAAAAAAGATATTAATTATGACGCAAGAAAGAAAGCCAATCCAAAAACAGCTGTAGGTTTGCCAAATGAAAAATTATACAAACAAACGAAAACGGCGTATAACAAAGCTTTAGCTGAAGCAAAGAAAGTAAAGAATTCCAAAGAGCGTAAAGTTTTGGAAACACGTCTTGCTCAAAAGGTGAAACCTTTTATCGACCGTACGGATAAATATAGAGCAGCTGTCCAAATGGGTATCAAACTTAATACAGCAAGCAAAGTGCTTAATGAAAGAGTACAAGCTAATAACCTAAATGAAACGACTAAAAAACAATATGATCTTGTAAGCTCAGATCTGAAAAAGCTAGATAAACAAATCAAAAGTGTTTATGGTAAAACAACTCGTCCAGCTTTAACTAAAGCATACTCCGATAAGGCATCTACCATCGTTTCTACTGCAAAATTCGCATTAAACTTTAAGAGTGACACAGACAATCTTGTAAAATCCGTCAAAAATGAAGATTATGCAAAAGCGGTTACATATATCACGAGTCTAAAAAAATTAATATCAGATAACAAAAAGTATAACTATGTCAGCACATCAAGCAAACTTTACAAAAAGCTTTATGCTGCATACAGCCCTTCGCTAGATAAGCTGAATGCCTTGGGTAAAATATATATCGCGACATCTAAATCAGCTGCTAACCCGACTATAAGCGGTGGTGAAACACCAGCACAAGCTTTGACTTACACAAAAGATGTTACAGTTATTGCTGGAGAAAATCGTTACATCAAACTGCGTAATGCCAATATTAAAGGCAACCTAAACATCATGGGGATTAATAAAGGTGCGGGAACGGTAACGCTTGAAAATGTAAAAGTTAGTTCATTAAAAAATAAAGGCGGACAAATCATCGTTAAGGATGTCGCTGAGAAGAGCTTGCATCTTACTAATATTACGGCTAATGATTTAATTGTGAACGATGCAAATGGATCTAACATTGTAGCTGGAGCGGGCGCAAAAATAGCTAACCTTTTAGTTAGTGATAAAGCTGGCGGAAACGTAAATCTGCAATCTTCAAATGGTAATGCGTTCAGCACAATCAATTTAAAATCTAAAAATTCGAAAGCAATTAACTTTGCCGGAAAATTCGATAAATCGAACGTTGTTGTTGAGGGTAACGAACAGAAACTTAATTTTGCAGCAGGAACAGTCATTAATGAATTAACACTAAAAGCAGGAGCTAACCTCACAGCTGCTGAAGGCGTGGAAATTGCAAAAATCAACATCGACCCAGCTAAAAAAGGCGAAATCATTACCCTATCTGGTGACTTAAAAGACACGGTAATTGTCATCAAAGATGCAAATGCCATCATCAAAGTCGCAGAAAACACAGTAGTCGGCGAAATCAAAGTTGACCCATCCGTGAAAGGCGAAGTGCAAATCGACAACCAAGGAACCGTCAACAAAGCGGACGACAGCATCGTGTTTACTGGAAATCCAGTAAAACCGCCAGTAACACCACCTGGTGACGGCGGCGGTGGAGGAGTTACTCCACCACCAGTAACAGATCCAACAAATCCTGGGGTGCCGATTACTACACCTAAGTTGAAGGATGTTACAGCGACTGTTGGTGGCAAGTCTTATCCTATGGTGAGTGGGTTAATTGATTTATCAGGAGTAGCGAATGAAAGTAAGTTTACTGAAGTGCAGATAACTTCAGAAAATGCTACTAAGTTCGTACTTGAAAGTGTAGAAGTTAGAGGAAATAACGTTAAATTAGAAGATAAAGGGTTACACTATGATATTAAAGCAGATGGTGTAACTAAAGTACCTGTAAGCAAATTACTTGGAAATTTGGATGTTGGTAAAGATGGAATTTCAATCGCTAATTTGAGAGCACTCGTTCTAGATCAACCGGTTACTCTGACAGGGACTTTAAGTAACGAGAAGGCATCTGCAGAAACCAAGGTTTCGATTAAATTAGGTGTCGGATCTAATCTTCCAACAACATATGATAATGAATATGTAACAATCGTTAAAGAAGGTATTCAAGGTGGAAAACATACAGTAAGTGTTACGATAAAAGATGAGACGGTTACTCTTAGTGACGTTGATTCTAAAACAAGTGGAGCGATTAGTTTAAGCACACTTTTAAAATCATACACCGGTATCTCTCTTGATCCTAAAACGACTCTTGGTGATTTAAAGACTATAATATCTAAGCTGAAATTTGAAGAATACAATATCGTATTTAAATAATTTAAAAAGAAATTTCTTTAAAAAAGACAGTGAGTGTAAAGGCTCCTGTCTTTTTTTATGTCTTTATCATTATTTTAAAATCTTTGCCGATACTACTATAGAGATCATAATAAAAGGGGTTTTGCAATCATGAGAAAGTATGGGGTGTTAGTGGCAGCGTTGATATTAGTTTTAACTATTTTCATGCCAAATCAAGCAAGTGCAGCGAGTCCGGTATATACAGTGGGACCTGACAGCAAAACGTATAAGGGGAATATGATGAATTTTTCAACGTATACCCAGCAAACGAAGCACTATTATCTGCTCCGTTCGTATTTGGAGCAGTTAGAGAAAAAGGGCGGCGGAACGTTGGTTTTGAAAAAAGGGACGTATTCAATCAGCAATGTTTTATATGTACCTTCTAACGTCACCATTAAGATGAGAAATGGTGTGAAGCTCGAAAAAGGAACATCTACTGGCACAAAAGAGATCGTCGCCTCCCACTCGATATTCCAATTAGTCAGTCCAAGTAAGGCGGCAAAAAAAGGGGCATATGGTGGATACAATGGTGAAAAGAATATTGCCTTTATCGGTGAGGGGAACGTTAGTATTGATTTGAAATATTATCCAGATTCCATTGCCATTATCATGGGACATAACAAAAATGTCAGTGTGAAGAATATCACGTTTATCCATATGAAATCTGGCCATTTCATTGAATTGGATGCATCAGATAAGGTGAAGATTACGAATAATAAATTCATTGACTCTAAGCCTTCTGTGAAGAAAAATAAAGAAGCGATTAACATCGATACACCCGATCGAGCAACGAAAGGCTGGAGCCAAATTTGGAGTAAATTTGATCGAACTCCTAATCGTAATGTGACGATTGAAAAAAATGAATTCCGGAACCTGGACCGGGCAATCGGAACACACAAGTATTCAGAAGGAAAGTACCATGAAAACGTGGTTATTAAGAATAATGTCATTGAAAAAACTCGGCTTGACGCCATCCGTGTGATGAACTGGTCCAACCCAGTTATTACACAAAATACAATTAAAGATGTAGATGGCGGGAAACCGGGCTTGCGCGGAATTTTAGTAAGTGGTGCGATCAATCCAACCTTTAAAGATAATACGTTTAATAAGGTAGGACGTCCAATGCAATTCTTGGTCTGGAAAAATGAAGGGCCAGGTTCACAATACAAAGCAACCTACAACAAACTCACAGAACAAAATCTACACGAATTGGCTGAAAACCAAGCTATTAATACAACAGAAGACTTCATTCGAATTAACAGCGTCTATAAACTCTTCAATGCAGGAAATACAGTTAAAGTAAAACTTGCAGGGAACTAAATCATTTCAAAAAGACTGCCAATCACTCATTATTGGCAGTCTTCTTCATGAATTAATTTTGAAAATAAAGGCATTATTGGATATAATAGTATTTGTGGTTTTTATCAAAAAAAGAGGTGGGAATTTTGAGGAAAGTAGTGGTTGGTTTCATCGTATTTTGTTTATATGGCTATCCCTATGTCTATTATTCGATGTACCAAGATTTTACGGATCGATTATTGTTCAACTACTTAATAATGATTGCAGCTACTTCGACTTTTGCTTTCATCGGAAAATTATATAGTAACTATATTCCTATTATTCTTGGTAACATAGTCTCTGCAATTATTTCATTTTACTTTATCCTTGAATGGGAAAATAACGCACAATATGAAGAAATGTCTCAATGGGGCAGCTACTTTGTACCATTTAGTCCAAACGAATTACTAGTATTTGTTTCGGTATTAAATTTGATACCCCAATTGTTTACAATGAATTTAGCGAAAAAAATGAAGAATAGAGTGAGAGGTTAAAAGGCTGTTGAGGGGTATCTCAGCAGCCTTTTGACTAGATTTTGGTTTTTTCTGTTTTTTTGGTTTTATTATTATAAAAATAGAGATACTTGCCTTTAATCGATAGTCGTGAGACTGATTTTTTGATTACTCTCCATTCGTTATTTCCTGTCAGTTTCATTTTATAAAGATGTTGGTTATCTGTTAGATTAATGAAATATAACGTATCCCCAGCCGCCTTTAGTGAATAGATAGCAGATGAACTTGTTCTGGAAACTTGTTTTTTTCCACTGCCATTAAGATTCATCCGGAATAACTTTGCATCCTTATCGTTTACATAATAGACGTATGATTGATAACGAGCAAAGTCCTCTAGGGTGTACAGGTATTTATATTTCGTGCTGCTGGCTTTAGGCAGTCCCTTTTTATTCCAAGTGTGATCTTTTGCAAGCAACGATTCAGGAACGAGCAGGTAATTATAAGCAAGAATCGGCGATTGGTCCTCTGCAACAGGGTCATTCCATGTAGCATCCACATAAAAGTATTTTCCGTCGACTTTTACAAGATTCCAAGCATGAGGAACACCTTTGCCTTCGCCTGTGACCCTTACTGCCCAAATTCCAGCTTTATTAAGCAGGATCTTTAAGGCTTTTGCATAGCCATCACAGACTGCAGTTCCTTTGATTAACGCTCCATACGCAGTAAAAGAAGACTCTGGCACTGAGTCCTTTAGGTAGTTTTCGGTGTCATATTCGGTTGAATTGACGAGATAATCGTGAAGATAAATGACGCGCTCGGCTTGTGTTTTTTTGGTCTTGGCAATTTTAACGACAGCATCTGCCTTTTTATTAAGCGCAATTTTCATTTTTTCAATTTGCTTCTTCGAACCTATGTATTGCGGATAAAAGGCTTGCGCGTTGTAGATAAATTGGTGTTTCGTATAAAAAATTTCTGGATGATCATTTAGTACACGTTCGTATGTATCCGCCACCTTTACCGTATCGGCCCCATACTTTCCAAGTGATATCTTTGTTTGATACTCTTTTAAACCATTATAAAGCAATGTATATAAAGGGTCCGAAGCAGCTGTCGAAGAAGATGGCAAGCTGAAAACAAACAACCCAACCCCAAAAAATATACAAATAAATAACATCAATTTCTTCCGTATCACAGATTCACAACCCAACCTATTAAATGGTATAAAATAACTATTACCTAACTTTCATTGTAATTGAATATGATAGTTTTTACCATATAAATAGATAGATAGTTAGTTTTGTATATATCTAGAGAAGATTACACTTCTTAATAAAACCATCAGGTGCGGGTAGCACCCAATATAAAAGGCTTAGAAATTCAAACGAAATAGAGCAGGATACACATTTTCACAAAACCATCACTTCGGCGATTGTCCATTTTTAAGTGTAGGGAAGAATGTTTCAGAGTTAAGGCAGAATGATTGGCAGTTAGGGAAGAATGTACCCGAGTTCGGGAAGAATCTGGGATCATATTGAGCAGCTTCCATTAGTTATAGTCAGCTGCCTGCCAAGCAACCAACCTATTTCAACATGCTTTGTCCAAAAAGAGTCTATAAATGTGAAAAGGCTTTGAAAATCAGATGAAATAGAGCAGGAT
>NZ_AJTN02000214.1 GCF_000305495.1 Peribacillus psychrosaccharolyticus ATCC 23296 | reverse complement strand
AAGCTTTTTTTATTTTTGGATCACCCTTGTTACTGATCGTCTTTCTACCCATTTGCCTAAAAGTCCTGAGAAAACCATTCGTGACTTTTGAAATACAGGACTTTGGATAAAGGTATAGATAAAGGTCGCAATGAATACAGGCCCTCCTAGTAGAAAACCAAAGATGAGGATGATGCTTTCAACGAGTATTCTCGCTCTACTTACTGAAATACCTGTTCTTTCTGAGACAATCAACATAAATCCATCCCGCGGTCCTGCCCCCAGATTCGAAGCCACATATAACCCTCCGCCGATTCCTGCCAATAAAATTCCTGCCAGCAAAATGAAATAGTCTGTCCAAGTACCCGACGACTCTGGAAGCAATCCAGACCAGAGAAAAAAGTCCATAATGACTCCCACGCACATCGCATTTAGAAAGGTTCCAAGACTTATGTATTTCCTATCTACTATATACGTGATTAGAACTAAAAATAGCCCGGTTATGATTGACCAACTTCCAATGGTCAAACCCATCTGTTGAAAAAGAGCTACATTCAACACTTCCCATGGATGCAAACCTAAAAATTTCACCTTAACCGCAAGTGCATTTCCCATTCCCAGCAGACACAAACCTCCGAAAAACATACCCCACCTAATCAGATGCAACACCCTGTTCACTCCACCTCTAATACGGATTATATCCTAACTATAGCACATTAAACTTTGGGGATTTTGACTGCTTCATATATAATTAAAGGGATCGGCTTTATTCACCACATTTTTACATAATCGTTTATATATGAAAGAAAAAAATAATTTAAATGAGGTGTTTTTTTGAACGAATCGATTTTACAAAAACTTAGCAGAATGGTTACAGGAAAATCAGGCAGATGGATCGTAATCGGTATTTGGATTGCCCTAACTGCCATTCTAACTTTCACTTTACCATCCGTTGGCGAAAAGGAAGTAAACAAAACAGTCGACCTGCCAAGCGACGCACCTTCTATGCAAGCCGATGAATTGATGGAAAGGGAATTTCCCAACTCATCTGGTGTACCCGCTCTGCTTACATGGCATCGGGAAGGTGGCTTAGCAGATGAAGATTTGGCGGCTGTTCAAGAATTAAATGCTGAACTTACAAAAAATCCTCTGCCTAACCAATCGTTTCTTCCTCCTATAGATAAAGTACCGCTTCCAGCTCTTAAGGAGTTCATTTCAGAGGATGGGACTACACTTGTTCAAACCATCTTTTTTGCTGAAGACGCAGGAGCTGAAGAACTGAAGGAAAATTTAAATGACATTCAAGCACTAGTAAAAAAACAAGGTATCGGCAATCCGTTTAAAGAGGATATCGATTCAAGCGAACTCTCTATTCGTGTAACGGGTCCTGTCGGCATTTCTGTTGATGCAACCGGCCTTTTTAAAGGTGCTGATGTAACATTATTAATTGGAACTGTATTATTAGTTCTTGTTCTATTATTACTCATTTATCGTTCTCCCCTGCTTGCCATTATTCCGTTAATCGGGGTCGGTTTTGCCTACCTTGTAACCAGTCCAATTCTTGGTTTCATGGCGGATAAGGGCTGGATTACTGTAGATGCCCAATCCATTTCAATTATGACCGTGCTCTTATTCGGAGCAGGAACGGATTATTGTTTATTCCTAATTTCTCATTACCGGACAGAATTAAGGAAAATAGAAAATAAACGCAAAGCACTGATGCATGCCTTTACTGATTCTTCTGGTGCCATTGCGATGAGCGGCTTAACGATTGTTATTTCCCTGTTGACTCTGTTAGTTGCCGAATACGGGGCATATACTCGTTTTGCTGTCCCATTTAGTTTATCAATCCTTATTATGGGCATTGCCGCCTTAACCTTGGTTCCGGCAATACTAGCTGTTTTTGGCCGGGCTTCCTTTTTCCCAATCATCCCGCGTACACCTGAAATGGAAGAAGAACGCGCTCAAAAAACGGGGAAACCGGTTAAACGTCAAAAGAAAACGAATAAAATCGGAAGTGGAATCGGCAATTTAGTCATCAAAAAACCATGGACAGTCGTCATCATCTCCGTTGTTATATTTGGGATTCTTGGAGCCTATTCTACACAAGTTAAATATACCTACGACATCCTCTCTTCTTTCCCAGAGGATATGGATTCTCGAGAAGGCTTTGCCATCATTTCTGACGCTTATTCACCAGGAGAACTGGCTCCTGCAAAAATAGTCATTGATACAGAAGGAAAAGATATCCCGCTTACGGATGCCTTAAAAGAAGTCGATATTGTTGAAACCGTCAGCGACCCTGAAGAAGGGGCAATAAACAAAAATTTGAAAGCCTATACGGTCAAGTTTTCAATCAATCCATATTCTTTAGAAGCAATGGATAAAATACCTGCTATAAAAACCGCTGCCGAATCAGCCTTAACAAATGCTGATATAAAAAAAGCGTCAGATAAAGTCTGGATCAGCGGACAAACAGCAACACAGCATGACAACCAAGTAACGAGTGATAAAGATCGTACCATTATCATTCCGCTAATTGTTATCTTAATTGCACTGCTGCTATTAGCTTATTTACGTTCCATTACAGCGATGATTTATTTGATGGGTACAGTCATCTTATCTTATACTGCCGCACTTGGTCTTGGGTGGTTTATTCTCCATAACTTCATGGGAGTCGAAGCGATACAAGGAGCCATCCCGCTTTACGCATTTGTTTTCCTTGTCGCACTTGGCGAAGATTATAACATCTTCATGGTCTCAAGTATTTGGAAGAAGAAAAAGAGCATGCCAATTAAGCAAGCTATTAAAGAAGGTGTTAGTGAAACGAGCGGAGTCATCACATCTGCCGGTATCATCTTAGCAGCTACCTTTGCAGTATTAACAACGGTGCCCATCCAGGTTCTCGTTCAATTCGGACTCATTACGTCCATTGGGGTCTTAATGGATACATTTATTGTCCGTCCTTTCCTAGTGCCGGCTCTTACCGCTTTGCTCGGCCGTTACGCTTTTTGGCCAAGTAAAGCAAAAATGTATGAAGGTAAAAAAGAAAATTAACCAAAAAGTCTTTAGTCACTATGGTGATTAAAGACTTTTCTTTGCATATATTCATAAAATGAAACATTATAGTTACTTACTTAAAATAAGTAGTTGACTTTTAATAATCAATTACATATACTTACATTATAAATAGTTATCTCGGAGTAAATATATTTTATTCCAAGATAATAATTCTGGGAGGAATATACATGACAACAGAAAAATGGGTAATAGACGCAGATCATAGTTTAGTTGAATTTTCAGTGAAACATATGATGATTGCAAAAGTACGTGGAAACTTCGCAAAATTTGATGCAAACATCACAGCGGATTCTTCTGATTTAACGACAGCTGCTATTGAATTTACGATTGATACGGCAAGTATCTATACGAAAAATGAGGACCGTGATAATCATCTTCGTTCGGCTGAATTCTTTGACGTCGAATCCTATCCAAACATAACGTTCAAAGCTACAGAGATTACTAAAGTAAGCGGCGATGACTACAAAGTAAGCGGTGATGTGACGATTAAAGGTGTTACTCGTCCTGAAACGTTTGATGTAACATTCGAAGGTGAAGGTAAAGATCCATGGGGCAACACAAAAGCAGGTTTCAGTGCCAAAACAAAAGTGAACCGCAGCGATTATGGTTTGACTTACAATGCAGCTCTAGAAACTGGCGGCGTCCTAATCGGTGATCAAATTACGATTAATCTTGAGCTTGAAGCATCAAAAGCATAATTATAGAAAAGGCGGATGGAGTAATATTTCATCCGCCTTTTTTTACTTTTTCACCTGCTTTTTTAGGGAAAATGATTAAATATACCTAAAAATATTTATCCATTACCTTAAAAATAGAAGGAATTTCAATTTATTGTCAGAATATATTAGGAATACAAACATAATGAATAGTGATTCATTTATATTTGTAATAAAAACAAAGGGGGAAAAATATGAATTCTTCGCAATCAGAATTAGGAGGATTTGCTAGCAGGAGAGGATGGATTATTGCCGTCATCGCCATTCTTTTAGTGCCATTTGTATATGCGGCACTTATCCTCACTGCTAAATGGGGACCGTATGATAACCTATCAAATCTTCCAGTAGCAGTCGTCAATCAAGATGAAGGTGGAATGTCCGGAGGAGAACCAATTAATGTTGGGGATGACTTAATTGCTGAGTTAAAAAGCAACAATAGTCTTGGCTTTGAATTTGTAGATTCCGAAAAAGCCGAAAAAGGATTAAAGGATCTTAAATATTATATGGTCATTGAAGTACCAAAAGACTTTTCACAGAAAGTGACCACTGTTCTCGATGCAAATCCACAAAAGCCCGAACTAAAGTATACTCAAAATGAAGGCTTACATTTCATGGCTGCTCAAGTGACCAAAACAGCCACAGAAAGAATTCAAACGCAGTTAGCAAATAAAGTAACGGCAACTTATACAAAGAGCCTGCTTACTCAGTTATCTGAAATTGCAAGCGGTTTCAATTCTGGTGCAGACGGTTCAGGACAAATTAATTCAGGTGCTACAGAGCTGAAAAATGGTACAGGTCAAATTCTTACTTCACTTAACGACAAAGCCCCGGACATTGCCAAATTGGCAGATGGATCAAAAGAATTAAAAGCAGGAACAAATGAACTTTATTCTTCGTTAACTAGTAAACAAGGTGACATTTCTAAATTAGCTGCCGGCGCTGGAGAAGTCAATGCAGGCGCAAATACGCTGCTCTCTTCTTTAAAAGCGAAGTCAGGTGATATTTCAAAACTAGCAGCTGGTACGCAAACATTAGAAGACGGTTCAACTCAACTTCTATCTTCATTGAAAAACAGCTCTGGCAATATCGGTAAACTAGCTGCCGGCGCCAAAGACCTGGACAATGGAGCTAAACAATTGGCAGCGGGTGCCAGAGAAGCTTCTGCAGGTGCTTCAGCACTTGAAGCTGGATCTGCACAAGTACTAACAGGATTAAAAACGGCACAAGCTGGCAGTAAAACACTAGATGGCGGTTTAGCTAAACTAACCCCTGGCAGTAAACAAGTAGCAGACGGTGCCGCAACCGTGAACGGAGCTGTAAAGCAGTTATCACCAGGAGCTGCACAAGTGGCTGCAGGGTTAGAACAACTTGTAGGAGCATTGGCTGCACAAATTCCTGGATTTGAAAAACGAGCAGATGTTCAGACTCTTATTGCTGGCAGTAAGCAAGTTGCTGGTGGTTTAAATCAATTAGCAGGCAGCACACCTACCTTAAGTGCTGGTGCAAAATCTGTTTCAGACGGCTTGGCACAAGCTGCACCAGGAGCAACTCAATTAGCTGGCGGTCTTGACCAATTAGTCAGCGGTCAAACAAGCTTAAATGCCGGCGTAACTAAACTATCTACCGGTATTTCAAGCTTATCTACTGGGGCAAGTGCACTATCCGCAGGCTCAGCTACCTTGGCCGCAGGAAATGCAACTGTGAATCAATCTTGGGGCACGCTAACTGATTCTGTATCTAAAATCAAAGGCGGGATCTCTACTGTTAACCAAGGTAATCATTCAGTTGAAAACGGATGGAAAACAATCACGAATGGTGTAACTACACTTTCTGGCGGAACGAAACAAGTAGCTGCTGGTAACCAAACCGTTAAAAGTGGTTGGAATCAACTAACTGTGGGCGCAGGGAAGTTAAATAACGGCGCGACTCAAATTAGTGATGGAACTTCCACCGTGAGAACTGGCTGGGGTACCCTAACTGATGGAGTCACACAAGTAGATGATGGAATTGGAAAAATTGAAACCGGCAGTAAAGAACTTACTGCAGGTCTATCTAGCGGAGCTGAAAAAACAGGCGCTATCTCCGTATCAGATAAAAATATTGAACAATTTGCTGCACCAGTAGAACTGAGTGGACAAACCATTAATCCATTCAAAGGTTATCGCTATGCAAATGCACCGTATGTCTTATCTCTTGCCTTATTTGTCGGAGTGCTGCTAATGAGTTTACTCTTTGATTTGAGAAAACCATATGACGCAGCCGTTTCATCAATCAGATGGTATGCAGGAAAATTTGGTACGATGGCTTTATTTGCTACAGCTCAAGCTTTACTCGTTTCAATCCTAGCAGCATTCTTAGTTAAATCAACTTTTGGAAACGGTTTCAGTTTAGTTATTTTCTCTGTTTTTGTCAGCTTAGTATTCCTAACAATCGTATTTGCTCTTACTGTACTAGCTGGTAACATCGGCCGCTTCCTTGCTTTTGTATTCCTTGTTCTGCAAATGTCTACAACAGGTGCAAGCTTACCTGTACAGATGCTTCCTGAAGGACTTCACAGATTAAGCAATTTCTTACCACTAACGTATTCAATCAACGGTTTTAAAGCCGTGATCACCTTAGACAATTACAGCTCACTATGGTCGAGCGTCTTCGCTTTACTTATTTTCCTTGCTGTATTCTTAATTCTAGCAAGTATCGTTGTCATGATTAAGGCAAGCTCTTCTTCTCGTCCAAGTACGGTTGAGTAAAGTAAAAAACCTTCCTGTAGTTTTATCAGGAAGGTTTTTTACTTTGTTACTTATTCATAAGAACGTTCAAGCTCATCGACAAGCGATCCTACATAGGCTACAGCCTTCTTAACTGCTTCTGGGGTGGACATATCAACCCCGGCATGTTTTAGCAGGTCAAGCGGCTTCATTGTCCCTCCTGCACGCAGTACATCAAGCCATCTATCCACGGCAGGCTTTCCTTCTTCCTGAATCAGTTGTGAAACAGCAGTCGATGCCGTCAAACCACAAGAGTAGGTGTATGGATACAAGCCCATATAATAGTGCGGCTGCCTCATCCATGTCAAACTTGCCCCTTCATCTAACTCCACGGCATCTCCCCAAAAATCAGCGAGTACTTCATGATTTACTTCTGAAAGAGTTTTGGCTGTTAACGCCTTTCCTTTTTCAGCCATTGTGTATACCCGGCGCTGATACTCTCCCTCTAGTAAATGAGTGACAAAGTTATGATAATACGTACCTAGTAATTGCATAACTACCCAGCGTCGCATCTGCTTATCTTCTGTCTTATTAAGTAAATACTGACCTAATAACAATTCATTCATCGTAGAAGGTGCTTCAATGAAATACATCGATGGACGCGTATTGCCAATCCGTTGATTTTGATTGGCTAAGTAGAAGTGTCCTGCGTGGCCTAATTCATGTGCCAGGACAAATGCTCCTCGCATGGTGTTCTGCCACGTAATAAGAATATACGGATGTGCATCATATGGGCTCGAACAAAATGCACCTGTCCGCTTGCCCACATTATCCGCCAAGTCCACCCAACGTTCCTTCAATCCTTTTTCCATAATAGCCTTATACTCAGGTCCCATAACACTTAAAGCTTCTAAAATCACTTCACTAGCTTCTTCGTAGGTAGTTGAAGGATTGAATTCCGGATCCAACGGAGCCTTTAAATCACAGTAACGCATCTGATCCAGCCCAAGAACCTTTTTCTTTAACTTAGCAAAACGCTGCATATGCGGTGAAAGCTCAGTTAGAATCGTATCCAGCTGATTATTGTACATTTCCAGACTAACCTGCTGCGGATTAAGGAGCATCTCCGTAATCGAATCATACTTACGCAGCTTTGAAAGGGCCGCCTGCTTCGCTACCTCTGTTGAATAAACTTGGGCAAAGGTATTTTTATATTGTTCAAGTGTCCCAACAAAAGATTCGTAAGCTTTCCTTCTTACAGTCGTATCAGGCGAAAACTCATAACGATCCTCATATAGAGCTGCTGAAACAGATAGTTGATTCCCCTCTTCATCTTCAATAGACGCAAACTGCATATCCGCTGTTTTACTAGTGCCATAGATTTTATACGGAGCGTCAAGAACTTCCCCCAGTGAAGCCAAAACCTCTTCTGACTCCGCTGACAGGCGATGCTGTTTCGTCTCTAACAACTTGATTAAATTTTGCTGAAAAGGCACAAGCTCGCTTTCTTCAGCTATGTATTGTTCAACCGTTCCATTAGGCAGTTCAAGAATCTCCGAGTTAATAAAAGATAGCCCTGCATAGACCTTTGTAGCAAGTGAAGAATAGACCGCACTGTCCGACTGATTCGCAAAACTAGTACCATCACCCGCTTCCAATAACGAAACATATGTACCAGCTTTCCCAAGCCTAATATAAAGCTGTTCGCGAAGAAGTAAACATTCCAAAAGAACACTTGCCCCATTCTGAAGCTTCCCCTTAAACTTCGCAAATTCCGGCAGCTGCTTCTCAATCACCGCTAACTCCGTCTCCCAAGCTTCCTTCGTGACAAATAAATCAGCCAGATTCCACGTTAACTCTACAGGCACCTCATCACGCATAAGCCTCTTCTCAATCGTCTTTTCCATACACTAATCCCCCTCTATACCAATCTATTTTTTCCAATCCTATCTACTATATTATATTTTTTGAAGATTATGTCAATGAGGATTATGGGATGAAATAGCGCAAGTTACACTCTTTCACAGAACCGAATCCGCAGGATCCATCCACTTTATACTGTAGGGAAGAATGGTTGGGAGTTCGGGCAGAATGGTTGGCCGTTGGGGGAGAATCTTTCCTCGATAGGGATGAATGTG
>NZ_AJTN02000215.1 GCF_000305495.1 Peribacillus psychrosaccharolyticus ATCC 23296 | reverse complement strand
ATAGATAATGATTCAGTACATATCAAATTTACCATGATCATACTCTTTGTCATGTCCCTTTCTCTTTCTTCTTGTTAAAGTTGAACAAATGGTATAGAATATATCTGCACATATTGATAGTTAAACTATCAAATTTAAAAAAGAGGTGTTAGTATGGAAAGATTACTTAATAAAGTAGCAATTGTTACCGGTGCAGCAGGTGGTATGGGAGCTTCTCATGCTCGTAAATTTGTAGAAGAGGGCGCAAAAGTTGTCCTAACCGATTTAAACGAAGAAGCAGGAAAAGCTCTTGCCAATGAGCTTGGCGAAAATGCTATGTTTATTAAACAAAATGTTACAAGTGAAGCAGATTGGGAAAACGTCGTTTCTGAAACAGAAAAGGCTTTTGGACCAGTAAACATCTTAGTTAATAATGCTGGTATCAGTCGCAACAACTCTATTGAACAAACAACTTTAGATCAATATTTACAAATCGTTAATATAAACCAAGTGTCAGTATTTTTAGGAATGAAATCTGTTGTATCCTCTATGAAAAAAGTAGAAAATGGATCAATCGTCAATATTTCTTCAATGAATGGCTTAGTCGCTGGCGCAATTGGTTATACAGATACAAAATTTGCTGTTCGTGGCATGACAAAAGCAGCGGCAATGGATTTTGCCCGTTACGGTATTCGCGTAAACTCTGTTCACCCAGGTGTAATTGAAACACCTATGATCTCATCAGGTGATGCAGTTGAAGCAATTAAGGAATTTTCAAAACACATTCCACTTAAGCGTGTTGCACAGTCAGAAGAAATAACAAATCTTGTTTTATTCCTAGCTTCTGATGAATCAAGCTATTCTACAGGTTCTGAATTCGTAGCTGATGGCGGTTTAACTGCTCAGTAATGTAAACAAACTGGTTGCCTCTTTTGAGGACAACCAGTTTTTTTTACCTAACACCTTCTTGTACTCATTATCTGAAGAATCACTGGTCACCAGTAGGTGGTACGTCTAATGGATTAAAGGTGTGGATTCCCAAACTTTCACCCTCTGCCATGGTTTATACAAAAATAGAATACTGCACAGGATTTACAAACCCCAAATTCCCTGCTAATTTTATTGATGATTTATTTCCTGTATCACAATCCCAACGTGGGATTCTATTACTTTCGAGGCAGTGATGGATAAAGGCATTTGCAATAATAGAAGCTAACCCCTGACCTCTATACTCTTTGTGAGTTGCAATATCCATTTCTGAATAATGACGTGAAGAAAAAATAGACGTACATTCACTAACTACTTTGCCATTATGGAGGATGCAGTAACCAAAGCCATAATTACAGAAATTAGATACAGTTCCCCAGTATTCTTTATAATAATCTTCATTAAATTCCGCGCTATTTACCAGCAGTTCTTCATTGATTCTCCTTATGGAATACTCCTTGGGCAATACCTTATCATCGATTTGTTTCTTTCTATCATAATCAAAGGAATATCTGCTCATCTGCCTAAGCATATCTTTAAACTGATTCTTAATTACACAATCCCAGTTTTCATTTGAGGAAAATAAAGTAAATCGTAGTTTTTTCTTTTTTCTTTGATTATATAAATCAAAAAGATAATCATTGAAATCATGATTGTTCTCATTACCTACAACGAAATAGACACCAGATTCTGTTCCAATTAATGCTGTCTGAGGAGTAACAGAATCCGCATAAACCGTTCCACGAATATGCTGATCCAATACGGACAGAACAAAAGTGGGAAGTATCTTTTCTTTATCTTCTAATCCTATTCTTACTCTCTCAAAATCATTTTCATTAAGGATGATCATACGATTAACCCCTTCTTTATCAGCATTCATACTGAAGATGATAATTAACTAAAAAGATTGCTGAATTAGCACTCTTAATCGGTGGATGTATGTTTTGATTCCAAAACAATGTCATGACAGCATAAAAGCCGATTACTACTAAAGTTATTGGGACTAATAATGATAATGCGATTTTCTTCCATCGTCCTTTTTCAGAAATGAGTACTAATAACAGAGCTAATAGATATGTAGTAATCGTAATTGGGAGCATATTATCTGCCAAAAAATCAAAATACTTCGCGCAGCTAATAATAAAGTAATAGATAGAATACCCGTGTATTTTCTCACATCTAACCTCCTCTTATGAATATTTTACCAAATGCATCCTCTTAACTGGCATTTTTAATAGAAATTAACGAAAAAAGCACTTATCCTATTAAGGGTAAGTGCCTTTATAATTAACTTATCTATTCCAAAACGGTCTACAGTTTGAACTATTATTTACGTTATTCCCGCAATCATAATTTTCTACTACCGTTTCTTCCACTGTACGTTCAGTTACTGGATAGTAATTTTCATTTCTAATAATCGTTCTGTTTACATTCACAATTTCAGTAGGATGTATATTTCTAACTACTCGTTGATTGGTTGTTGTATTAAGTACTGTTTGTGAAGGATTTACTATAACCTCTTCATTTTGTCCATTATAACAATTCCCTCTAGAGTGATTATTATTTCCATTTCTTCCCATAATTAATTCCACCTTTTTGGATTATTTCCTTACAAAGTAGTATATGTAAACAGCTAAGGACTTGTCCTAGACAAACAACTTATCTTTTCTTAGAAGATTAGGACACAAATAGTATTTAATTAAAGTTGTTTGTTGTTATTTACAACAGTAATTTAAATGAGTTTATCCTTTATACATAGAAACAACTCCTATATAATGTAAATTACCCAGACATTTCTTGGAGGTTATTTAATGAAACTATCTAGAATGGTAAAAATGATTTTTTCTTTTTCTTTGCTTTTTTCTTTGTTGATAAGCAATTATGGGAGCTCAACAGTAAAAGCAGCTGCGTTCGAAACAGCATTTGTTACTACTAGTACGAATTCGCCTCTCAATGTAAGAAGTGGAGCTGGTACAAACTATAAGTCTATTGGTTCTTTAAAGAGTGGATCAAGTGTTAACGTTTATTCTAAAACGTCAACTGGATGGTCAGAAATTCGTTATAAAAGTAAAAAAGCCTATGTATCAACAAAGTATTTATCTTTTTATACAGGTGTTAAAGTAACAAAACATCATTATAAAGGGATTAAGGACCTTGCCTATGCACAAGTTTCAGGAATTAAAAATAAAAAGGTTGAGGATAAAATTAACCAAACATTATCCAATGAGGCAAAAGCATCATACAAAACATATTTGAAAATAAAAGATGATGCTAAAAAAGAATAAAAAAATAGGTAACTGTCAAGAGTTAATGTGTAATTACGAATATATCACGAATTATAAAGTTAATTATAACGACGGTTCAAAACTAAGTATCTTAACCAATAACTATGCATATACAGGCGGTGCACATGGAATAGGATATGCTGAATCCTTTAACTTTACCATTAGTAACGGGAAGCAGATGAAAATCAGTGATGTTCTTACATCAAAATCAAAAATGAACTCCGTACAAAAATTCGCATATAAGTATATGAAAAACAGAGAGCCATTTAAACACTTTGTTACCAAATCAAGTGATGTAAAAATAAATAAAGATACACAGTTTTATTATAATCGTGATGGCATAACCTTGGTTTTTCAGGAGTACGAAGTAGCTTCCTATGCGGATGGAAACCCAACTGTATCGGTCCCCTATTCAGTTTACAAATAATCAAAACGTGAAGGGATAACTCCTTTCACGTTTTTTTCCCCATACACAAGAAAAAGCATGCGTTGTGTAGATGCTTGGATGACTTAAGCTTTTATCGGTAAAAGACAATCTCCTCCCTATTCTTAAAAAATCACCAAATACATGAACTTATAAAAAATTGGGTATAGGAATACATAAAGCACGAGATACATTTTAATGGGAGTGTGATTAAATGAACATTGAGATCAAAAAAGAAGCAGTCGCTCAACTAAAAAAAGTAGATTATAAAGAGAACGAGGGCGTCCGTATAGAAGCTATTTATCTTGCGAGCTGTTCGATTTACGTGGAACACGAACTAAAAATAGACAATCAAAACGAAGATGATGAAAAATTTATTATCGACGGGATCCCTGTTTTACTATCAAGTGAATCTAAAAAACATCTTCCGGATAACGTATATCTTACTTACAATGATAAGCTTGGATACAAACTATATTCAGATGAAGAAACATTTAGATACAATCTCCAGTTAAAAAGAGTAAATTAAACATAAGTAAATGTCGTAGCAAAGAAGCAAAAACACGGTAGAACATTGTTTGTAATGTTCTACCGTGTTTTTATGAACAATAAAAATTAAAAATCAACATTTTCCAAGTATAACCCTGCTGGATCCGCCATACGGCCCGTTTGGACTCTTTCTTTTGATTCTAAGATACTTGGGATCTTTGCAGCAACGATTTCACCTAAACCAACTTCTATTAATGTACCGACAATTTTTCTCACCATATTATAGAGGAAACCATTCCCTCGCACTCTAATTTCAAGGAAGCCCGCAATTTCTTCTATCTCAATAGTATAGATCTCGCGCACCATAGATTTTTTCTTAGACTTTGCATTTGAATAAGATGTAAAATCATGTGTACCTATAAAATATTGACAGGCTTCTTTCATACTAGGGATATTCAAAGTTTCCTCAACATGCATACTGTATTTCCGCATGAAAGGATTGGTATATTGCTCGTTCCAAATCTTATACAAATAGGTTTTATCCTTAGCATTATAACGAGCATGAAAACGTTCAGGAACCAATTCAACCTCTACAATGCTAATATCCTGGGGTAAATATCGATTTAAGTAATTCATAACTTCAGATTCAGTTGAATTTCCACCCATCTTAAAATTAGCTATTTGGGCAAGTGCATGCACACCGGAATCAGTTCTGCTGCAACCAAAAATTTCAATTGGTTCCCCTGCCATTTCTGTTAAGACGCTTTCAATTTTTCCTTGAATCGTATTATCACTATTACCGAGTCGTTGCCAGCCTTGATAGCGTCCACCATCATATTGAATGGTCAATTTATAATTATTCATTGTTTCCTCCTAAAAGATCATAAAGTACAAGCCGCTCAAATTCTTGCTGTGTGGGGGAACAAATGATTTATACCTAGTCAACCAGTATCACTCCACAAGATGTTAACATGCTGATGTGCCCCTAGTTCCATGTTCCGGGACAAATTTAAATACATATTTTATGTAAAGATCATCCATTTTAGTTAGGCGTTTCCAAACTATTTCCTAACAGCCACAGTAAAAAGCACTTCAGCATAGTGTACCAAAGCAGCTACCATCATGCAAAGGAACGCATTATTCATAAGATTCCAAAATGCATGTTTAAAATAAAGGAATTACATGTGCTATACTACGGTAGAAATATATAATCTAGTTTACTTTTTTGAATGAAAGGAGTGATTAAATGCATCCAAACCTAATCATGAATAGTATTGGGTGGATATTTATTACTTTTTTAGGAATTAGTAAACTCTTATACTCTGAACAACTTTCAAGTATTACTACGGGATTCGGTGGATTACTCTGTTTTATGATTGCATTGTATTTAGCCTTTTTTAGACCTTTTCGAAAAAAGGATAAGATTTAACATCAAAAAATTGGCTCTAACTCCAGGCATGAATCTTAGATTCCTAAGTAAGCGGTCAGAAACCTTCCTTCCCCTCGTGAACCAAGCACAGTCTCTCTCATCCGGAGATCATCTGGACTTCGGTTTAGGTTTCCCCCCCTCCAAAACTCCCTTGAGCTAGTTAACTGGTAGGATTAGTTAATATTCATCTTGTAGATAAGCCATTTGGAATTTTGTAATTGCATGGTTATTTCCCAATTATTTCCATTGCTATATTCTCCATTCTTAAAATTAGTTGTAAATCCAATTTTAGCTTTATTTTCTTCTTTTTTAATGGTGTGTATATCAGTAAATTCTAGGTTTCCAACAGTTAAAAAATCATGCATATCCTTCTCTCCATCAGGGAAGGTTTCCTTCATGTAACTTTCAGCAAATAATTGTTTAAAGAGGTTGAAATCCTTTTCTTCATAGGCCTTTTGGAAACTTTTTACCGTTCCTTCTGGTGACAAGTTGGGGGACTTTTCAACCGTAAAGTTAAGAAAGATCATGGCTAACAATAGGAAAGAAAAGATTATTATTAGGTTTTTTTCATAGTTCTCCTCAATCCATACTCAAATTAATAATTAACTAATTATACCATATGGGTAATTAGCAGAATATCATTCTGTCAGTCTGAACCACCATTTCACAAGCTGTTGCGACGATAATGTGACCACCTACATAATAATCGTATGTTTATAAGTATCTTTATATACAAAAGGAGGATCCGAAGGTTATTATAAGTTTGACCGAACTAATTAATGTTTGATCATACAAACAAACTAGCATAATGGGGGAAAGACAACATGGCGAAAATTTACCTAGCTTCACCATTTTTTAACGAAGAACAATTGAAACATGTTTCTAAAGCGGAACAGGTGTTACGTGACTTAGGACATACTGTATTTTCACCGAGAGAAAATCAATTACCTGAAGTTGAATTTGGTTCGTTTGAATGGCGCACATTCGTATTCAAGAATGACTTGGAACATATCAAATGGGCTGATATTACTTTTGGGATTATCGGAGATAACTATGATGATACAGGTACTGCATGGGAACTGGGCGCCTCTTATATTTTAGGTAAACCTGTTATGTTATTCAGCCCAACCGGCGAGATCATCAACCTTATGATTACGGACAGCCTCCATGCTTATTTTGAAGACTGGAATGACGTTGAAAACTATGACTTTGCTACACTACCTATTAAACCGTACTTAAAAGCAGTTAAATAAAGAATAAGCTGAATACCAATACATACGTTTAACTAATTTTCATATACTTTTTGACATTCTAAATACCCCTTACTCATTTGAGTAAGGGGTATTAGGTATTTATTCAAGAATAGCTTGTGTTTGATTTATTTACTCATTACTTTTTTGGTCTCTGAAGGATTTCTAATTTGAACTGCCTCTTCCTGGCATACAAAGCATAAATTTATCGTTTTATGTAAAAATCATTCATCATGATGATGGTTACTACTACTTTTACTACTACCCCTCACATGACTCCTTGAGTGAACCCCAGATACTGCTTGAGAATTAGATTCACCCTTATTTTTAAAAATCATTTTCATGATACCTGAAACAACAAATAAACATAGTCCAACAAGTATCCATCCTTTATACTGGACTAGCCACTCCACAAAAATTCACCTCTAAACTATTATATAATGCTCAATAATTATACATCAATTTAATTCATATGCTATTAATACGTTCTGAAAACTAGAATGAAATATAAAAAATAATACTAAGAAAATTTCAGGAAACCTAAATTAGCAATTAATGAATACAAAACCAACATAATCTATTTTAAATGGATATTTATTTCATATACCTTTATCTAGATTAAAAAAGCTTTTTTCAAAGATGAGAACAAGCAGTATTAATAAACTTTGCCGTAGCAATGCCCTTTTCCGTACCCCTATGCATATCTATATGCCGCTCCATCGATTCCTTTTACTCTACAACCTTATACAACTGCTTCCAGTCCATTTTTCATACCATGCAATGTGGATTTAATATGATTGTATTTATTAAAAATAACTTTAGTGATAATAGAAAAATTGGGTACTATCTGAGGAATATACTTC
>NZ_AJTN02000216.1 GCF_000305495.1 Peribacillus psychrosaccharolyticus ATCC 23296 | reverse complement strand
TATTTCTATAAGTGTAGGGGTTTTATTAAAAGAAATACATAAATGTTTATGTTAACATTTATGTATAATATTTATAAAAACTTACAATTAAATGTGTTCCTATCCAATCTTTTAGATTATCTACGAAAAAATGAGCTGATCCTTTATTAATGAATATATTCCTTCCCTCGTTGCGCATACTGATTAACTTCTATTTGTAGTCCCCAAAACAAAAACACATCTGACACCAATTTCCGTTTTTTAAATCCTCTACCTAGACAACAAATGAAGACCACTATGTTTTGTGAATCTAACTTCATTGGTAAATCATTAATATTCTATCTAGTATATTTTTTGAATATATTTAAAATTCTATATTTTCTACAATGTGATTTCCTTGATTGCAAACAAGATTATTTTTATATTTGTTTACATCAATATTAATGTTTATATAAATAATTCATTAATATGATTGTTTTTATTATAATACCAATTTTAAGACAAATCTCGATTGAGGAGCATTTTGCCATTGAATTAAGTACAAAAGAGGAACATTTATTCTTAATGTATAGAAATATTAAAGTTGTTCAATTATGGAAGGACGTAGTGAATTCTGTTGCAGAACTGTCTTTCTGTTTATTTTCAAAAATTAACCATGCTAATGTAAAGCTTGCGGCACCCATAACCATTAAGAAACCATATATGGGTGTATGTTTTAATGATTGATAATGTACAATCAATCCACCCACATAAGATCCCAGAAAAATACCGACATTGAAAGCAGAAATATTTAACGCTGAAGCCATTGCAGTAGCAGAAGGTACATATTTTTCAGATAGCTGAACAGCATATAGTTGTAAACCAGGAACATTCATAAACATGAATAGTCCCATAATAAAGACCATAATTAGTCCAATAACCTGTGAATTAATGGAGAAATTAATACCTAGTAATGCTAACGCAAGACCAATAAAGCAAACAAATATAGCTCGTAATGGGTTATTGTTGGCAATGTGTCCGCCTACTGTATTTCCAATGGCTACACAAATACCGTATAGGACTAAAATAACTACAATTGCCTGTGGGGAGTAGCCCATGTGTTTTTCTAAAATAGGAGATACATATGTGTATACTACAAATGTGCCGCCGTAACCGATTGCTGTAATGAAAAGAATTAATAGCATACGAATATTACCTAAAACTTTACCAATATCACGTACCGAAATTGGATTACTTTTTGATAGATTCCTTGGTACGAGTAAGGCATTACTAATTAAACCAATTAAACCGATTAGTACGATGAATACAAATGACATACGCCAATCTGTTACTTGACCAATAAATGTCCCTATTGGAACACCAGTCACAGTGGCCAAAGTTAAACCTGTAAACATAAATGCAATGGCACTTGCACGTTTGTTTGGTGCTACGACATCAGCAGCAATGACAGCAGCAATGGACATAAATACACCATGTGCTAAAGCCGAAATAATACGACCGATAAGTAGTATTGAGAACGTAGGTGCCATAGCAGCACATAGGTTACCCACTATAAACAGTACCATTACGAGCAATAGAACCTTTTTACGGTCAATTCTAGACGTTAAAACCGTTAAAAGTGGCGCCCCCATTGTGACACCTAATGCATAGATTGATACGGTTAAGCTGGCTGTACTTAAAGATATACCAAAGTCATTTGTAATTAGTGGGAGTAACCCCACACTAATAAATTCTGTAGATCCAATACCAAAGGAACTTATTGCTAGTGCAAGGAGTGTGAGTTTGGCACTTGGTCCTGATGATTTTGTCATACTATTGATAACTCCTTTGATTTTTTGAATAGAATATAGTATATTCATACATACTTAATAGGCATGTAAGGTACTTTTTGATACTTTTTAGTAATACAGGGGGTTCACAATGAGCAAAGTTTATAATATTGGTGTTGAAGCCACAATTGAAGTGATTGGTGGGAAGTGGAAACCCGTCATTCTATGTCACTTAAATCACCATGGCCAGATACGTACGAATGAGTTTCGTCGATTAATTCCGGGTATTTCACAAAAAATGTTAACGAATCAATTGCGAGAATTGGAGCAATGTGGATTAATCAATCGTAAAGTGTTCAATCAAGTACCACCAAAGGTTGAATATTCATTAACACCATATGGACATGAGATGGAGCCTGTGCTTAACTTACTTTGCATATGGGGTGAAAATCATATTGAACGATTAATTGATAATGGTGAAGATGTTCTTCTAATGCAACGAGATGAAGATATAGCAGTTGAGCAAAACCATCCTTAAGTTGCGTGAAACTTAAGGATTTTGGTTTCTTCAATGGTATGATTTTTGTCAATACTAATGAATTCTATTACATTAGAAGTCAAATTCTTCTGGGTCTGGACCAACACGTTTGTCCAAGTTCATGGCATTAAGGACTTCTAGTTCTTCATCAGTAAGGTTGAAGTCAAAGATGTCTGCATTTTGAGTCATACGTTCCTTACGTACTGACTTAGGAATGGTTACAACACCATTTTGAATATCCCATCGTAAAATAACTTGTGAATTTGATTTTCCATATTTTTCTGCGATTTTTGCAATAATTTGATTTTCAAGAAGTCCCCCTTGCATTAATGGAGCCCACGCTTCTAATTGAATATTGTGTTCTTTGCAAAATGAACGTAACGCTAATTGTTGTAACCGTGGGTGGAATTCTACTTGGTTAATAACTGGTATTACACGAGCAGTTTTTAACAAGTCTTGTAAGTGGGATATGTTGAAATTGCATACGCCGATTGCTTTGATTTTTCCCTCTTTGTATAGATCCTCAAGCGCTCTCCAAGACTCTGCATATTTATTTTTACCTGGCCAATGGATTAGATATAGATCCAAGTAATCTAGTCCTAATTTTTGCAGGCTTTCATCATATGCAGCTACTGTTTCGGCATAGCTTAAGCCAGAATTCCATACTTTAGATGTAATAAATAAATCTTCACGTTTTAAACCAGTAGATGCTAGCGCTAGTGTAATGCCCTTCCCTACACCTGCTTCGTTACCGTAAATAGCAGCTGTATCAATGCTGCGGTATCCCGCCTCTATCGCGTTTTTTACGATTTCTACCGTTGCATCATTTTCCACTTGGAATACACCAAGGCCAACACCCGGCATTTCTACATCATTATTTAATTTGATTGTATCTTGTAAACTATTAATCATTACTTTGTCCTCCGTATGAGTTTGGATTTCGTTGCTTTTTTATTATGTAGCACCACACGCAGAAAAAAAAGTACGCACTTTTTGGTTATATAGAAACCCAAAGGTTCCTAATGAGTCTTATCAATTGCTTTACAGTTAATTGTTTTGAAAGAATTAGCACGGGTAGACAAAGTCTACAACAATTTGGCGGCTATTGGTTGTTATATACTGGACACTCCTCCCTTTATTAGGCATGAGTGTAGATAGACAGGGGGATGTATTTGAATCCGATAAAAGAGCTAATACATAAAGGCTGGAAGACCGTTCATATCAAAACGTTTCTGGAAGAAAAGAAGAACCATATCACGAAAATATAATGCAGAATGAATACTAACATTCTAATATAAAAAAAGACATGCATGCTGGAATTTTCTGTGCTAACCACACGCCAGTCCTCACGCTAAAAGGCTAAAAAATTACTGTTGCGATTTTAGCAGAAGAAAGTGATAAAGCCTCTGCGTATCCAAGTATTGATTTTTCTACTTCTAAATAAAAATTTATATTTATGTTTATATTTACGTATATGTTTTTTTAATAAATATATATAGGTAAACATTATCGTATTTTACCTTTTAAGATGATCAACTAAAAATGAAAACTCATTTTTCATCAATGATTATATTCATTCCCTTTTTGCGTAAACTTCTATTTTTAGGCCACCCCCACATCTGACACCCATTTCTGGTTTTTAATTCCTCTATCTAGACAATAAGTAATAACTACCATATTACGTGTATCGTACTTTATTGGTAAATCATCAATATTCTATCGAGTAATTTTTTAAAATATATTTAAAAGTTCTATATCTTTTACATTATGCTTTCCTTGATTGCAAACCAACTTACATTTATATAAATATAAATATTAATGTTTTTATTAATACAATTATTTTCAATATTATTAATATCAACAAAGCCGCCCCAGTTAAGTGTAGAGAGATGGTAAACTATATAAATTAAATCAAACTATTAGGAACTCGTATATTGAACGGCCAATCCAATACAATCGTGAAATGTTTGCTCTCTAAGCCCATTCCTATTTTCCCTTCCGACCGAGTCTATTACAAAAGAGGAGAATTCATGCCTGAACACGCGACCTATGTGTCAACCTCACTATTTCTTTCCACTCACCTTCTATCCTTCTCTGCTTCGTACCAATCAGTACATAGGAAAGGAGCCTCTTCTCAGAAGTTTCATTATTCGTTTGAGGAGTAACCTATAAACCACATTGCTTTTTCTAAGTCTTCTTTTGATCCTAAGCAATTTCCCATAATAGAAACATTCTTAACGATACTTAGTTCTACTTCTCCTCTAACCATAGGTTCTGCATCACTTGGTGTGGCGTTTGACAATTATGGATGTTGGTCTCGTATACCACAAGTAACATATGTCCCGCCAGTTTGTAAGCTATTTCACCTCAACTATAATTAATTCATAACATTGTATAAGTTTACTTTACTTTTAGGATAAAATGATTTATGCTTTTTTAAGAGGTGATAATTATGAAGAAGGATTTTGGCGATTCGATATCAAATAAAGTCTACGAATATCGAGTACTTGCCAGAATGTCTCAGCAAGAATTGGCAGAAAAAGTTGGTGTCTCTAAACAAACCATCTTCGTAATGGAAAAAGGAAATTATGTACCTACGTTACTGCTTGCTTTTCGTATTGCCGATTTCTTTGAAGTTGAGGTTAACGATATTTTTACTTATCTGAAAGGAACTGATTTAAATGAAAGATAATTCGATCTCAGGTACGATCTCAGAAAAAATCTTTCACCCATTAAAAGTCTGGGTAGAGGAATCAAATGATAATTGGAATATGATGATTGTTGGCGGTTTAGGATTGATGATCATCGGAGGAATACTTTTATGGGTATATAGCAGAAAGATAGGTAAAACTGACGAAAGAACAAGTTCAATCTATTTAAAGTCCAGTTACACCATGTTATTTTTAGTCATTTTATTAGACGTGATTTTTCCGAAAGAATATATGTGGCAAATTTTCTTTTTATTTAAATATTCTCTAGCATTCATCTCTGCGGGTATTTATCTAGCTATTCGCTATAAAAAAGATTTCTTAAATTAAAAGAGTAAAGGGGATTGGAAAATGCAGAAAAATTCAATTACTAAAAAATATGGAGGATCTGTCATTCTAAAAGAACTATCTTTTGATTCAAAAAAGGGGAAATCGTTGGTCTAATTGGTCGTAATGGCGCGGGGAAAAGTACACTTATGAAGGTGATTGCGCAAATCATTCAGACATTCGATGGTACTGTTAAACGTAACAGTTCCGTCGGATACTTGATTGAAGAACCCAAACTATTCAATAATATGACTGGATACCCTAGAGACCCATACCCTAGGGATATTTTAAACGTATATAAATTTATTTAACAGCTTCTTTTAATTCTTTACCTGCCTTAAATGCTGGAACTTTAGAAGCAGCAATCTGTAGCTCTTCTCCTGTTTGCGGGTTTCTACCCGTTCTTGCTGCTCGCTCACGAACTTCAAATGTACCGAATCCAACTAATTGGATTTTCTCCTCTTTGGCAAGCGTAGAAGATATCGTTTCAAGTAATGTATCTACCGCCTTTTTAGCATCTTCTTTTGTTAATTCTGCTTGTGTAGCCACTGTATTTACTAGATCAGTTTTGTTCATGATAACACTCCTTTTCTTCGTTTAAGTAAGTATGAAGAAATACAACCATATCATATCATCTATCAGCCCGTCACTTATGGACTAGAGTTAAATCAAATCACTAATTAAAGAAATGTTAGTTCTATAACCTGTATTACATTATTTGGTTGGGTTGGTGTTTCCTCTACTACTGGTTCATTAACAACCGTAGTGATAGTTTCTTCTTTTTCACTTTTTTATTTTTATTAACTGTGGTTACTTCTTGTGGATCTGTTTCTCCATCTGTAATGGATGCATCTTCTACGTTGGTACAACCAACCATAAAGATGGTCGTTAAAAGTAAGATTAAATAGTTCATTTTCTTTTGCATTTTAGGACTCTCCTATAATAGTGTCATATTGTTCGTTCTAAAAATCTCGGAATGTTAACATAGATTAACGTTGTTAACCTATTAATAATAGTACACTACGAGGATAACTTTATTTCAGTAGACACTTTGTTCGAAGTGTGCAGTATTAAATTTCAATAAAGGTTTGTACAGTTTCAAATTGCAACTCGAATAATGCAGAAAATCTATGAAATCCATCGGATTTGATGGATCGAATTATTCATAGTCAGTATTTGTATCACCTCAAGCATTGGTATATCTAATTGTATAAAAAAATAGACTGCAGGCAAACCCGACTTTCGTTGAGCTTGTCTACAGTCTGAAAGCCACCTGGAGGCGGCATTCTCTATGTCTGGACTTAGAAATGAATTATAAAATATATACATCTTTCCATTTGACGTATATTTTATAAAGTAGGTAAGTTTAATGCGGTATCAATATTTTGTAGACTTAGTTCGGTTTGCTTGTCACGATCCCATGCATGATACCAGCCTTTTTCCATCATATAATTTGTAATGATTTCATGCATATTAAGAGATTCCTCTAAATGTTGAGTAAGGATAGCTTTAATTTCTGGTGTTCCTGACTCTGTAACGGCCATGGCATAATTTCTGACGCCGCTTTTAGCTGAATTCAGTAGATCCATTGCTACAACTTGGTCATTCAGAGCATCCATGCCAGTTATATTTTTAATTATCGGATTCATGTTCATTCATCTCCTAATTAGGCTTTGCTTTAGATAGGATGGAAGCAAACTCCTGTAATTGTCTGGTGGAAGTATCCACGTCTTGTTGCAAAATATTTTTTAGTTCTTCATCTGATACTAAGCCTTTCATTGTTTTGGACTTAGTTAAACAAAGGGTTTTAAATGCGGTCATTTCCTGTACTTCAAGGACTTCATGTAATGCGTAATCCACTATACAAACCTCCTTTTATTTAGGGTTTCAGAAGGACCTTGATACAATTATCCGTTCTTCTGTCAAAGATTTCATAGCCTTGTTTAGCTTCACTCAATGGAAGTACATGGCTTACTACATCACTTGGATCGATTTTACCTGAAGTTACTAACTCAAACATATATGGCATATAGTGGATAACCGGAGCTTGTCCTGTGCGAATATTCACATTGCGCTGGAAAATATCCCCTAGTGGGAACCCGTTATACCTTCCTCCATATACACCCGTAACTTGAATGGTTCCGCCTTTTCTAACCGCTTGGGAAGCAATGACAAATGCACTCATAGATCCACCGTGAAGCTTTAATCCGCTTGCGAGGAACTCTAAATCGCTCATTTTTCCATCCATGCCCACTGCGTCAATGACCACGTCCGCTCCACCCTTGGTCATTTCCAAAAGATGCATCCCGACATTTTCGTATTGCTCGATATTTACGGTTTCTACATTGTTTGTACGTTTGGCATGCTGCAAGCGGTAATCAATGAAATCAACTGCTATAACTCGCTTTGCCCCTTTTAGCCAACAAAACTTTTGAGCAAAAAGGCCGACCGGACCGCAGCCAAGAACGATTACCGTATCCCCGTTTTTAACACCGGCATTGTCCACAGTCCAGTAACCAGTAGTCATGGCATCGGCGATAACAGCCAATTTTTCATCTGGTTCTTCACATGTTTCAGGTATTTTAAAGTGGGTGAAGTTAGCAAAAGGCACCCGTAAATACTCGGCTTGTCCACCAGGGTACCCGCCGGTAGTACCTGAGTAGCCGAAATAGGCACCCATATCTCCATTATCATTGGAATTATCACATTGGCTCTCAAGGGAGTTTTTACAATAGACACATTCACCGCAGGCAATATTAAAAGGAATAATGACTCGGTCTCCCTTTTTCACCTTTGTAACACCGGGTCCGACCTCTTCGACAATCCCCATTGGTTCATGCCCGATTACATAATCCTCTTGCAAATTAGGAATCATTCCATGGATTAAATGCAAATCAGATCCACAAATCGCTGTGCTTGTTACTTTAATAATCATGTCATCTGGTTTTTCAATCCGAGGATCTGGAACTTCTTTGACTTCAACATTCTTTATGCCTTGATACGTTACTGCCTTCATCTAGACAACCTCCTAAGTTATTGTTCATCTGGTGTTCGATCAAACATACCTTTTCTATTCGTTTCACCTGGGAACAATTTCATGTTGCCGATCATTATGGTATTTTTGGCAGATAGCTGATCGAGTTGATACTGTTCATTCAATTCATAAGGATGAAACCATTTTTTATTAATCATCAGCTCTGTTATTTCCTGATGCATAGCAATCCCTTGCGATAGTTGTCTTCGTAAAACTGCTCTAAGATTAGGTGATGCGGTTTCGGTTAAGGCAACGGCTATATTCCGCACACCTTCTTTTGCACGAAGCAGAAAATCCATAGCAAATGTTGTATCTGCTAGCTCGGGTACGTTCATTGAGTTTCTTGGGTCTAAGTGATCATTATTCAATGTGCTTACCTACCTTTCCGTTAACAATTGGAGTTGGGCGATTTTGAGGGACAGGAGCTTGAAAAGGGGCAAGTTCATAGCTCGACTGTAACTCTGTAAGAGCTTGTATAGATTGTTCAACATCTTTTTGCATTAAAGCCTTCAGTTCTTGATCAAATACCAGCCCTTGCATTAACTTTGACTTCAATAAACATAGTGTTTTAAAGTTGATGGCTTCATGTAAATCCAGCGATTCATGCGGTGCTAATTTTTCCATCCAATTTTAACCTCCTATTTTACAGTACATTGATATTTTCACCATTGAAAATCTTATTTATACAGGAATACTTTTTAAAAATGACCGGGACGCAATTGGAGAAGAATTCCATGCAGGGCAGCTGGTGCAACGATTACAGGCTACCCTTTATTAAGAAGTGTGGAATAATGACAAAACCTTCGGATAATGTTCCG
>NZ_AJTN02000217.1 GCF_000305495.1 Peribacillus psychrosaccharolyticus ATCC 23296 | reverse complement strand
CACTTAATATTATAATAATCCGTCGTTTTTTTAATTTTTTCTATATACTCATCTCCACGTTTTTAAACTTTACCTTTATTTGTAATTTTACCACATTTACCCTTTATTTGATTCGACTTTTAGAAATACGGAGTTAAAAAGTATTCATTTTGAATGTATGATTATAGTAAGAATCAGACATTCATAAGGCCGCCAATTGGCTGCAATAAGAATCTTTTGAAAATAGAAAAAGACTACCCAGTTATGAGTAGCCTTTCTTTAGCTAAGTTAACATAACACCTGTTTCGACACTAACGTAGGGGGGAAACTAGTGGAAATCTCATTTATAAACATAAGCGAGGACTATGAAGAAGAAGTGAATTTCGGTATTAAAACAAAGGAAATACCTATAAGTATTTTCGAAATAAAGTGTGAGGAAATAGAGGAGTACCATAACATTTTTAGAGGTGTTATATCCATTCTCACTGATTATTCAACTAGGCTAATTACAATCATTTCGGAACCTGTTCCATTAAAAATTCCCTTTCATTATAACCAGACTGTTTTAAAAGGGAGAAAGATGATTCAAACTGACTTCATTGATTCCTCAGCAAGTGGTTTTCTTGAAAACTATTTTTCCGAAAATGAGTATCGAAATTCTAATGATTTTCTTTGCATAGGTGAAGTTCAATCATGGGATATAAAATCTACACCTGAATTTACCCCACTATCTTTTATAGATTTAAAAGGTTTGTTTGCCTTTTCTGAAGACCTTCAAATAATTCAGTGTGTAGTATTTGAAGCAGGCTTTCAAACTGAATTTTTAGCTAAATTGAAAGATATCAAGTTCTAACCCTTATTCAACTAACCTGCCAAGAGAGTAAAACAAGAGAGTTTTTTCTTCAATTTGAATGTATGATTATACTAATTATCATACATTCTTCATAACCTTGATTTCATTAATTTTCTTGGCTTTCTCAATTTAACTTAAAAAATCGTTCATTCAAATCGTTGAACGACAAGGGTTTAGGGACCCGGTTTTTGAATGTCGTCAGAAAGGGCGAGAAGCCATGAAATATATACGAAAATCTCTAAAACTATTAATATATCAGTCATTTTTATACATTTTATAGTTCTTCTCTTCTCACTCTATATTTTAAAGGTTTTTTTACAAAATAACCTTTGCACAGAAAAGTGGCTGGATTGCACACGAATTGGCCGATTTTGCACAGAAAATGGGTTATTCTGCACAAAAATTCCGCTTTTCTGCACACTAGGAGGACTGAGACGTTTAAAATACCTTGACGTAAAGACGTGAGGGAGGGGTTGGTCCCTTAACTGAACAACCCGAGTTGATTACTGACTCATTTCTCTTGCTGGATGATCGAAAATTTATTTCACTTTTATGGTGCTCGATTAAGTAGATGAAGCAGGATTTTCCCTTCAATAAATCGAAGTTAATGAGTGAAGCATGGCTATGGAGAGAGGAGTGAATGAATGACTGTGAATCCTAGAATTCAATTTTTCTTAGACAAGTTGAAAGAGATGCCGCAGCTGCCAATTGACCAGATGACGCCTGAGGTGTATCGGTCTCAGAGTGGCGCTTTACCTGTCGACGAGGAGAGCGAAGCTGTACATAAGGTAGAGGACCGAATCCTACCGCTAAAGGAACGGGACATTGCCGTTCGAATTTATACTCCGACGAATGAGGAGCTGCTTCCTGCGTTAGTTTTTTATCATGGCGGCGGCTGGGTGGTCGGAAACTTGGATAGTCACGATGGCATTTGTCGATCACTTGCCAATTCAGCTCAGTGTGTGGTTATTTCTGTCGACTATCGGCTTGCACCTGAACACAAATTCCCGGCTGCTGTAGAAGATGCCTATGATTCTCTCCAATATATTGCGTCACATGCAGAGGAATTTTCGATTGACCGTAACCAAATTGCGGTCGGCGGGGACAGTGCAGGTGGGAATCTAGCGGCAGTGACTTGTATTATCGCGAAGGAAAAAAAGACACCAAGTATCTGCTATCAATTCCTCCTTTATCCTTCGACTGGGTATGATCAAGAACCGTCTTCTATCCGTGAAAATGCTGAAGGCTATTTATTAACAGTAGACATGATGACATGGTTTAGAAAACATTATGTTTCACATGATGAAGAGATGTTGAATCCATATGTCTCACCCATTCTTTACCCAGACTTGAGCGGACTGCCGCCAGCTGCGATATTAACTGCACAATATGACCCGCTGCGTGATGTTGGGAAAGCGTATGCTGAAAAACTTGAAGACAACGGTGTTCCGGTTTTTTATAAAAATTATCAAGATTTGATTCATGGTTTTGGAAATTTCATTTCCTTTGTGCCTGAAGCGCTTGAAGCACTAAATGAAGGAGCAGCTAGCTTGAGAACTTCATTTTTTACTAGTTAAAGGAGGATCTGTATGCGAAATCATGAAATAGACTTTGTCATTCACGGTGATGATATGCAATGTGTTGAGATTGAACTGGATCCGCAGGAAACAGTTATTGCAGAAGCAGGCAGCTTGATGATGATGGATAACTCGATTGAAATGGAAACCATCTTTGGTGACGGTTCGAAAAACAACGAAGGTGTAATGGGAAAACTTTTTGGAGCAGGAAAGCGCTTGGTCACTGGGGAAAGCTTATTTATGACAGCCTTCACGAATACGGGTTCTGGTAAGAAGCAAGTTTCCTTCGCTGCACCTTATCCTGGAAAAATAATTGCGCTTGATTTACAAGAGCTAGGCGGGAAAATGATTTGTCAAAAAGATGCCTTTTTGGCAGCGGCAAAAGGTGTCCAGGTGGGCATTGAATTTCAGCGGAAGCTTGGTGCCGGCTTCTTTGGCGGTGAAGGGTTTATTATGCAGAAGCTTGAAGGAGATGGGATGGCGTTTATTCATGCAGGTGGTACGCTTGTACAAAAAGAATTAAAAGCTGGTGAAAAACTGCGTGTTGATACAGGCTGTTTAGTCGCGTTTACACCAAGTATTAATTATTCTGTAGAGATGGTGAAAGGAATTAAAACGGCTCTCTTTGGTGGCGAAGGTTTATTCTTCGCGACACTTGAAGGACCAGGGGATGTCTTAATCCAATCCCTTCCGTTTTCTCGTCTCGCAAGCCGTGTGTTTTCTGCAGCACCTAGGGGAACAGGTAGTTCTAAGGATGAGGGAAGTGTTCTTGGCGGAATGTTTGACTTGTTCGGAGGAAAATAAAAAAAGGGGGCGGTCAACGGATGTTGACGGCCTCAGTTTATATAATTTCTATTTTTGTTTAACCTACTGTTATAATGGAATAGTATAAAAAATCAGTCTATTAAAATCGAAGGCGGAGGGTAATGATGAAGAAGTTGATAAACGATCCTAATAATGTGGTTGAAGAAATGATGAAAGGAATGGCGGCAGCGCATCATGATGTACTGAAGCATGTTCCAGATACGGCTGTATTAACACGTGTTGAACGTACTGCCGGAAAAGTTGGAATTGTCAGCGGAGGCGGCAGCGGGCATGAGCCATCACATGCTGGTTTTGTAGGAAAAGGGATGCTGGATGCAGCCGTTTGTGGTCCAGTCTTTACTTCGCCAGGCCCTGATCAAGTGCTTGAAGGCATTAAAGCCGCTGACAGTGGAGCAGGCGTCTTATTAGTGATTAAGAATTACTCTGGCGATGTGATGAATTTTGAAATGGCAATGGAACTAGCTGAAATGGAAACGATTACAGTCGATAAAGTAATCGTAAATGATGATGTAGCCGTTGAAGACAGCACGTATACAACAGGAAGACGCGGAATTGCTGGAACGGTCTTTGTACATAAAATTGCCGGTGCGAAAGCAGAAACCGGAGCACCGTTAGCTGAGGTAAAAGCTAGTGCGGAAAAAGCAATCCGAAATGTACGCTCGATGGGAATGGCTTTGTCAGCCTGTACGATCCCAGCAGCAGGCAAACCGGGATTTGAAATGGCTGAAAATGAAATGGAAATTGGCATGGGCATTCACGGAGAACCGGGAATCGAACGGACGCTGCTGAAAACAGCCGATGAAGTTGCAGAAGAGCTTATCTCGAAAATTTTGCAGGATGGTGTACACAAATCTGGTGATGAAGTGGCCGTCATGATTAATGGACTCGGTTCAACACCGTTAATGGAATTATATATATTGAATGGAAAAGTGAGTGACATTCTTGAGGAGAAAGGAATTACGGTCTATAAAACGTTTGTCGGTGAATATATGACAGCGATTGAAATGGCAGGCTGTTCGGTTTCGCTGTTAAAACTAGATGACGAACTAAAAGAATTATTAGATGCTCCAGCACATACAACAGCATTTCGGATGTAATAACGGAAAGGATGATAAGAGTGGGACTGACAACAAAACATATCCAGCTATGGCTTCAAAAGACCAATGAGAAAATTCAAGAAAATAAAACGTATTTAACGGAGCTTGACCAAGCAATAGGCGATGGCGATCACGGAATCAATATGGCCCGCGGCTTTGAGGAAGCAATCAAAAAAACGGCAGAGTCAGATTATGAAAGCCCATCAGATTTGTTAAAAGACTGGGCTATGACGCTGATTTCGAAAGTAGGTGGAGCTTCAGGCCCGTTGTTTGGCACAGCAATCTTAAAGATGTCGATGAGTGTGAAAGGGAAAGCAGAAATAAATTATGCTGAACTAACGACAGCGTTTGAGGAGGCGTTAGCGGGCATCTTGCAGAGAGGACATGCAGCAGAAAACCAAAAAACCTTAGTCGATGTCTGGTCTCCAATTGTCCGTTTTTTACAGGAAAACACAGCCTTTGATTCAGCAGCCTTTACGAATCAGGCCAAAGAAGCGATGGAACAGACAAAAGACATGCAAGCGGAAAAAGGACGGGCTGCTTATTTAAAAGAACGGTCCATTGGTCATATTGATCCTGGCTCAGCTTCGAGTTTCTATCTTTTACAGTCACTTTCTGAAGTCATTGAAAAGGAAGGGGTTACAGTATGAGTAATGTTGGTATTGTGTTTGTTTCCCACAGTGAACAGATTGCGTTAGGGTTAAAAGAATTGACGACGCAGGCGATTCAAAATGTATCGATCGAAGCAGCCGGAGGTACAGATGATGGAGAAATTGGCACGAATCTCGAGAAAATTATCCAAGCAATCGAAACCGTTTATTCAGACAAGGGTGTCCTGATTCTATTCGATCTAGGCAGTGCGCTTATGAATGCTGAAATGGCTTTGGAACTCTCCGGTCGAGACAATATCTTGATTGCTGATGCTCCCCTAATCGAAGGTGGATACGTGGCCGCAGTTGAATCAAGCATGGGAAAATCCTTACAGGAAGTCCTAGAAGCTGCCGAACAAGTAAGAGAGCAGCCGAAGCGAGGATAAAAAACATTTGACAATTTATGATTATATTGGTAAAGTTAAAGTACTAATTGGAAGGAGGGTGATGTGTTATGACGACTTATACGATTGTTTATATGATTGATCAAAACCGATTCGGTAAGTCTAATTTCACATGCCCTTTGTATACGCACTGACGTATACCTTCTTGAACGTGCATGGAAACCTTATGACTGCCGAATCGGGCATGTTATAAGGTTTTTTAATTTGCATAAAACAGGAGGATTTCAAATTGAATTTACAAACATTAGGCTTTAAAGAAGGATATGCAGCAAACTTAGTGAAATTTAATGAACAACCAAAATATAGTAAGTGTATACCTGCGCGGGTCACCCTTGAACATAAACATTCTTACCGTGTGATTTCTGAAGATGGTGAATGGCTGGCGACGGTCGCTGGTAAATATGCCTATGACTCCCAAACGCGTGAGGATTATCCTGCGGTAGGAGATTGGGTCCTGGTCGAAAAAATGCCTGGAGAAGAACGAGCCATTATTCATGAATTATTTCCTCGTTTTTCAAAGTTTTCACGAAAAGTTGCAGGCGAACAAATTGCCGAGCAGATTGTGGCTTCAAACGTGGATCTACTCTTTCTGGTCATGAGCTTAAATGCCGATTTTAACGTCCGCCGGATGGAACGGTATCTTGTGGCAGCCTGGGACTCTGGGGCCACGCCTGTCGTCATTTTAACCAAAGCAGATTTATGCAGTGACGTTCTGGGTTATGTAGGTCAGCTCGAGAACAGTGTATTGGGTGTAGACGTTCATATCGTGAGTGCATATACAGGTGAAGGAATTGAGGATGTGAAAGCCTTGCTTTCGGAAGGGGTAACTGGTGCACTTCTTGGCTCATCAGGAGCAGGAAAGTCAACGCTGATTAATGCCATCTGTGAAAGTGAGAGGATGAAAGTATCCGATATACGTGAAGATGATGCAAAAGGACGACACACAACCACTCATCGTGAATTAGTGGTGCTTCCATCTGGAGGGTGTTTAATTGATACGCCGGGAATGCGTGAATTACAGCTATGGGATCAGTCAGAAAGCGTGTCATCAGGATTTCAAGATATCGCCCTCTTGGCGGAACAGTGTTATTACCGTGATTGTACACATGTGAAAGAACCACGTTGTGCGGTAAACCAAGCTGTGGAAGATGGTTCTTTAGAGGAAGCCCGGCTGAAGAGCTATTTCAAATTGCAAAAAGAACTTGCCTATATTGAGCGAAAAACGAACATACAGGAAAAACTTGCAGAACAGAAAAAGTGGAAGCAGCTTTCAAAAGGTGGGAAGAGGAAAAATAGATAAACACAAATAAGCAGGGGCCATCGGCTCCTGCTTATTTGTATGTAATAAAAGTTTTCTGAAAATTACCGTTGACTAATTTGTATATACAAGATAAAATGAAAGCGCGATCAAATATTTGTATATACAAGTTGTACAACAATGTTCAAACTAATATTAACGTTAAGGGGGGAAAGGAATGAGTAAGTACCAAGAACCAGCAAAAGAACTCTTGGAGGCAATCGGTGGAAGTGAAAATATTTCAGTGGTGACTCATTGTGCGACGAGAATGCGGTTTGTTTTAAAGGATCCAGCGAAAGCAGATGTTGAACAAATTGAAAGAATCAAGCTAGTTAAAGGAACGTTTACCCAAGGGGGACAGTTCCAGGTCATCATTGGCAATGAGGTATCGTCCTTTTACAATGAGTTTATTAAAATGGCAGGTGTAAGCGATACATCCAAAGAGGATGCTAAAATTGCTGCCAAGCAAAATATGAATTTATTACAAAAAATTATTGCCCATTTAGCGGATATCTTTACACCACTTATTCCTGCACTTGTCGTTGGGGGATTAATTCTCGGATTTAGAAATGTTATTGGTGACATTAAGTTGTTAGAAGATGGAACCAAGACACTCGTTGATGTCTCACAGTTCTGGTCTGGAGTCCATGCGTTTCTTTGGTTAATTGGCGAAGCCATCTTCCACTTCCTCCCGGTCGGTATTACATGGGCGGTTGCGAGAAAGATGGGGGCTTCACAAATTCTGGGGATTATTCTGGGGATTACCCTTGTATCTCCGCAGTTATTAAATGCTTATGCTGTCGCAGGTACTGAAGAAATTCCTTTCTGGGATTTCGGGTTTGCCACAGTGGATATGATCGGCTACCAAGCTCAGGTCATTCCTGCGATTCTTGCTGGTCTTGTCTTCTCCTTCCTTGAACTCAAATTACGTAAAGTCGTTCCTAATTCCGTTTCAATGATCGTTGTTCCCTTTCTTTCCTTAGTTCCAACCGTTTTACTTGCCCATGTGGTTCTAGGGCCTATTGGTTGGATGGCAGGATCGTGGGTGTCTGACATCGTGTATTCAGGATTAACGTCAGCATTTGGCTGGCTGTTTGCAGCCATCTTCGGATTTGTCTATGCGCCGCTTGTCATCACCGGCTTGCATCATATGACCAATGCAATCGATTTGCAGCTAATGAGTGAGCTCGGCGGCACCAACCTTTGGCCAATGATTGCTTTATCCAATATTGCTCAAGGTTCTGCTGTAATGGCGATGATTTATATTAACCGCAAAGATGAAGAAGAAAAACAGGTTTCGATTCCGGCAGCGATTTCCTGCTACCTAGGGGTAACCGAACCCGCTATGTTTGGGATTAACTTAAAATATGGCTATCCGTTCTTAGCAGCCATGATTGGCTCATTAGTCGCAGCCGTCATTTCCGTAGGAAGCGGCGTCATGGCAAATTCCATTGGGGTCGGCGGGATACCGGGTATTCTTTCGATTCAGTCCAGCTACTTAGTCGTGTTTGCACTAGCAATGGTGGTAGCCATTGTGATTCCATTCATTCTAACCATCGTCTTTGCCAAAACAAAAATCGGCAAAATGTCATTCAAAAAATCAAAAACAGAAGCCGCTTAACCGAGAGAGAGGGGCAACCCTTTCTCTCTACTTCTTAGAGAGGCAGGTATCAATCATGCAGCAGCCTTGGTGGAAAAAATCCGTTGTTTATCAAATTTATCCAAAGAGTTTTAACGATAGTACTGGAAACGGTATGGGTGATTTACAAGGAATTATTGAAAAACTCGATTACCTCAAAAAACTCGGTGTGGACGTAATTTGGTTGACACCCATCTATCAATCACCACAGCGGGATAATGGCTACGACATTAGTGACTATTATTCTATTTATGAAGAATACGGGAGTATGGAAGACTTTCAGCAGCTCCTGGAAGAAGCGCATCAAAAAGAGATCAAAGTCATTATGGATCTAGTAGTTAACCACACCTCTACAGAACACAATTGGTTTAAAGAAGCAGCATCTTCAAATGACAACCCTTATCGCGATTACTATATTTGGAAAGATGCACCGACGAATTGGCTCTCTAAATTTGGCGGATCAGCATGGAAATTCGATGAACGAACTGGGCAGTATTATCTGCATTTATTTGACGAAACACAAGCTGATTTGAATTGGGAAAATCCCAAACTGCGTCAAGATATTTACCAGATGATGCATTTTTGGTTTGAGATAGGCATTGATGGCTTCAGATTAGATGTAGTGAATTTAATTTCAAAAGACCAACGATTTATCGACGATGATGGATCTTTACTGCCGGGAGACGGTCGTAAATTTTATACAGACGGCCCTCGTGTTCATGAGTACCTGCAAGAAATGAATCAAGAAGTTTTGTCTCATTATGATGGAATGACGGTCGGGGAAATGTCTTCTACAACGATCGAAAACTGTATTCAGTACACCCAACCAGAAAGAAACGAATTGAGCATGACATTTAACTTTCACCACCTAAAGGTCGATTATCCGAATGGAGAAAAGTGGGCATTGGGGGACTTTGACTTTTTAGCTTTAAAAAAGATTCTCTCCACATGGCAGACAGAGATGCAACGGGGCGGAGGATGGAATGCGCTTTTCTGGTGCAACCATGATCAACCTCGGATTGTCTCCCGTTATGGCAATGACGGCATCTATCATAAACAATCAGCAAAAATGCTCGCCACAACCATTCATTTAATGCAGGGAACACCCTATATCTATCAAGGGGAAGAATTCGGGATGACCAATCCTAGGTTTACGAGTATTGATCAGTATCGTGACGTAGAAACAATTAACCAATATCACCTGATGAAAGAGGCAGGGAAGTCAGAGAAAGACATAATGAGAATCCTTCAAGAAAAATCGCGGGATAATTCACGAACACCGGTGCAGTGGAATCAAGACGCTCAAGCCGGTTTTACGTCGGGAACCCCATGGATTCCACTTGCAGCTAATACAGAAATAAATGCAGAATCAGCGTTGAATGATGAAACGTCGATCTTTTATCATTATCAAAAATTGATAGCGATGCGCAAAGAATACGCGATTATAACTGACGGTGTGTATCGTTTGTTAGAAGGGAATCACCCCCAACTATTTGTTTATGAACGAGTCTTAGAAGATGAAGTCCTGCTTGTGATTAATAATTTTTATGAGGAAGCGGCGGAGCTGACACTTCAAGAAGAGCTGCTCAACGATTATCAACATGAACTATTGCTTTCAAATGTAGAAGATACGCCTCAACTAACAAAAAAAATCGACATTGGACCATATCAATCCTATGTCTATCATTTCAAAAAATGATATGATGAGATTGGTGATAACTGGTGAAAAATAAATTTACACAAATTTCTGAAGATATTGCAGGACAGATCAATGACGGGCAATTAACAGCTGGGTCACTACTTCCTTCAGAAAATGAATTAGCAGACATGTATGCAGCTTCACGAGAAACGGTTCGAAAAGCACTGAAAATTCTTGCGGAAGAGGGGTACATTCATAAGGTGCAGGGGAAGGGCTCCATTGTCCTTGATGTCACCAAGCTTGATTTCCCCATCTCTGGACTTGTCAGCTTCAAAGAACTTTCATCTAAAATGGGTAAACGTATCCGTACCTGGGTGGTAGAATTAGAAAAGGGAGAACCCTCCCGTGATAGTAAAGAAAAAATGAAATTAGAAAAAGATGATTTAGTCTGGACCGTGAGTAGAGTACGTGAAATTGATGGAGAGCGGATTATCCTTGATAAGGACATCCTGTCAGCAACATATGTCCCAGAGCTGACGAATGAAATCTGTGAAAACTCCATCTACGAGTACCTCGAAGGAGAACTTGGACTAGCCATTTCGTTCGCCAAAAAAGAAATTACCATTGAAATTCCGACGGAAGAAGATCGGCGTTGTTTGGATCTTGAGGGATTCCACAATATCGTCGTGGTTAAAAACTATGTTTACCTAGACGATGCCAGCATGTTTCAATACACAGAATCACGCCATCGTCCGGACAAATTCCGATTTGTCGATTTTGCAAGAAGGAAATAGAGAATAGAGGAGGACAACAGCATGTTTTTCAAAAAATCAAAAAAAGAAAAGAAAATAACGGTTTATAGTCCATTGAATGGGGAGGTCATTCCATTAGGAAATGTACCAGATCCAGTTTTTTCACAGAAAATGATGGGTGATGGATTTGCTTTCAATCCAGTAAATGGAGAAATTGTTTCCCCAATTAACGGCAAGGTAACACAGGTATTCCCAACGCAGCATGCGATTGGAATAGAAGCAGAAAACGGACTTGAAGCGCTATTACATCTAGGTCTTGATACGGTTGAATTAAAAGGAGAAGGCTTTTCCATCAATGTAAAAGCGGGTGATGTGCTAAAAGCAAACGACCCGATTGGTACATTCGATCTCTCCTATATCAAAGAAAAAGGCAAAGAAGTCATCACCGTCCTCGTATTCCCTAACTTTGATGAAAAAATTGCCGAAGTAATTCCATCAGCGGTAACGGAAGTAACAACAGGTACAGAAATCGCTGAGTTGACCTTTAAATAATTCTGATATATACCTCCGTCTTAATAAGTGACGGGGGTTTTCTTTATTCCTTTTAAACAGCGCTGAATGGTGCTGTTTTTTTTATGGAGTGGAATTGTAAGAGTAACCAGAACACATGTAATACATGTTCATATACTAATAAGTAGAATCCTTTTATGTGTCTGTGGACTCAATAAGAACAGAGTCCTGCTGCTCACTTAGTAACCCTCTGAGAACGCATAAATGGGCCAAGCACCCAGAATATCACCAAGTATAGGGGGATAAAAGAATGGTCAAAATTTCGATTAATGTCGATGATGATAATGCAGAAGTGTTGTTTGATATGAAAGATGTCCAAGCCCGTGAGGCTATAGAAGCGTTAGAGGCGGCTATAAAGAAATTGTCAACAGATTCCGGGATCAAAGGAGATAAGGGTGACAAAGGAGATCCAGGTCCACAAGGTGTAAAAGGGGACAAGGGAGATTCAGGAGCTCCTGGTGAAAAAGGAGCAACAGGTTCAGTCGGGGCAATAGGAGCTGCCGGCCCGAAAGGTGAAGCAGGTCCTGCTGGGGCCAAAGGAGTAACTGGAATAGCCGGAGCAATAGGAGCTGCCGGTCCAAAAGGGGACGCGGGTCCTCAAGGCATAAAAGGGGACAAGGGAGATCTAGGTCCTGTTGGTACAAAAGGAGCAACTGGGGTAACTGGAGCAACGGGAGCTGCCGGTCCGAAAGGGGACGCGGGTCCACAAGGTATAAATGGAGACAAGGGAGATCCAGGCCCTGCTGGTACAAAAGGAGTTACAGGGGCTGTCGGTCCTCAGGGGCTAAAGGGAGACAAAGGAGATCCAGGTTCTGTTGGTACAACTGGAGCAACGGGAGGCACTGGTCCGAAAGGGGACATGGGTCCACAAGGTTTAAAAGGTGACAAGGGAGACCAAGGTCCCGCTGGTCCTGCTGGTTCGAGTAACGGGGGAACTTCTGGATCAGACTATTTCATCGAGTTAAGTAAGTGGGGGATAACACAAGGTTCGATGGGCAAACCGCCGTACACTACCGGGCAATGGGCAATCGCTTATAACAACTTATTAGGATTTAATAACGCATTAAAATATGCAAAAGATAACGGACGGGGAAAAATTGTTGTTCCGACGGGTATCTATTCATTTTGCTATACAAACATAAATGGTGGGGCTGAAGCCTATGCAATGCAGAATACGCCTATTAAGCTTTTTGACTATCAGACGCTTGATTTGAATGGTTCTCAATTTGAGGTTATGTTTGATTCAATCAATAAAAATCCTTACGATAAATCACCAGCAACAACACCGGCATGGAAACTAGCGGGAAAATTAATTGAATTAACAAACTGCATCCATTCCCATGTCATTAATGGAAAAATAATCGGAGATATACCAAACAGAAGCTTCTCAGACGGCGGTAGAGGCTTTAATTCAGAATATGGAACGGAACAGACATATGGAATTTACTTAGATAGGGGTTCTAAATTCTGTTCATTTGAAAACTTAGATGTATCCATGTTCATGGGTGATGGAATAACAATGGGTTCCTACCCACTGAGCACTCTGTCATCTAACATCATTCAATCTCCAAAGATGCTGCCAGGATATGTGGATGATACAGGAACAACAATAGCAAGAGATGGTGCTTATGTTTCAGCAAAATTTAAACTGATTAGAGGGGTGCATAAAGAAATACAAATGCGTACAGGCGGTGGGTATACCCGTATTCCAAACATCAAAAACACGTGGTTTGAATACTTGTTTTTTGATGAGGCAGGAAAGATTGTCGGCCGAAAAAAAGCAATCTATTTACAAAATACAATGGTGCCTTACAATGCTTTTACGATGGCTGTTCAATTGCTAAATGAAACTCCAGGATTGGCGGATCTTACGATAAATTATTCAATTACCATGCCTCAAACGCAGTTCGTTACCATTAAAAATTGTGAGATACATGATAATCACAGAGGAGGTATAAGTGGTGGGGCAGACTTCACTACAATTGAAAAAAGTAAAATTTATCACAACGGGATGGACTCTAGTATAGGCGTCCCTGTTTTCCCTGACACGACTAGATATCAAATAAACTTCGAAGATAGTTATTGTAATTTTCTTAACATCATTGATTGTCATTTCTTCTCTGGATTTCACAGTGTTTTGGCTGGTGTGTACAATGTTAGAATTGAGAATTGCTTATTTCAAGGTTTAAATGGACCAATAATCTATAACAATTCAAGCACAGTTATAAAAGGAAATACCTTTGATGATTGTAATGGATTTGGATTAATGCCTTCTATGGAATATCAGCGGAGAACCATTCACTTTACCGATAATATTGTGAATACGAAAGTTTGTGGATTTAATGCAGTAGGTCATGCCAATACGTTTGTGAAAGTATCAAATAATACGTTTAATGTAGATTCTATAACAGTGGTAGGGAATATTGAATTTAAAGGGAATTCAGTTAAAGCTTTATCGGGTGAAACGTGGAATGAATACATCCAGTCATCGATAAATTGTAAAGTTTGTGAAGGCAACATCTTTGAAAATTTCGGAGGAAATAATTACTATCGTTTCTTTGCTAGTAAGAAGAAAGATTCTGATTCAATAATGAAAAACAATATCTTCAGAAACATCGCGTTTAATAGTGTGAATATTAATAACGACACTGAATTTAAAGAGTGTGAATTTTACAATTGTACTATAAGGGTACCAGTTAGCGATAAAACCCTTAACAGCAGTTTAACGTTTGAGAAATGCTTATTGCAAGATACTCAAATCGATGTAGGGGGAGTATACGTAAATGATAAGTCGATAGAAGGCATTGTACAAAAAGTAATCTTCGAGGATTCTAAAGTTATTTTTACGAAAGACTATAAAAAAGGGGTATTAGTGACGATTGGAGATAATATATCGTCTAACGGTATTGTAGCACCGCGGTCTTACGAGGTTGAATTTATTGATGGAGAGTTTACTAATCAAGTAGTAACATCAAATACGAGAATTATGGCCTACGCAGCAGGAGTAACTGGGGATTATCCACAATTAAAGAAAGTGAAGATCGAGGATACTACCCTTAGAATTGCTGATATTTCTAAATTCAATTTCATTGCTGATGAAAGCAATTCAAATCCGAATAGTTCGGTCATCATTAAAAATGCTAAGTTTAGGGGATTTGATGAGATTAAACCTACGAAAAATGTAAAAACTGAGGTGTATGTTACGCCCCTAACAAAGCTCATGTAAAAGTGAAGCCTGCCCATCAGCCTGTATAAATGATGGGCAGGCTTTTTATAGTGTGTTAAAAATCATTCTTTTTCCATTTAGAAAATAAATTATTTACCTCTGTGACTATTTTCTTTTCGGGTATGTTCACCAGTTGTGAATTCTTCAAGATGAGCTTGCCGTCTACCACGACTTCAGAAATGGCGCTTGGCTGCATCGAATAGATGAGATTCGCAAACAGTTCATTGGTTGGAGAAAGGGATAAATCATCTAGATTTAATGAGACAAAATCCGCAGCTAATCCTTCTTTTAGTTCACCTGTATTCAGACGAAGTAAATGAGCGCCTGTTTTGGTCCCCATGTCGAAGACTTGTTTGGCATTGATGCATGTACCGTCAAGTGAGGTTACTTTTTGAAGTAATGAGCACATCCGCATTTCTTCAAAAATACTAATTCGGTTATTACTGCATGCACCGTCAGAGCCAAGGGCAATAGGAACTCCTGCACCAGCTAATGCGGGGATGGGGGTAACACCGTCCGATAAAAACATATTACTAGATGGACAGTAGGCGAGACCCGAACCACGTTGACCAAGCAAGGTAACCTCTGATTCGTCAATCCATACTAAGTGAATAGCAATCATGCTATTATCCAGGACACCTAGTGAATCAAGATAATGAACAGGTCGCTTTTTATAGGTTGCTAGTATTTCATTTACTTCAAACATTTCTTCAGCAACATGAATATGGAAGGGAGTCCCGAGTTCATTTGCTAATTTATGACCAGCTTGAATCATTTCTGGTGAGGCTGCGTGAGGACTATGCGGGGCAGGATGAATATCGACCATAGAATCTCCTTGGTACTTGATGGCAAGCTGTCTCGTACGGGCTACGGCATCATCAATTCTTTCTACGTAACTTTGAGGAGCACCAGCCCAGTCATACATCGTACGTGCCATGACAAAACGGATCCCCACATCTTTTGCCGCACGAATAACGGCTTCATCGTTCGCTGTGCCGCCGTTATGTACGTAGAAGAAATCACTAACCGTAGTTACTCCGTATTTCACCATTTCCCCAAAGGCAAAGAGCGCACCCGTGTATATCGCTTCCTCATCTAATAAAGGGGTGTATTTGTATAGAGCTTGATCACGCCATTCTAAGAAAGGTTTGTCTACGGCAATCCCGCGTAAAAGACTTTGAAAGGAATGGTTATGTGCATTTACAGTGCCTGGTACAATCGCTTTTCCAGCCCAATCTTCAATAGAAGCTTGGGGATAGAGAGAGACAAGTTCTTCTTTAGGAGCCACTTTTGTAATCAAACCATCTGTCACAAGCAAGCCCAATTCTTTTTGGAATGCATCGTTATGATAAATATAGTCAGCGATATATAAGGAATGCATAGGAGCTCCCCCTTTTTTTATAGGTCGTGATCAAGTTTTAAAATAGCTTGAAGTAAGACGTTCGCAACTTTTTCAATGTCTTCAATCGTGCTGTTTTCTTCAGGACAATGACTTTTGCCGTCAATACTTGGTACAAAAAGCATCCCAGCTTTTGTGATTGAGGAGAGGTGAGCAGTGTCATGTCCTGCCATGCTGCCTAAGAGCAGATACGTTTCATCTGGGGGAACGGAATAGACGAAAGTGTTAATCACGTCTTGATCCATTTGTGCAGGTGCTTGATCTAAAATAATTTTTCGATGGATTTTGATTGGCTGATGTTCAAATAATTCACGAAGGGTCTGATCTAGTTGAGCAACCGTCTTACGAATTCTTTCTTTCGTATCACCACGTACTTCCATGAGTAATTTCACCTCACTTGGAATGATGTTTGATGCCCCAGGTGAAATCACGAATTGCCCAATTGTACCAACCACTTCATCTGCTCGATCGAGGCGAAGGATTTCTTCAAAAGCGACGACGAATTTTGATGCTGCCACTAGTGCATCATTTCTTTCTGTCATAAGCGTCGTTCCAGCATGATTGGCATCTCCGATGAAGGTGATTTCTTCCCGGTATATTCCGGTTATTGCCGTGACAATCCCAATTGGAATGCCCTTGTTTATTAGTCGTTTACCTTGCTCGATATGCACTTCAAGAAAAGCGGCGATAGCCTGAGGGGAAACTTGTGCCGTTTCAATCCGTTCAATAGACCCTCCCACTGAAGCTAGTGCTGTCTGCAATGGAATACCAGAAGAGGTTTGTACATATTCAATATCTTGTTTTTTGAGTCTTCCGGTTACGACTCGGCTGCCAAACGTAGAGAGATTAAAGGGATTGGGCTCTTCAGCAGAGAAGGACACCAAGCTGATAGGGTGGGTAGTTTCTATGTTCGATTCAATTAGTGTTGTCAAAATTTCTAACCCGATAAGAACGCCGAGCGCCCCATCATATTTTCCGCCGTTTGGAACCGTATCGAGATGAGAACCCATCGTGATTGGGGCTAATAATGAATTTGTTCCAAGGGTCGTCCAAATATTTGCCGCAGCGTCAACCTTAAAGGGAAGCTGTAAGGATGTTAATTGATGCTTAAACCACTCTCGAGCTTCTAAATCAAATTCGTTAAATGTAATTCGGTCCAGCCCGTTTGTTTCGTTTCGCCCGATGCTTCCTAGCTCTTCAATGTTTGATTGAAGTCGATGGATATTGATTCGTAAGGTTGATGGATTAATAGGGAATTGCTTCATTTGATATCACCTTTTTTCCTAGAATGATAAGAAGAAATTCTTCGTTTAAGAATAGTGGATCGTTAAGGCTAAAGCTCCCCAGTGTTTTTCTTGTTCAGAACTGTATATTTCATATGTTCCATAGAGCATTTCTTCCATTGTCCATCCTTCACAATCAAAATCTTTAAAAGGAATGTCTTCATACATCGCTTTAAACGTATCGTATTTCTTAAGTCCGGCAACTTGAACTAGGAGCGTGCCATCCTGTTCAGGAACCTTAATAAATTCAATGGTATCGCCAACTTTAATTTTCCTTCTTTTTTCATCATTCAGACGAACTTCAACTTTCTTTTTTCCTTCTTTGATAGATTGAAAATGTTCACTGTATAACCCCATTTTATGAATCATTTCGTTCATCCTTTGTGTTCAAATATATCCTTATAGTAGATACTATACCATGAATAATTTTCCATATTAAGTCTATTCATTTTTAATGGTAAGTATGTTGTGTGATGAAACTAATTAGACACTAAGATACAATATGAGAAGAAATGTTTTCAAAAATGAGAGGCGGTACTACATACATGATTATTGAAGTAATTGCAGATTCAGTGAATGATGCAAGAATCGCAGAAGAAGCGGGGGCTAGTCGAATTGAACTGATTTCAGGTGCGTTAGAGGGAGGCATAACTCCGAGCTACGGATTGATTAAAGCTGTGTGTTCCCTGCGTATTCCCGTCAATGTGATGATTCGGCCGCATAGCCGGAGTTTTTGTTATACATCTGAAGAGCTGGAAATCATGATAAATGATATCAAAGTTTGTAGGGAGTTAGGGGCAACTGGAGTGGTATTTGGCATCCTTACTGAACAAAATGAAATTGATGAAACAGCGTTAGGCCAATTAATCGAGGCAGCAGAAGGATTAGATATTACCTTTCATCGTGCGTTTGATGAAGTGAAAGATCAGATTAAGGCGCTAAGAATTCTTCAAACATATCCAGAAGTCTCAAGGGTACTAACATCTGGAGGGGACGAAAAGGCCATTACGGCGACTACAAGATTGCAGCAATTGGTAAAAGAAAGCGAAGGTTCCCATCTAAAAATAATGGCTGGTTCCGGCCTTACAGTAGATAATGCAGCACAATTTTTAGCCAAAGTCAGCGTAAATGAAATCCATATTGGTTCAGGTGCGCGTTTTAATGCTAGTTTTTCTCATTCGATTGATCCAGAAAAGATTGCTGCGATTATTAAAATTGCAGGTTCGGTTACTTGAATTAACTGTTGAGTAGTTATTTAAGAAGGGATTGATAGAAGAATATAGAAAATAGTAACTATGTAATCGGATTGTATTTGTTGGAGGGGATCATGTGAAAGGTATAGAACAATTGGTAAAGTTTAATTTTTCACTGTTAGAAATGAAGGAGGAGCAAAAAGCGTTTGTTTCTGCTTTAAAGCTAATTACAGAAGGTAAGGAATATTTAGCTATTGAAGGGTTAAAGAATTTGTATGGTGAGTCTCATAATTTATCCTTACAAAGCAGCTGTGCAAAAATTTTATTTGAACTATATTTTACGAAATCCGATTGGAAACAATTAGAGGCGCTCGGTCTTCTAGATGATCCAAACGTTGATCAAACCAATCGGTTCATTGCGAAAGCGTGTAGTCAGTCTGAACAAACCACATTTTCCTTCTTAAACGATTCAGTGTGTATTCCGATGAAGCTGAGTAGTTCGGGTTCTCCAACGATAGATGTCATGATTAATGGGAATAAGATATGCTTTTGGTTAGATACTGGAGCAGGGATGACAGTTATCTCCAATGCTTTAGCGAAAGAGTGTGACATTACTATTTTGAAAGATGAAGTATTGGAGGTTGGTAATTCATCAAACCAACATTTCAGTACCGATTTGGCCATCATTAATTCAATTGTCATACAGGACCTGACGATTCTAAACCAACCTACGTTGGTATTAGCGGATGATTTATTGATGATTCAAAATCCTAAAACGGAAGAAATAATGAAGATAGATGGAATCATTGGATGGGATATCATACAACATGTTTTTCTGGAAATCGACTATGGAAGAAAACATATCGTAATTCAGAAACCGAAACGAAAAGAAGAAGGGCAGAACAACCTTTTCTTCTGTGGGTATCCAATTATAAGCGTGAAAGGAAAAAATCAAGTTCCCTTGTATTTCGGTTTAGACACTGGTGCAAATAAGACTCATTATGGACAACCTCTTCTTTCGAAAATCGAGAATCTTAAACAAGAGAAAAGTATGATTCTTTCTGGAGGCATCGGTGATGTAAACGAACGCGAACTAGACAGAATAGAAAGCTTAGTTATTTATTTGAATGAGAATCAATCCATCCACTTACTTAAGGTGAGGGAGATGTTGACAGATCTTGCTGCTTTTTTTAAGCTAGATGGTGTTTTTGGCAGTGATATTGCAAAGGACGGCGGCATGGTGATTGATTATACGAATAAAAAGTTTGAGCTTGTACTGGGATAAACTATCGACACTAAACGAGCTAATCCTACCTGCAGGTCTAAGTACACGAATTTAATATGATTTGAAGTTTTAGAGTAGGCTATTAAAATATGCTACTCTTTATTTAGGGTTTCTTTAACGTTTTCACGTTGATGTTAAGTCTAAAAATCTTTATTTATTTTTACAATATTGGAAAAATATATGGTACAATATCTATTAATCCTTATTGACTTAGGAAGGAGCAGGATATGCGTAACAAGATTACGATTCAGCATATTTATCAAGAAATTGGCCATTTAATAGACAATAATTATAAATCCAATGATTTTATGAAATTACATATACCATTAGATTTTAAGATAAATAGACTGAGACTGAAACTTGTAAAAACGGGTATCGAGAAGGGCCTAAGTCATCAGGAAACACTAAAGTATAGTCAAAGATTAGACAAGTTAATTATTAAATCCTTATTTCTTAAACATTACGTTTAAGATTTTTAATAGATGTTGAATGTATGCCTCATCTTTTCGCTTCATAATATTCTTCATTAAGTTTTACTACTTCAAATTCGTTTTTATCCTCATTCATAGCTAGACTTTGAATCTCAAAGTACTCTGTGAAAGTATGACTTCCAATAATGTTTATAGGCTTAACAAAATATATGGATTCAAGGGGGTTATGCTCATCTTTAGTAAAATTCAATCGAAAAGTGAAGCAATCTATTTATTGCTTGCTGTAGGTGTGCCTATAGGGATCTTTTCAATAGCTGATCAACAAATCTGGTTATACTTAATGGTCTTTTTTGATATTCTTATCCATGTACTTGTTTAGAAAACCAAATAAAAAAGATAATATCTCAAATTTTTTAGGTTTGATATTGCTCTGTTTAATCATATTTTTAGGAGAAAATTCATTTTTTAAATAAAATTACCGTAGGTGTTAAGAAGTGTTTGTGGAATAAGGAAATTTACTTTTTTCAACGAATAGGTATAAGCAGAGGGAGGTTAAAAAATGGAAAAGAAAAGTTTTATAGTTCTTTTATTAGGCTTTTTCGCTTGGATATTTTTTGTCTCTGGTGCTTTTAACTGGTTAGCAATTCCTAGTTTTGATCGTTTACTTACGACCATCTTTGGGAAATCAAATTTTTTGAATAACTTATTAATCATACTGATTTCAAGTGTCATAGTTTATTCAATTGTGTGGATAGCTATGAAGCGGAATAAACATATTGCGTAACATACTAGGTCGTTGAACGACGACCAGTGTATACCTAGAACAACTAAAAGGCTTCCAAACAGCAGTCTTCTTTCTTTGAGTTATAATAATACCTGATCTAGTAACCTGTCCTCATGCCGGGTATTATTAATCAGGGCTGTTCATATTAACTATTTTTTTACTATTCTTCATTTGTCTATTAAAAATAAAATAAACTATGCCTGCTATGATCCCCATACTTACAGCTTTTAATATGCGATTACTTATAAAGTAATCTAAGAGGCTAGTGGATTCTAGAAACAAAGCTATCAGAAATATAATTCCTCCGAATACTAATCTTTTCTTCATAAATTCCCGACCTTCCAACAAGCTCTTAATTATTAATCTTGAATTTCTTGTATTTCTCCTCCACAGTTTAGTTTTACCCTTTAAACTTCTTATTTTGTTAAAGAGTTTTTTTACGTGAATTTGAATGTATGATTTGTGTGGTTTATACGTTCAAAAGACCGACAATTAGTGACCTTTGCATAACGCTACAGAGAAACAAATTAATTAGAAAATAAGATTGCACTATTCCTTCAAGCAGCTCAAATTCATCCTCATTTAAACAATGGTTCTTTAAAAGAATAAGACAACAAGACATGTTCACCTTATGCAACTATCCTGTTTTTTAACAAGGGTAATGTATGATGATGTTAAAAACTTATTCAGAATGTCCCCATTAGTTGAATATTAATTTAATACTTTGAGTTAAAAATTACTCAGTTTTTTGATTATTATTTAGTTTTTTTGAACTATAAAAAAATAGTATACCTAGACTTAAGACTAAACAAAAGGAATTAAGGCCCATAACGGTATTAGTATTGCCCAAAATAATAGATAGGTACTTATAGCAAATAGGAGCCAACTAGAAATAAGGAGAAAGCTAGAGAGAAAATCCTTCATAATGAAATCTCCTTTTTTATAAGGGGAATTAAGGTAATTGGATATATTTTGATTGTATCATATATGATAATGGTTGAACTTGGGTTTTTTTTAGATAGAATTAAATTAGGAGTTAAAGCCCTCAACCTCCAATATTTGCGTTCGGTTTAATACCGGTCTTATATTCCACTTTGGACACCAATCCAGTGATGTTCAATAATTGCTATTCCCCCATCCTCCTTATGATTTTTCATATAATAGGTAATTCTAATATGGTTGTTTTTACCATTATTATGATATAGTTTAGTAATCATAATCGACCGAATGGGGGAGTAATTGTGGCAGCAAAGGATGCATCTGAGAAGGGGAAGTGGTGGCGTTTTTCTTTACTGTTAATCCTGTTTGCTTCATTATGGTTCTTTCTTTTCTATTGGATAAATAGACAGATAAACTATACGGCAGATGTCCTTTTTTACGGAACGACCGCTAGTTCTTATTGGGTATTTTTCATAAGTGCAGTTTTATATGGAATCACAACTTGGGGGATTTATTATACTATTAAACAAGCAATGCATGAAAAATCCTTTCAGTCATTTAAGAAGGGAACTCAATTTATTATGACATTAGCAGGGATACCGCTTCTTATTTCTTTACCCTTTCTTTATTTAGGAGTGACGCATGCCCTCGTGATAAGTGAGGAAAAGATTCAGTTTGAGTCGTTCTGGAGTTTGAAGGAAACGGAGTATTCCTGGGAAGAGGATGTGCAAGGAGTTGTTATCGACTATTCCATTACCACGACTACGAAGATTCCCCACAAACGTCATTTTAATGGTAGGTATATCCTCCATTTTAAAGATGGAAAGAAAATCGATATGTGGGAAGGAGTTTTGGAAGGAAACCTTTCTTCGATGAAGAAAATAGATAGAACGATTAAAAAGAAGCAAATCCCTTTTACGGTTCGAAAAGTGCTAACGCAAGAAGAAGTGGATGAATTCTTTAACCAAAAAGATAGCGAAATCATCCATGACTTTTATTCGAGGTAATTTTCAACATTCTAGGTTTGAATCGACTAAATTAATCTGATTCAGGCTTTCTTAATTAATTCATTGGTGCTTTTTATATCCCAAACAATGGAGGAAGTGGTACACCGATATCAAACACTACATCAATGACACAAATGAAAAAAACGGCCAAAACACAAATACTAATAAGTACTTTCCATACTTTAGTCTCTTCATCATCAGTTCTTGTTTTATTTATGTTTTTTCTATATAAAGCTCGGACGGATCTTAGCTTTTGATTTTTATCTTGTTTGTTAGGATACATCAGTATCACTCCTGTTCCCTATGAAGCATTCCATATTAGAAACTATTTTTCTTTTCCATTTTTTATTGACTCAATGGTACTGAAAATACGTGAATATACATCTTTTATGTTAATTTCACTGACTGTATCGTTATAAAGACCATACCCCCAAGATTGATATTCTTCTTTATTTTGTTGTTAAAAATCCTGTGGCATACGTTTGTATCTTTAAATTCATCAGCATCTCTATACGATATTTCTTTTGTGATAAATGGGATGAATGATTTTTTAGATTGGATAAAGAAAAATGGAATAGAAGTACTTCTATATACGTTGGCATACTTATCTTCAGCAGCTTGTTCTAAATACTCTTTCATAATAAAAATTGCATCATACTTGGAAGAATCTAATTGATTTAATTCTAAAGAAGTAAATTTTATTAAATTTTTTTCTTTAATTGTTGGGGGTTCTCCAATAAGTCCAATTCTTAATTGGTCACCATTATAAGATTTAAATTCAGGACTTTCTATTTTTTCATTTGGATCAGGAGTATGCTTAGATGAACATCCAGCTAGTATTAACACGATAGCGATAAGCAAAAGTATTTTTTTCATTAATTTTCTCCTATTTTGTTTTATGAAAATGAAACTACTTTTTTTGAACATCTAGTAATTTATTTTCTATACCTTCTATTCTATACAGATCTTGAATATTTCTTACCATTTTTATGGATATTAGTATTTATAGAATGGCAGGTGATTTTACCAAGAATGAATACTAAGAAAAAGAAATCAATGAGATTGACGGTGGGAGATCGGTCATTGTGATAAAAATAATCCGGTTTGGACTGTAGGTTTTGAACTGTGCTGAGTTCAAAACCTCATTTACTAGCAGAGTAATTAATTAATGTAAATACAGACAGCGGAGGAGTCTGTCAAATTTCGTTTTATTCATCAAGCGATGGTACTAAAACCTTATATTCCTCAGGTATAT
>NZ_AJTN02000218.1 GCF_000305495.1 Peribacillus psychrosaccharolyticus ATCC 23296 | reverse complement strand
ATTGTGTAAAGCAGGGACAAGGATTTTTCGTTATAGCATTTCCTTTTATATACATTATGATAAGTGCCAAGATTCGTAACTTTCCGAGGAGGCTAAGGTAATTGCTGACAGCAAAATTCAAATCATTATTTTTGGCGGCTGCGGCAACAATTATGGCAGGCGCACTCATCATCTTTCCACAAGAATCCTTTGATGCTTCCATAAGAGGCTTAAATATGTGGTGGGAAATTGTTTTCCCCTCTCTCCTCCCGTTTTTCATCATTGCAGAAACATTAATTGGATTCGGTGTAGTCACATTGATTGGTGTCTTACTTGAGCCCTTAATGCGTCCATTATTTAAAGTACCAGGAGTCGGTGGATTTGTTTGGGCAATGGGGATGGCTTCAGGTTTCCCTTCCGGAGCCAAATTCACTGCTCGTATGCGGCAGGAAAAACAATTGACCAGGATCGAAGCTGAACGACTTGTTTCTTTTACCAATTCTTCTAATCCATTATTTATCTTTGGAGCGGTTTCGGTTGGTTTTTTTCATAATACAAACCTCGGCATCCTGCTTGCTCTTTCCCATTATCTTGGTAACATATTTGTCGGAATTATTATGCGTTTTTATGGGAGAGAAGAAGAAACCAAGCCATTAGTCAAAAAAAAGCCACTTTCCATTAAACAAGCTTTCGCTGAAATGCATCGCACCCGACTGAAAGAAAATCGGCCGCTCGGAAAACTACTTGGTGATGCTGTCGTTTCATCTATTCAGACCTTATTAATGATCGGTGGTTTCATCATACTTTTTTCTGTAGTGAATAAATTACTTTTTCATATGCATGTTACCGGGTTTCTCGCGAACGCCATACAAATTATGCTTCAAATTTTACAATTCCCCCTGAACTTAAGCATGCCTTTTATTGCCGGTATCTTTGAGATTACACTAGGATCACAGATGACCAGCGGAATTGAGGAAGCTTCTTTAATGCAGCAGGCCATCGTGGTCAGCTTCATTCTCGGATTTAGTGGATTTAGTGTCCAAGCCCAGGTTGCAAGTATTATCGCTGATACAGATATCCGGTTTTTCCCTTTTTTCATTGCTCGGATTATGCATGGCATTTTAGCTGGTTTTTTTGCCTTCGTGCTTTGGGAACCGCTTTATAACGGATTTACATTAAAGATCCCTTCAAATTCCCTTCCCGTCTATGGACACAGTGAAGGAGGGATTCTTACACTTTACGAGATCATGACCCAGCTTGGGCCGTTAATTACAATCATCTCATTATTACTGTATACCTTTATTCTAGCCAAAAGACTTTTAAAGGAATAAAGATATATATATAATAAAAAAAAGCTGTCCTCTTCAGATTGTTGAATCTGGCGAGAACAGCTTTTTACTCGTTTAAAGGAGTTGATCTTGGTACTTTTCATTTAGTGCTAGTTCAACAACTTCTGGCACCAGCTCAGAAATATCCCCTCCGTACCTGGCTACTTCTTTCACAATGCTTGAACTCAAAAAGGAATACTGATTTTTCGTCATAATAAAGAAAGTTTCTACCTTCTCGTTTAACAACCTATTCATAGATGTACCTTGCATTTCATATTCAAAATCAGAGACGGCACGAAGTCCTCTTATAATGGCTGAAGCATTAACCTTTTTGGCATAGTTCACGGTAAGTCCTTGAAACGAATCCACTTTAACATTCGGTAAATGTTCCGTTACTTTTTTTATTAACTCCAGCCTCTCTTCCACAGAGAAAAGTGAATTCTTGGCTGAATTATTTAATACAACCACATGAATTTCGTCAAATACTCGTGCCCCTCGTTGAATGATATCCAAATGCCCGAAAGTTATCGGGTCAAAGGAACCTGGACAAATCGCAATTTTCGGCATATCTAATCCCCCTTGTTCTCTTTAAGCATTTCCCCATTTATAAATAGAAATAGCAATTGCCCCGTATTCCTCATATCTTTCACGCTTAAAGGTTTCTATCCGGTCAGGTAGTTTAACGTCTCTGCTGTGTTCGCACAGGATAATCCCTTCATCATCGAGCAGACCTTCGTTATGTATCTTTTCAATTAATTCAGCTATCTTCTGCTGTTTATAAGGTGGATCAAGCAAAATCAGTCCGAACCGAAGTTCTCTTTTGATTAACGCCTTAAGCGCTCTTTCTGAATCAATTTTATACAGTTCAGAGCACTCGGTAAAACCGCATATCTCAATATTTTCCTTAACTGTTTGAAATGCTTTGAAATCACGATCAACAAAAATAGCTTTGTCCATCCCTCTGCTAAGCGCCTCAATCCCAAGTCCACCGCTGCCTGCATAAAGATCTAATACTAGCCCGCCATGGAAATAAGGTCCGATTATATTGAAAATAGTTTCTTTTACTTTATCTGTTGTCGGTCTTGTTCCTGTACCTGGTACAGCCTTCAAGGCCCGCCCTTTACACGTTCCTGAAACAACTCTCATTTTCTCACCCAATTTTAAGAAATTTCTTAGTACTCACTTATCCTACCATAATCATTTTTGCTAGCCAATAGGAAAGGCATTCTGCTAAAGAGGCCAGAAGTTTTCGGACCATCTAAAAAAACATTTAAGGATGAATAAGAAGTCGAATCTTGGTGATAATAAAAGTAACAGCATCACTTTTTCGGTGTTGTTGCCAACCGCGGAGAAGGCTTACGTTTCCCCATAAGTCTTCACCGGTTTCTCCTCTCCCTTTGCCTTCTATCCTTAAAGCAGGACTCGAAGGACCCCGCAGCTACTAGCCCGCGGGGATTTTTTTTGCCTGTTTTTACGATTAAAAGATCTGGCATTTTGGGATAAACATTGAACAAAGAAGGTTCATCTTCACTTTTATAGTTATTTTTGATAAAGTAAGGATGAGTTTGAACAATAAGGGAGAGATTTAGTTGATCCAACGGTTTATAGAATTAGGAGAAGGCACATCAGATTTATATGAATTACTCGCCATTGCTCGATCTCAAAAAGAGCGTGTTTTACGTTTATTAGCTTTACAGACAAAAATTAAAGATAAAGATGTCGTATCATTGGTTGTGGTCATGAAACCAACGAATCCTGGTAAATTCCAGCCATTATATGTGTGCCGTGAAGGAATTCTCAACCCTCATACTACCCCAAATCAACGATTCCAGCTTTTTAAAGATTTAGCAGTTGAATTAGATAAATCGATTATCGAAATGGAAGTTAAACCTTCTACAGTATTTGCTGAAAAAACACTGTATTATCAGCACTTAATTGGTATTCTTCGTATGAATCGTTATTTGCCCGCAGATGAAAATCCCTGGGGCTGAACAAAAAAACGTCGGCTCTTCAGCCGGCGTTTTTTAAATACCCATTTTATAATCATACTCTTTTGCTTTATCTGGTCTAGCATTTTCAAACTCCATTTTCAAATAAGGTTTGTAAGAAACCTCAACCTTTTTAACAAATGAGAATCCAGAAAGTTTTGTTACCAGTGTCTCAACGTCCGCCATATTCGTATAAAGAACCACATATTTAAGTTTCTTTGATACAAAATGAATGTTTCCAAACTTTCTTAACATCTTTGCTTGCTTCAATGTATGTAAATAAACGATAATCGCCTGTCTTGATCCAAACATAATTAGATTGCTCCCCTGTATAAAGGTTTTCATTAAGTGTAGCACAGCTGAAACTGCCCTTTCAACTAAAATAACGATGCCATCAAACAGTATATGTATTCAGTTAACACTATTCACACAAAATCGTAAGAACATTCTGAATAGAGATCTCGAATTAATCCCTTAAAAGACATACAGATTGTACGATTGTACCCCTCAGCCATGAACTCGGAGCTAAAGTAAAGGCTGTCGAGAAATCCCGACAGCCCATACTTAGTGATGCGTTATGCTGAACACCCGCAGCCTCCACCAGTACCACAGCTTCCAGAACTGCATCCAGAGGATGCAGATTCGAAAAATGGACTGCCAGCAGGGACTTTAATAGTCGGTGACACAGCATGACCAACTCGCATGCTGATTTCATCCAGGAGACTTTGGAGCCCAGTCTCAGCCATCTTAAACTCAGCAATTGTAGGATGTAAGTCCATATCCCGCTTTAGTTGCCGAATTTCCAAATTTACACGTTTGTAATCTGGATGATACTTACCGAAACGCTGCACTTCCTCAAACAGCTCCTTCATTGAGGCAAACTGCTTGATTTTCTTCTGCGCTAACCGATCTTCACGCATTTTATATAAAGTTTGGAGATATTGTTCCCCAATTTCAGACTGTAACACGAACTGAGCTAATTCATCAGCTCTCTGAAGAATGTCTACTCTTTCCATAGTAGCAAGCACGATTGCTCACCTCCACCATCATATTACCATTTTTAGCCCCAAGAAGCTAGAGTGACGATTGGATATGTACAGAGAATTCCTTTGTATAGGTTGTCTGCTTTTGCTCATCAATTAACTTTACTTTAATTCGGTGTTTTCCTTGAGGCAAATCCTTTACAATAAATGCTGCCGTCCTCATTTCATCCACCTTTGCACCATCTACATAAACAAGGACTGAGGCCAGTGGTTTTTCACTGTTAGGTGTAAATGAATACTCCCGAGTATAGCAATCCACGAAGACAGACGTACCCTTAGTAGAAAAGCCAACTTGAAAATCATCTCGTACCTGAGTCATTGCTGACAGAACCTCAGTAGAAGGGATTGGCATTAAGGCTCTTGATTTACTCACGTTTTCATTGACGTATAAATAGCTTGATACAAGCATTAAAGCTGACAGACTATAAAGTGGATACTTCAAAATTTTTCGCCCCCTTTTTCCATACTGTTTGCAAAAAGGAGCAAATTATTACGAATTACATAGACTTTTTAACCTGATGGTGTTCTCATCGCTTGAAACATGTGCATCATCATAGAAGCCATTTGGACTCCATCGGCAAACTTTGAAACTCGATGCGGAATTGATTTTTTGTAAAAAAAGACAGCCTCGGTTTGGAGCTTTTCAAATTCTTGAGGATTTCGCATCAACCTTCGATACCAGATGGGCTGTAACCTTAAAAACTTTTTTAGGTCTTCATCCTCTGCAATCAGCTCATAAATATCTTGACGCATAGAAATCCTCCCCTTTAATCTTTTTTAAATGCAAAAGGATTTGATGATTTCGGTTTGGATGGTGCAGGAGCTTCTGTTTTGGTTTTTTCCCCCTGAAACGATGTTATGATTCCCTGGATGGCGCCTAGGGCTTGACTCGCACTGGAAATATATTGCTGGATCTGATTAATATCCATGTTTTTGACTGTATTCATTAATGTCCCCACCAAGTCGGCTCCGCTTTCATCCGACTCCTTCTTAGTAGGTTTAGATTCTGTTGGAACATCATTCCAGCGCTCATTATCACTGCCAAGGATGTACCACTCCTCAAATAGCTCCTGCCAGGTATATTTGTTATCTTTAACTTCATTACGCAAACCGGGGTGCTCCCGGACGAACTCCTTGAATTTTTCGACTGATGGGCGTTTTTTTTTGGGCATTCTCTCTCACCTCACACCAAGACATTTGCCTACTATTAGACTATGCATAATTTAAAAAAGTGTGACCTCTATGCAAAAAAAGACAGGAGGACACAGACTGTTATCAACCTTTCTTACCAGTTGTGCTTGTAAAAAAATAAAAGATCTCTAAGCGGGACTCTCCCATTAGAAACCTTCCATTACTTGCTGATAAAGTTTTGTGTGTATAGTTTATGGTAAACCCCTACACCTAAGTCAGTAAATTCAGGATTAAGCATCGTCTCCCGATGGCCTTTACTATTTAGCCACCCCTCAACCGCCGCTATACTATCTACATAATTAACAGCAATATTCTCACCAGCATTCACATACTCAACTTGCTCAGTTGTTAATCTATGCTCTAAATCACCTTTTGTTGGAGAAGTATTCGAAAAGAAGTCATTATCAGCCATATCTTGGCTATGCAAAAATGCTGCTTGTGCTACAGGTTCATTCCACTGAACTCCGTTTACCTCAAAACGTTTTCTAATGACGTTTGTAAGATCAAATATTTGCAGCTGATTTCCTTGTTCGATAAGCTTCCATTGTTCTTCCTCTACTATCTCTTCCTCTTCTAATTCACCACGATAGGGTAATTCATAGGGCCTTAACTTTAAGAGGGTCTCTGCATTCAAGAATCGAATGCTCGAAACTGTTCCAGTAAACTTATCCAAATAGAGCTGAACATACAGTTTACCTATCTTTATTAACGGCCTCATGTTCATATCTTCCTCAGACAGTTCAAAGCTGTACGCGCCATTCTCTGTATCTACATCAATAGACATTTCTATAGAAAGACTTGAATATATTTCATCGATTGGCTGCCCAATATAAAAAGGTGCCACATTTATGTTTTCACCTATTCCATAAGCAGAGACGACCTTCTCCTTCTTTACCGCTAACTGAAAATATTTCTCCTGATCCTGATTATAAATCCACCAATCATATCCATATGAAGAAGGATCAATTCTGCCAGGCTCACCATACTCTTTTTTAACATCTTTTATGTTCTTACCAATTGTCACAGCAAGCCCCTTTTTTGGTTTTGTCATGCCGTCACTCTTGAATGTTGACTGCTTATTACCTGAACTGTCAGTAGTATTATCTATATAGGCATCTTTTTGTTCATACAGAATTACTTCTTCTTTATCCTGCCCATTACTAAAATAGATGCTTATACTGAAAAAAATCACTACTAACAGTGTCACCCTTGCCATGGTTTTCAGAGGATCACATCCTTCTCCAGCCTGATCCGTATTTTAGGTAATTATATCATTATTACTCTTCATATTATAGAAGCTATACCCTTACAAGTAACAATTTTAGGAATAATTTAAATATAGTATACATATATAATACTCCTAAGTAGGATGAATATGGAATTACTGGTACGCTACTCATTGCAAGTTCTATAGTTTAGTACTATTATTAAAATGAGGGATTCTTGAAAAAATGGAGTATGACAACTTTATCCATTATCCAGCCAAGACTTCCATTCTTTATTGTTGACATTAGGAGGGTATATAAGTGAAATTTGAAAGTTTCGATTTAGAAGATTTTAAAGCTGATTTAAACAGATTAGATGAACTTATGGATGAGAGTGGTTTAATAAGAGCAGAACAATGGGATTATGAGCGTGTAAACTATGACCGTAAGTTCGAACTAAAAGACGGTGTCTTCTATCTTCGTGTGCAGGGGTATGCTATCGAGGGCGATGTAGGCGCACATAAAGCAATCATTCAGTTAATGACTCCTATCTTAGGAAAGCATTATTATCCACATGGCGTAGAGTATGGCGAGGGTGAAGATTTCCCAGCTTCTCTTGTGAAGCAATGTGAAAAAATCCTAGCTAAAGTCAAAGAAGAAATTGTCCAATTTAACGGGTTGTAAGTTTTAATGAAAAGAAGGCACATGGAGAAATATCTCCATGTGCCTTCTTTTCATTAAAATCCAAAAATCGCTTTTATAACGGAAGTAGTTTCTCCACCATGATAGAAGACATATAATAATAAGTACACGGCAAGTCCAGTGATTCCTGTAAAGAACCAAACAATACTCGTAATAGGTCCAAGTTTCCTATGTCTTTGGAAGATTCCTTTAAAACCTGTCACTAATGAAATGATCCCAAGTACGGCTCCCGTTGTAGCAAGGGTAATGTGAAAGACAAGAAAAATTGTATAATATATTTTTACATTATCTGGTCCACCAAAGGCTGTATTGCCAATAAATATCGTTCTAGATGCATAAATAATAAAGAATATTGTCGCAAATACAGCCGCAACAATCATTGTTTTTTTATGTGTTTCAATTTTTCTTTGTTTAATTTGGTACCAGCCGATTGCAACAGTAATCGCACTTAACACAATAAAAGTGGTACTGATTGTTGGAAGTATTGGTAAAGACATAGCGTGGAACGTCCCCTCTGTTTTAGATTCTCAACCTTCATCTTATAAAAGGCTGAGAAGAATTACAATAGATTCTTATTTCTTTAACAAATTGCTCACATTTATTATTTCTTTATAACACTATTATGCGATGCAATAAAATCCGTAAAAAACCTGCCGGTAAATATACCGTGCAGGTTTTTTTATTACTCATTTGTTTGTAAATGAGCTGGAATCGGATCAATTTTATCTTCGCCGTTTTCTTTACGGAACCATGCAAAGAATATGTACCCGAGCACGACGCCAAGAACGATTTCCTGAATCACTTTCATTAATACGCCTCCAAGCTGCTGATCTTCAAGAGCAGGAAGGTTGGAGAACATTTCTGGACCACTAAGATTCAGTGAAGCTAATGCCGAAGCAGGAACACATAGTTCCATGGCCGTCGCCCATGAACTTGGATTAGTAAACGTATCGTACATTGGATAATTAGCAAAAATGATTAAGGCACAAGCGGGTGTCATTAAAATCCCACTTCCAAAAATATAGCCAACCTTGTATAGACCTGTGAGTGATTCCCTTTCTGGCAGCTGATTGACAAGCGGAAACCACATAAAAAGTGATAATACAAAGAGCAAACTCGTATAGCCGCCATGCAGCCACATGCTCGTCTTAACCATATCAAATACTAAAGGAATATGGTAAAGGGAAAAAACAATATTAAAGATAAGCAATGCATAGAGTGGTTTCGTAAAGATTGTAAACAGCTTCTCAAACCATTGCACACTAAACATTGCCCTCCAGAGCCAGTTCGGGAAACTAAGAATAAACAATGGAGTAATGATAAGATACAGGACTGCCATTTGCGTCATATGGGCACTGAACATGATGTGACCTAATAAATCGAGCGGAGATCCTTTTACTAGATAGAGCAAAATCATAGCAGTCAGGAAAAACCCTATTTGCTTCGGTTTCAGCTTTTCACTATCCGTAAAGTGATTTCTATATTTTGTCGTGATTAAAAAGAAACCTAGTGAAAGAACTACCAAAGCAATAAAATAGTACGGACTCCATAGAGCACGGAATCCAAAGATTTCTATGGACATGTAATCACCTCTGTTATTTTCAAACTACCATTAGTATAACTCAATCCCATTCAAAGAAACAGAGAAAGAAACAAGATCTCCCAGCTATTCCAGTCATGACGGGGAAACATGTTTACGAAAGAAAAACCGGTCTTTGCCAGTAACTTCACTTTACACCCATAGGGTAAAAGAGAGAAACTGTCCAAAGACCGGTATTTACGCTATTACACTCTTACAGCCAAACAATAGTAACGAACGCCAGTACGGTGATTAACCCAACTAACAAGCCCGAAAAAATAAACAAGGTGATTGCTCCATGGCCTTTATGCTTCATATGCATGAAATAATAAAGCTGAAAAATAACCTGAACTGCAGCGAGAAGCAAAAGTGTTGGTCTAATAAACCAAGGTGAAATCCCTTCAATAGCTACTGCTGCAAAAGCAATCAATGTAAAGAAGATCATCAATACAAACGTAACAACTTGATGCTTCATTTCTTCAGCACTTTGCTTACGGCGATACTTTAAATTAAAATTTGGATTAGCTGAATTTGATTGTTCATTCGCCATCAGTTATCCCACCATTCCCATTAAGTATACTACTGTAAAGATAAATACCCACACTACATCAATAAAATGCCAATATAGACTAGCAAGATAAAATTTAGGGGCATTATACAAGTTCAAACCTCGTTTAGCATTCCGAACCATTAACGATATGATCCACATAAGTCCGAACGCAACGTGGCCGCCATGGAAACCTACGAGCGTATAGAATGAAGATCCAAAGGCACTGCTCGTAAACGTGTGACCAAATTCATGCACGTAATGATTAAACTCATATACTTCAAGTCCAAGGAACGCTGCTCCAAGCAATACCGTAACAAGCAGCCAAGACTGCATTTTTTTGAAATCACGGTTTTTCATATGATACATCGCATAAACACTTGTTAATGAACTAGTCAACAACAACATGGTTGCAATAAAGGTTAAAGGAAGCTCGAAAAGATCCTTAGCTAGCGCCATGTTATCATCAGGCACTTTATCTTTTAATGCCAAGTATGTGGCAAATAGTGATGCAAACAACACTGTTTCGCCGCCAAGAAACAGCCAAAACCCTAGATATTTATTTTTACCTTCAAGGGTAGCTTTCTCAGGAGAAGCAGGCCAAGTTGCATCGGTGAATTTTTCTTCTGCGTGCATTATGACTTACCTCCCTTATCTGTATTATCCATAAGGTCTTCTTTATGAATATGGAAACCATGGTCATCCTTAACTGAACGGATAAGCATCGATCCAAAGGTAATTAATAAGCCAATAATAATAACTGGAATAGACCATGCTTTATCATCCATATGGAATAACGCACCAAAAGCAGCGACGAAAAGTCCGAATGAAATCGTTACTGGTAAAAACGATCCGTTTGGCATATGAATATCACCAAGTGGTTCAGCTGGAGTCATTTCAGTTTTGCCTTCCATCTTTTCAATCCAATAAGGATCTAACCCGCGAACAAGTGGAAGTTGTTTAAAGTTATAGAATGGCGGTGGAGAAGAAATTGCCCACTCAAGGGTACGTCCGTCGCCCCAAGGATCATTTCCAACTTTCTCATTCTTGATGGATGTAATGATGATATTATAGACCATTACAAGAACCCCAACAGCCATGAGGAAGGCTCCAACCGTACTAATCATATTAGATGTTTCCCAGCCGAGATCCTTCTGATACGTGAATACACGACGAGGCATACCTAAAAGTCCAAGGAAATGCTGGATAAAGAATGTTAAATGGAAACCGATTAAGAAAAACCAGAATGTGATTTTCCCAAGCGTTTCATTAAGCATAGTTCCAAACATTTTCGGCCAATAGAAGGTAATACCAGCTAGAAGACCTAGGACAACTCCACCAACAATTACATAATGGAAATGCGCAACGACAAAATAGCTGTCATGATACTGATAATCTGCTGGTGCAGCTGCGTTCATAATTCCGGTTACTCCACCCATTGTAAAGGAAGGAATAAACGCAACGGCATAAAGCATTGGTGTGGTGAAACGTACTTTCCCGCCCCACATAGTAAAAATCCAGTTAAAGATTTTAATTCCAGTAGGAACGGCGATTGCCATAGTGGCAACTGCGAAAATTGCATTTGCAATTGGTCCTAATCCAACGGTAAACATATGATGAGCCCAAACCATGAATCCAAGGAATCCAATAAGGACTGTGGCAAACACCATTGATGAATAACCGAATAATCTTTTTCTTGAGAAAGTAGCAAATAGTTCTGAAAACACACCGAATGCCGGCAGAATCAGAATGTATACTTCAGGATGTCCGAAAATCCAGAATAAATGCTCCCAAATAATCGTGTTACCCCCTGCTGCTGTGACAAAGAAGTTTGCACCGAACATACGGTCAAACATCATTAATGTCAAACCAACAGTCAATGGAGGAAATGCAAATAAAATAAGTGCAGAAACAACGAAAGTTGACCACGTAAACAACGGCATCCGCATATATGTCATTCCTGGTGTACGCATATTAATGATCGTCACCAAGAAATTAATCCCGCCTATTAACGTACCCAAACCAGATATCTGCAGTCCTAGTACATAGAAATCTATGCCATGCCCTTCAGATTGTAATGCGAGCGAGGCGTAGGAAGTCCATCCTGCATCAGGTGCCCCACCCATAAACCATGAAAGGTTTAAGAATGTACCACCAAAGAAAAACAACCAAAATCCTAGTGAGTTTAAGAATGGGAACGCAACATCACGTGCCCCGATTTGCAATGGCATAACTGCATTCATGAGAGCAAAAACCAAAGGCATTGCCGCCAGGAATATCATCGTCGTACCATGCATTGTTATAATTTCATTGTATAATCCGGCACTTACAAAATCATTGTTTGGAACAGCTAGCTGAATTCGAATAAACATTGCTTCCAGCCCGCCGACAACAAAGAACAATCCGCCGGTTATAAGGTAAAGAATGGCGATTTTTTTATGGTCAACAGTTGTTAAAAAATCCCATAATGTAGCGCCAAATCCTTTTTTCTTAGCGTACGTACTCACGATTTTACCCCCTTATTCTAATCCGTGTTGACTTATTTGCTTTCCACCTTGAGATTCATCAAGTACTCTGTAAGAGCACTAATTTGTTCCTCATCAAGTTCCCCATAAGTCCCTGTCATTTTATTACCTGGTTTATATTTTTCCGGATCTTCTAACCAATTTCCTAATTCTTCATCAGTATGATCCAAAACACCAGCAATTTTGTCTCGATCACCAAAGTTAGATAAGTTTGGTGCTAAACGAGCAGCTTCAGGACGACTATCGTTAGGTGTAACCGCATGACAGCCGATACAGCTTTCAGCAAAGATTTCTTCCCCCTGTTTAGCTACATCTCCTTTAGCAGGAACTGCTTCTTTAACTCCCTGCATATCTTTTACCCATGCAGTAAACTCATCTTTTGTTTTTGTTTTGACCTTAAAGTCCATTAAAGCATGTGATGGTCCGCATAACTCAGCACATTTACCATGGAATAGGTTTTCAGCTTCATTTGATTTTTCATTATCGAATTCAAGATAAAATTGGTTGGTACCATCTACGTTCGTATCCATTTTCCCACCTACAGAAGGAACCCAGAACGAATGTTTTACATCAGAAGACTTTAGATTAAAATACACCTTTTGATCAGTTGGTACAACAAGTTCCTGACTTGTTACAATTCCTAGATCAGGATATTCAAACTCCCACCAGTAAAGGTTAGCTCTAACATTGACAACCAAAGCGTCTTTTGTCTTGCCATCCTTGTCTTTCACATCCATAGCCTTTGTATCTGCTAAATCAAACGTTGACATTACTGTTGGAACAGCAAGAATGATTAATAGCAAAATTGGAATAGTCGTCCAAATTATCTCTAATTTATGACTTCCTTCCACTTGCTTAGGAATAGAATCGTCTCCCTTCTTGTGGCGGAAACGGAATAAAACAATAACGAATAAAATAACAACCACAATAATGACTAGTACCATGATTAATGTACTTAACACCATTAAGTCATATTGAGTTTTTGCAACTTCCCCTGCTGGATTCAGTGCGGACAATTGCGCGTTGCCACAGCCGGCCAAGAAGAGCGTCATAATAGCAAATAATGAGATTAGACGCCAGTTTTGCAGCCTTTTTTTCATAGCTTAAGTAACCCCTCTTTCGTAAAAATTTCCCACATTGTTTATTGCTTTGTGAAAATTCCCTCTATATATTAATTTCCTTTTAAAGAAAGAACTCCTAGTAGTACAGGAATCAAATACGCCCCTTATTAATAAAACTATGTATCCGGCCTGCTTAAAGCAGGCCATACTATGAAAAGTTTACCATAAAATCTCTATAGGATGAAGTTAAATCAAGGTTACAATTACCATTACTACAAATAAAATGGTCATATAGTTTAATGAATAGACAAACATTAATCGAGCCCATTTAATGTCATCTTTCATTTTATACCCATAAATTCCAAGTATAAGCCATCCTATACTTAATGCAGTTGCAAGAATAACATAAAAGTATCCTAGCTCCGCCATGAAAAACGGTAGTGGAATTAAAGCTGCAACCCATAAATTCATTGAAAGCTTCGTTCTTTTAAACCCCTTAACCACTGGCAGCATTGGTACGCCGGCTGCCCGGTACTCTTCGACCCGCTTCATTGCCAACGCATAAAAATGCGGCGGCTGCCATAAGAACATGAATAAAAAGAGCATCCATGGTAAAGTTCCAAGCTGTGGATCAATAGCTGCCCAGCCAATTAAAGGCGGTACAGCTCCGGAAATACTTCCAACAATCGTGTTAGATACAAATCTTCTTTTAGCAAACATTGTATATAAACCAATATAGGCTATTACTCCAAATAAACCAATAACAGCAGTGGTCAAGTTAGTCAGGGCAAGAAACCCTATGCCAACCGTAATAAGCACAATACTTAAAAGCAGCACTTTTCCAGGACTAACTTTTCCAGTTACAGTAGGTCTGTTTTTTGTTCTTTCCATAAGAGGGTCTATGTCCCGGTCATAATAATTATTGAAACTACAAGATCCAGCCATAATTAACCCTGAACCAGCCAGTGCAAAAAGCATAGTATCTAAATTATTTAGAAAATGCATTCCTGAAAAGTGAAGCGCAAGCCACAACCCCGTAAAGGTCGTAATCATATTAGAATTAACAATCCCTACTTTTATTAGAGCGAGGAAGTCTTTCCAAGCAGTTGTTTCTATAGTAGTTGATTCAATGGGCGCCTTGCTGTCCTTCAAGGCAGCTTCTGGTACAGCCCTCATGTTTGACATACATATGTCCTCCTTTATCAATGGCCGCATACAAAAAAGGCCTACAATTACTATATAGTATTATTTCATACTTTTCTATATTTGTAATTAGAGACAGAATGAAATAACCTGGAAATCAGTTATTTTTAGCAAAATATAGGATTTCACAATAATAATAATAGTCACTTTGAATTATATTAAATAAACAAATCCAGGAAAATAGCTTCCTTTGCTATTAAAACATACTTTTTGAAGAAATTGTGAACTTTTTTTGTATAATTCTTGACCAATTTGTGTACATACATAATTAACCATTCAAACCGATGCTCTCCGGTATATATTATTTAAGATAAGCAGAAGAATAAAAGTTTATTAAAAAAACATTTCCTAACTTGTAAATAAACTGCAAATTGTGTAGTATCGAATAGGTATGTTTAAGAATTTTTTTTATACTTTGGGTTAGAAGAAATAGTATTATTTAAATTAAAGATAAAATAAAGAAGGTGGAAAACGTGCATCGTGGATTAAAATGGTTGGCCGTTTTTACAACATTCGGGATGCTGCTTATCCTTCTCGGTGGTGCCTTAGTCACAAAGACCGATTCTGGTATGGGTTGTGGACGTTCATGGCCGTTGTGCGAAGGACAATTAATTCCAAAGGTCATTACAAAAGAATTAGTCATTGAACTCGCCCATCGTGTTATTTCTGGAGCAGTCGGCATTATGGTAGTAGCACTTTCCCTTTGGTCCTGGAAAAGCATAGGACATATTCGAGAAACAAAATTCCTCTCGGCTATCTCATTTTTGTTCTTATTAGCTCAAGGCTTAATTGGAGCAGCAGCAGTACTGTGGGGACAATCAGATTTTGTACTAGCCCTCCATTTTGGCATTTCACTAATATCGTTTGCCTCTGTTTTTATGTTAACTCTTTTAATATTTGAAATTGATACGAAATTTAAAGCAGAAGAGCTTATCGTGGATAAACGAATGAAGTTTCATATTGTGGGGATCATTTCTTATTGCTTCATCGTTGTATACACAGGAGCACTCGTTAGACATACGGAATCAAGTCTTGTTTGTACAGGCTGGCCGACTTGTGTAAACGGCAGCTTCGCTCTCCCCTATAATTTGAATCAATGGATTCAAATGGGACATAGGACCATTGCAGGCTTAATTTTCATATGGGTTACCTACGCTGCTTACCTTGCCATAAAGCATTATAAACATCAAAAAGTTTTATATTGGGGCTGGATTACTGCCTTTGCTTTAGTTTTCTTACAAGTACTTGCAGGAGCATTCATCATATTTTCTAGACAAAACTTATTCATTGCCCTATCACATGCTTTATTTATTGCTTGCTTCTTTGGAGTTATGAGTTACCTTCTGCTGTTGACGTCTAGAAGTAAACAAAATGCAGCTAGACTCAATCAATCAGATTCTCCAAATCAGAACACCCTATCAGCAAAATAGAATGAAAACAGCTGTCTAACCACTTGCGGTTTATGTCAGCTGTTTTTTTGTTCACTCTAGGTTTGATAACTTCCCCCTATTGTCTCTCGCTGGATTAGGGTTTATCCATCCAAGATAAAAGGAGAGTCCAGAACACTGGACTCTCCTTTTTTTCATTAAGTTAATTCAATTAATAAATCCCCTGTGCTGATTGCTTCTCCATTGTTTACGTGTATTGCTTTTATTGTTCCAGAGAAAGGAGCTTGTACAGTAGTTTCCATTTTCATTGCTTCATTAATAATTAAATGGTCTCCCTGCTTAACCTGATCTCCTTTTTCAACAACTACTTTAATAACAGTCCCCGGCATTGTTGCACCAATATGTGACTTGTTCTTTGGATCTGCTTTTTGTTTCGTTGTTACCAAAGAGGTTACACTTTCATCTTTAATGATTACTTGACGTGACTGTCCATTCAAATCGAAGTAAATAACCCTTGTCCCGTCAGCTAGAGGCTGACCAATTGAAATTAGCTTAACTATTAATGTTTTACCTACCTCTATCTCCACTTCAATTTCTTCCCCAAGTCTCATTCCATATAAGAAGGTTGGCGTATCAAGACTTGACAAATCACCAAATTGTTCAAGAGTTCTTACGTAATCAAGAAATACTTTCGGATAAAGTGCATAAGCCAAAAGATCGAAATCCGTGACTGGCCGGCTGATTTCGTTAAATAGTTCTTCTCTTAGCGTCTTGAAATCAACATCCTCAAGTAATTCTCCCGGGCGAACTGTAATAGGCTGTTTACCTTTAAGAATGACTTTTTGAAGTTCTTTTGGGAACCCGCCTTCTGGCTGGCCTAAATACCCTTCAAACAACTCTATAACTGAATCAGGAAAATCAATTGTTTTACCTTTTTCCAGGACAGAAACTTCGTCTAACTCGTTCTGTACCATAAATAAGGCCATATCACCCACAACCTTAGAAGAAGGCGTCACTTTGACAATATCACCAAACATAGCGTTCACACGACTGTACATTTCTTTCACATCGTCCCAACGATCTCCAAGTCCCACGGCTTTTGCCTGCTGTTGAAGATTGCTGTATTGACCGCCAGGCATTTCATGCTTATAAACTTCTGTATGAGGAGCGTTCATTCCGCTCTCGAAGTCTTTATAATATTTCCGAACATCTTCCCAATACGTTGAAAGTTGTTCAAGTGGTTTAATCTCAATCTTCGGCTGTCGTTTTGTGCCTTCAAGCGCATAAAATAATGTTTGAGCACTAGGCTGCGAAGTTAATCCTGCCATAGAGCCCAAAGCCGTATCCACAATATCGACTCCTGCTTCTATCGCTTTTGCATACATAAATGTACCGTTACCCGCTGTATCATGTGTATGAAGATGAATTGGAATAGAAATGGTCTCTTTTAATTCGGAAATCAATCGATACGCACTTTCCGGTTTCAATAGACCTGCCATGTCCTTGATAGCGAGGATATGTGCTCCTTGATTTTCAAGTTCTTTAGCCATGTTCTTATAATAATCAATATTATATTTTCTACGGCTCGGATCATTTATATCGCCTGTATAGCAGATGGCTGCTTCAGCGATTTTTCCTGATTGACGTACTGCATCAATCGCAACTTCCATACTTTTAACCCAATTTAGACTGTCAAAGATTCTAAAGACATCAATGCCGGCATTTGCTGATTTCTCAACAAATTCACGAATAACATTATCAGGATAATTTTTATAACCGACTGCATTTGAAGCGCGAAGCAGCATTTGCAGTAATACATTGGGTACCTTTTCACGAAGACTAAGAAGCCTGTCCCAAGGATCTTCTTTTAAGAAACGATATGCTACATCAAAGGTTGCTCCGCCCCATACTTCCATCGAGAATAAATTAGGAAGAAGTTTTGATGTAGGCTCAGCAATCTGTAATAGATCGGACGTTCTAATACGAGTTGCAAGAAGTGATTGATGTGCATCACGGAATGTTGTATCCGTAATCAGTACCTCATTTTGTGCTTTTATCCAATTTATAAGACCGTCAGCGCCTTGTTGATCTAGTATTTGTTTACTGCCGTCTTTTGTGATGATGGTCTTTGTTTCTGGAACTGCAGGATAATCGAAAACTGGTTTCTTTTGCTGTTCAACTCCTGGGAAACCATTAACCGTTACATTGCCGATATAAGATAACATCTTAGTTCCGCGGTCTTTACGAACTGGGAATGTAAATAATTCAGGTGTAGAGTCGATAAAGGATGTATCATATTCACCTGAACAGAATTTCTCATGTTTCACTACGTTTTCAAGGAAAGCAATATTCGTTTTAATTCCGCGGATTCGGAATTCCTTCAAATTTCGGACCATTTTGGTCGCAGCTTTTTCAAACGTCATTGCATGGACAGATAATTTCACTAATAAAGAATCATAATAAGGAGTAATTACTGCTCCTTGAAAAGCATTACCTGCATCTAAACGGACACCAAATCCACCGCTGGAACGGTACGCCATAATGGTTCCTGTATCAGGCATAAAATTATTTAAGGGATCTTCTGTGGTGATCCTTGATTGGATTGCATATCCATTCGTAGTAATCTGAGATTGCTCAGGGATTCCGATGACATTATCGTGCAGGTCATGTCCTCTTGCTATCAAGATCTGTGATTGAACGATATCGATGCCGGTAACCATTTCCGTAACCGTATGTTCAACTTGTACACGTGGATTAACTTCAATAAAATAAAACTCATTATCTGCAACCAAGAACTCGACTGTTCCTGCATTCACATAGTTAACATTTTTCATTAAATGCACTGCGGCATCGCAGATCTGTTTGCGTAAATCTTCAGAAACGGAAACGGAAGGTGCAACCTCTACAACTTTTTGGTGACGGCGCTGCACGGAACAATCCCGTTCATATAAATGGACGATATTTTGATGTTCATCACCTAAAATTTGAACTTCAATATGTTTAGGATTCTTAATATAACGTTCTACATAGACTTCATCATTACCAAAGGCAGCTTTTGCCTCTGACTTTGCACGATCATAGGACTCACGAACTTCTTCAGGATTATTCACAATTCGCATCCCGCGTCCTCCACCGCCAAGTGAAGCTTTTATTATAATAGGGTAACCGTATTTATTCCCGAATGCTTCGACTTCTTCAACATTGTCAATTGGGCCGTCACTTCCCGGGATTACCGGAATATTTGCAAGCACTGCCTGATGGCGCGCCTTCACTTTATCTCCAAACATATCTAGATGTTGGGATTTAGGCCCAATAAAGATAATTCCCTCTTCCTCACACCGCTGAGCAAATTCTATATTTTCAGACAGAAATCCATAACCAGGATGAATGGCGTCGACATGACTTTTCTTGGCAATTTCAATAATTCCTTCAATGTCTAGGTACGCATCAATTGGTTTTTTGTCTTTGCCTACCAAGTATGCTTCATCGGCTTTAAACCTATGATATGACCCGTGGTCTTCCTTGGAATAAATAGCCACAGTTCTAATATCTAATTCCGTACACGCACGGAATATCCGAATTGCAATTTCTCCACGGTTTGCTGCAAGTACTTTTTTGATACGATTTCCCATCATTACACCTACTTCTATAAATTTTCAATTGTATATAAAAAAAGGACATAGTTCTCCTGAACTCCGTCAGGTGAAACCAGTTACCTTTTTTTTACAGTACATCAGGTTGATATGTATCGTAAACTTGTTAACCCATCAATAAACTTGGTATTACGGAAATACAATATTTCTTAAATAAACAATAATACGAAAATTCTTATAACACAATAAAAGAATACACTATCTTCTGTTTTTTTTCAAAAAATCACACTTAACTCATAGAAACGAATACTCTTTTTTTTTACACAAAAAAAACTCAAACCATAAATGAGAATAGTTTGAGTTTTGACTTTAGTCGTCTGCCGTCACTTATCATTTCCTAAGAGATGCTTCGTGCAGCACGGATAATTCTCTTTCAAGTTTTTCTAAGAGAGCTTTCCCCTCATCACCATTCACCAAGCCTAAACGAACAGCGAAGTCGATCTCTCGTGATAAGCCGTACATTTGCGTATCCAAAACCTCTTCGTAAAGAGGACATTGAGGCATAGTGAGGTTATCCATTTGTACTTTAATTAATTTTAAAATTTTTTCAGCATCTGCTTTTAACAGTGCATAGGCTTTTTCTCGATGATTGACAAGCATTTCAGATGCCATATTAAATCCCCCCGCTCAAGAAGCGATTAAATCTTATCTATAAATTTTACCCTTAGTTTTATGAAAAAGCAAGGTTATATAAGGACAATTTAGAATCATAAAATTGAAATCCGAAGATTTGTCTTCATATTATCGCAGTTTCGCTCCCTATTACAACTTTTTTTGGCTTTTTGATTAAATATGCTTATAATTGTACTAGTAGATAGAGAAAGGGATGAACTAGGTGGAATCCATAGTATTAATAAAAGGCAAGGTAAAATATCAAATTACACTCGACCCAGGGGTATGGATCTTTGACGACCGTAAAGTAGAAATAGAGGCATACTTTCATGCCGAAAAGGTCGAAGTGGATGAGTTAGAAGAATATACAATCGCTGCTTCTAAACATTGGGAGAAAGAGATTCGAGAAGGCTCAACTATGCCTCCTACATTAAAAACAGAAAAAAGGTTTGAAAAACAAAGACTTTTAGAAGGAACGTTTGTTATTCCATTCGAACCTTTTTTAGATAATTCTGTTCCAGATGATAACGCCTCCATCATCATTGTTGAAACTGCAGATCATGAACATACCTTTACACTAGAGGAAGCTAGATCGTTTGCTATTGGGTTTTCAATTGACGGCAAACCAATTAAAGAGAATGGTCCTTGTTATCTTTATTTTGGGGATGGTTCCAATATTAATAATCCAATTAAAGACATCCGTTCCTTTACGTTAATATAAACCCAATTATGGCAGACGATTATTCGTCTGCCACTTTATTTGGCTGAAACAGGAACATTTATAAAATATTTGCGGCCAATTGAGCCAGTGCAGAACGCTCTCCTTTAATTAACTTTATATGCCCCGCGATATGCTGATCCTTGAAGCTTTCTACCACATAGGTAAGTCCATTATTATATTCATCAAGGTACGGGTGATCAATTTGCTCCGTGTCTCCCATTAATACAATTTTACTTTTTTCTCCGACTCGTGTCAGGATTGTTTTTACTTCATGTTTCGTAAGGTTTTGGGCCTCATCGATAATAATGAATTGTTCCGGAATACTTCTTCCTCTGATATACGTCAGTGCCTCCACTTCAATTGACTTCATTCCTGCCAAAATAGCATCCAATTCTCCAGGTTTCTTAGTGTTAAATAAATATTCAAGATTGTCGAATATCGGCTGGATCCACGGACGTAATTTTTCTTCTTTTTCCCCAGGTAAGTAGCCAATATCCTTCCCGACTGGAACAATAGGCCGTGCTACTAATAATTTCTTAAAGCGCCCAAGATCTTCCGTCTGCATTAAGCCTGCTGCTAACGCTAGCAGCGTTTTACCTGTTCCAGCTTTCCCTATTAAGGTGATCAACGGTAAGTCCGTTCGAAGTAATATTTCAAGTGCCATGATTTGCTGTACATTCCTTGGCCTGATGCCCCAAATATGATCTTGATCAAACAACAGTTTTTTTATGCTGCTGCACGTTTGATCGACGATTGCTACAGCGGAAGAAGATCCACCTAAACTATCTTTCATTAAAATAAATTGATTCGGGTAGTAAATTCCTTTAGGGAGTCAGCTAGTGGCAGGCCTCCTTTTTCATAAAAGGTATTTAAAATTTCGACAGGGACAAATAATTCAGAAAATCCGCTGTATATATGATCTAATTCAACCACTCGATCACTTAAGAAATCCTGAGCAAGCAAACCGATGGCGTCTGCTTTTACGCGAACAAGCGTATCCTTGCTCACTAATATAACTGACTTTCCAATTGCCTTCGCCATTTCTTCAGAGGATAAATTTTTTGCAACAGCAAGAATCCGGTTGTCGTTTGTTTTTTCAATAAATATTTCTTGAAGTTCATGGAAAGAACGGTGATTTAATTCAATTCTTAGTGAGCCCCCATTATGAAGTTTAATTCCATGATGCAGCTGCCCCTGCTCTCGAAATCCATCGATTAGTTTTGATACCTGTCTTGCATTCCTCCCTATTTCATCCATATATCTTTTCTTCGAATCCAGCTCTTCCAACACAACAGCCGGAATGACAACCTCATTATCTCCGAAAGAAAAAAGGGAATAAGGGTCTTGCAACAAGACATTAGTATCTAAAACGTAAATTTTGTCCAATACGACGCCCCCTGCCTGGTCTTTGTCAAATCTGTTTCATAATACCGCTACCTCCAGTTTATGTAGTGGACGAGACTGTTGATAAAATATATGTCTGCCTGCATAAAGATAGAAGAACATTTACAGACTATAAAGAAAAATGACAGAAGGAGGACCTTCAAAAAATGCGAATATATATATTACTTTTGTCGGCTTTTCTCTTGCTTAATGGTTGTAATAGCCAAGATGAAAGTAGTGAAAAAACAAAAGACGACAACTATAAAGTCACGACAGTGAAAAATTCCACGATCAAAGAAACGGATCGATTAACAGGCAAACAGGTCGCAAACAGGCTTACCCAAATAGCTGCATCAATTCCTCTTGTTAATGACGCAACGGCCGTTGTTATTGGAAAGTACGCCATTGTAGGTATAGATATTGATGATGATATAGAACGTTCACAGGTGGGGACCATTAAATATTCAGTGGGAGAGGCGCTTCAGAACGACCCATATGGAGCGAATGCGATCATTGTCGCAGACCCTGATTTGAATGAGCGGATACGTGAAGTTTCAAGAGATATACAAAACGGTAAGCCTGTCCGTGGAATATTAAATGAACTCTCCGATATCACCAGTCGTATCATCCCCGAAATCCCGGGAGATTTTAATCAACCAGCACCTTCCAAAACGATAGAAAATCAAAAAAAATCATTAAATAAACATAATCAAGAACAATTAAAAAGAGAACAAAAGAAACACTCTACTAGTGAGTAATAGTTTGTAAACGACTGACTCAATCGATTATTTGAGCAGTCTTTTTTATGTTGTCCCCTCCTGGATTACAATCAGACATCCAACGTATCCTAAGTAAGATGTTTTCACAATACTTTGAATGTATAAAACATGCTATAATGTATCTACTATATTGGACATCCATTAATTAAATGTTGAAAGAGGTTTGGCTATGAATGTTAAATGTGTTATTTGCGATAAAATTGAAGATATTCTTGATTATTCACCAGAAGCAAAGAAATTAAGAAATCGGCCGATTCATACATATATGTGTCAGGAATGCTCAACACGGATAGAAGAAAAAACCCAGGCACGAATTGCAACTGGAAATTTCAAGCTTTATCGATCGGTTACGAAAGATGACGATTGGTAAACTGAAGGAGAGGGAATCATGGAATGGGCTAGACCTAAGGTAAAGCAAGGAATGACAGCCGGCCTTTTATCTGGCTTATTTCTTGGTTTCTTTATGAAATACATTGAGTTTCTAAGCGGATATAAAGTTTATCGTTTATTACTTAATATTAATTTCCAGCCTGTTGAGAGAAAAATAAACCCGCCAGAGTATCTCGAATTTTTAATTCATTTAATGGTCTCTATTCTAGTGGCGATGGTATTCACTATGCTGGTAAAAAAGAAAGCAGCTTTTTCGAAGCGTCTGCTTACTGCGGTCATTGTTATTATCCCGGCAATTCTCCTCTACTTTCCTTTAACCAGCCTAGGAAGCAGTCAGGTGGACTCTATCAGTGTTATAGGCTTTACTCTCTGGACGCTTGCCCATTTGCTTTACGCATGTATCCTAGCGGCTGCAGCTAAGGTCTAGAGAAAACCCTTACACACGAATAATTCTATGTATACAAATAACACCCAGGCTTTATGCCGGGGTGTTATTTGTGCTTTATTCAAGATTCCGGTATTTCTCCGGCTCTGCTTTAATCTGGTTGAGCATTACGTCAATAACTTCAATCGGGAATCGCTGCTTTTTTACTTCATTTTCAGATAGATATTCAATGAAGTAAAAAGGCTCCTCTTTGAATAGGGACTGAATGATTACCTCTTTTTCTACCAGCAGCTTTTCGAAAAAAGCCAAAGTATCAAGAGCAGCCGTATCATCAGGTCTTGCATCACAGACTACTTTAATCGTCATCCAATTATATAACGCATCTTGAATGGATTGCATTTATACCTGTTCCCCGCTATGATTACGACGGCGTAACCGATAGATACCGAGTACTGCTGCCGCAATCAAAAGAGATTCACCCATTGGAAGGAAAACGGCCAGGAAAGATAGAACGGTACAGCCGAGACCCATGACCACATAAATGACTAGGTTTTTTAATAAAGGTAGTTTTTTGGCAAATCCGAGCTGGTATACTACGATACACAGAGCCCAAATCGTCAAATATAAATACCACATTCCTGCTTCAGGGTTTTCGTCAACCCGGTAAAGGGCTGCGAAAAACGATAGGCGCTCTCCTACATCCATTGCTATCCCTCCTGATTAAATTCACTCAGCGGTTTTTTTCTTTTTAGTTGTTCTTTCACGTTCGCTCTTATCAAGAATTTTCTTACGAAGTCTGATTGATTCTGGTGTTACTTCCAGATACTCATCATCGTTAAGATATTCTAGAGACTCTTCAAGTGACAAGACTTTTGCTTTTTTCAGCGTTGAAGTTTGGTCTTTGTTTGCAGAACGCATATTTGTCATTTGCTTAGCTTTAACAATATTTACAGTCAAGTCATTTTCGCGGTTATGTTGACCAACGATCATTCCTTCATAAATATCTGTTCCTACTGGAATAAAGATGATACCACGGTCTTCAACCTGCATTGTACCATAAGCAGTTGTCTTACCAGATTCCATAGAAACTAATACACCTTCACGTCTTCCGCCTACTTGGCCTTTTTGCATTGGCTGGTAGCTGTCAAACGTATGGTTCATAATTCCGTATCCACGAGTAATGGTCAAGAATTCTGTAGAATATCCAATAAGTCCGCGAGCTGGAACGTTAAAGATCATACGTACTTGGCCGCTTCCGTTATTAATCATATCAAGTAGTTCGCCTTTACGTGCTCCAATTGACTCCATAATTGAACCAGTATGCTCTTCAGGAACATCGATTTGAACGCGTTCAACCGGCTCACAACGTACTCCGTCAATCGTACGAACAATAACTTCAGGTTTTGAAACTTGAAGCTCAAATCCTTCACGACGCATGTTTTCAATCAGGATAGATAAATGAAGCTCTCCACGACCAGAAACAATCCAAACATCCGGAGAATCTGTGTTGTCAACGCGTAAGCTTACATCTGTTTGTAATTGTGTACGCAGACGTTCTTCAATTTTTCTAGCTGTTACGTACTTGCCTTCACGACCAGCAAACGGGCTGTTATTAACAAGGAACGTCATTTGTAGTGTTGGTTCATCAATACGAAGAACTGGAAGTGCTTCTGGATGCTCAGTTGGGCAAACAGTTTCACCTACGTTGATATCCTCCATACCTGAAACAGCGATTAGATCACCAGGGAACGCTTCTTGGATTTCAACCTTCTTCAGACCGATAAAGCCAAAGATACTTGTTACGCGGAATTGTTTAATAGAACCATCAAGCTTCATTAATGAAACTTGTTGTCCCACATGCATCGTTCCACGGAATACACGACCTACTCCAATACGGCCAACATAGTCATTGTAATCAAGCAATGCTACTTGGAATTGAAGCGGTTCATCGCGGTTATCGACAGGTGCAGGAATGTTTTCGATAATTGCTTCAAATAATGGAACCATGTCTTCACCTTGTTTAGCAGGATCTGGATCCACACTTGATGTACCTGAGATACCTGAAGCATAAATAACTGGGAAGTCCAGTTGGTCATCTTCAGCACCAAGTTCAATGAATAAATCTAAAACTTCATCCACAACTTCTTGAGGACGTGCTGAGTCTTTATCGATTTTGTTTACAACAACGATTGGCTGGATCTTTTGTTCCAACGCCTTTTTCAATACGAAACGTGTCTGAGGCATACAACCTTCATATGCATCAACTACAAGGACAACACCATCAACCATTTTCATAATACGTTCCACTTCACCGCCAAAGTCGGCGTGACCTGGTGTATCTAAAATGTTAATTCGTGTATCTTTATATTGAACAGCCGTATTCTTAGCAAGAATCGTAATACCCCGTTCTTTTTCTAGATCATTCGAATCCATTGCTCTTTCATCGACGTGTTCATTTTCACGAAATGTACCAGATTGCTTCAGCAATTGATCCACTAGAGTTGTTTTACCTATGGTCAACGTGGGCAATAATAGCTATATTTCG
>NZ_AJTN02000219.1 GCF_000305495.1 Peribacillus psychrosaccharolyticus ATCC 23296 | reverse complement strand
CCTCTCGTACCGTCACACCCAACACTCCAGCCAGTTCTGTTTTTAAATAATTCCCCACTCAAGTTCAAAAATGACTAACTGTTTATGGTTCTGTGCTAAGATTTTTTTAGCCTTCTGCAGACCCGTAAACTGTGAATCCAAATCACATACGGGAATCATCAATTTTTGCGGTTCTATTTTCTTCTACAACCACAAGTCCCTCCATCTGACTAGCATTATTTTGGAATTTTATTAAGGCCTGTTCTAACGCATTTCGCAAAGCAAAGGTCAGGGTTACCCCTATACTTCCATACCAATTATCGTCTGTATTAACCCAGATTACTGGGAAACCTAATACATCCTTACCTCGTGCAATCTTTGGGTTACCTGCTATCGTCGTCAACGCCTGTAAGTAATAGCGACAACGTTCATCTTCTACCGTATCCAACACGACACTATCTGCTGTATTTTCCTGACTATAGGCATGCTTTGTAAATTCATCATTCAACCATTTTTGAAGGCCGCGATAAACACATTCAGCAAATGTTTCTCCTGTACCAATCCCAAGAAATTCTTCAGCCACAAAGGTTGGTTTGAGCTGTTTGATGATCTCTGCCGAATACCTTTCAATTCCCGAAAGTCCCGCTTCTCTTCGTGCTTCCTTATGCGTCAAATCCGAACAAAGGATATCCGGCAGCAGTTCAGCGAACCCTTCCGACAACGGATCAACTACTTGGACACGGCACTGAGCAAGCGGAAGCTGCTTTAACTCTCCTTCTTCCCAACTATGGAAAATCCCTGACTGCGGTGAGGTCAACCGGCTAAAGAATAGAAATAAGTTTCCCTCTTCCGTCCTTATCGACCTATTCCCAAGTCTTTCATCAGAATCTTCTACCCTTTTCACCTTAGCTTTACCTGTCACCGACGGATGCGGAAGACAGCGATGCCACTTTCCTTCTAACGTTTCCAAATCAAGCAGATAAAACTGATTCGGTTCTTCGGATTTAGTTACCCCTGTAAGTTCTTTAAACATTTCAAAGGAAAGAATATTAGCCAACATAGCACCTGCTGTAACAGAAAAAGCAGAAAAACCAGGTTCTGCACTTAGCACCGATTGATGTAGTTGACGCCGAGCAGAATCCCATGAACCAACCGAATCTTGAGTAACGATTGGACCCGCCATACCGGTTTGTTTAAGGATGATGGCTGGAAAAAACCCTTTCTTTTCTTCTTTACACGCAGCTTGCAAATTACCTAATTCGCCTACATCACCCTCTTGAGAAACATACAAAATTGCATCAAATGGCCTTACCAACTCCCCCCAAGAAAAATCCCCTTCTACATTCAGTGAGATTTCCTCAACCTTTACATCGGTATCAGTCTTACCTGCATGTTCTACAAGTTCTTTCAAGCGGTTTTTATTCGTGGGTACTGTTTCTGTTATAAACGTATGAAAGGCAGGCAGGCCAGACTCCAACAAAGCCGAAACCAAAGAAACAAATAAATGGCCTGAACCAACTGCTAACACTTTTGTCTGGCGATACTTTTGAAAGTGATAGGCACCTGAATCAATCATGTTCTCCAAAAATTGAATCTGTGAGCCGTACTTGATCAGAACCTCTTCCTTCAATTGATGGGGACGTTCTTGACTCATATCACGGACAAATCCATTTTTGTATAAAACATCGGCTATTTCCATGACCATATTTTTGTATGTGCTTGGCAATCCAGCAGTTAATTCACCCAGTGTATGTTCTCCGTTAAACATCGGTAAAAGCGTTTCAACCCACTGAGCAATCGTCGTGCCTTCCATACGAAACGAACTGGTATTATTCCGAAAATACACGCCTCTTGTGTGTTCTGGGAGAAAAAACGTGTCCCGTTTCACTTTCAGTCGCATAGAAGAGATCAAATCCATTTCGCTCCTCCTAACCTGGAAACTCGATTCTGTTTCATGTCGTATCACTCTCATTCTATGTATGACTAATTGTCTCATATGTCTAAACTAAAGAGGTCCCTGCTCAGCAGAGACACTATCTTTAGATATATATCCTTATCTACCGCATCGTCCACAACGTCCGCAGCCGCCGCATCTCCCACAACCACCACAACCTCCGCAGCCAAAGCAGCCAAAACATAAAAAGCAGCCAAAGCCAAAACCAATCAGTCGAGAATCTTCCATTGTATTCGGATTTTGCACCCATTGACCAGAAGGATCTTGCCCCCATTGAACAGGCTGACTTGCCTGAAATTGATCTACATTTAACATTTGCAGTTGATTTTGGAACTCATTCATTTAGATAACCTCCGTATAGTAAGATGAGCATCATGAAAGGGAAATTGAAACAACATCTGTTTTCCCCAACGTTTACTTCAAAATATGTACGGTGATTGGGTATTGCTACTAAATCATATGCCCATTTATTCTATCTAACCAGCAAACGCAGGGTTTTACGAAACTTTGTCTTTTTATATACGTAGTAGAATCAACAAATACGAATAAGGAGTTGAAACTATGGCAGCTGTTGTCCCTGCATTGTTAGTCGTCTTTTTAGGCCTATATGTTTTTTTATCAAAAAATAAAAACTAGATTTAAACAGGACAATCATAAATCTGAACTTAGTGTTTTTTTAATTTGAATCAAACAAAATAAGTTTATACTATAATTTTAGCTTCCTGATCTTTGTAAAAGTGAACGCATGGACAAAATATGAATTTTCAGATAACATAAGAAGATGTCATTGTTTCGATTCGGCATTTATAAAAACTTAAAAATCAGAAGGATGAAAGAGGCCAGCTAATAATGAATAGCACGGATAAATCACTCAAAGAAAAAAGTATTGTCTTTATCGGGTTTATGGGGGCAGGTAAAACGACGATTGGTAAACTCGTTGCCAACAAATTATCCCGTGAGTTTATCGATATCGATAAAGAAATTGAAACTGAATATAATATGACCACATCAGCATTTTTCAAAACATATGGAGAAAAAGCGTTTAGGCAAAAAGAAAAAAGTCTTATTTCTCAGTTCTCTAATCAACCAGACAAGATTATCTCCGTCGGGGGCGGAGCTTTTTTACAAGAAGAAGTTCAACAGAATTGCCTATCCAATTGTATGGTCATCTTTCTCGATGTGACATGGGATTCTTGGAAAAATAGACTTCATTTACTTATGGATAGTCGTCCAGTTTTACAAGGAAAATCTGAGGAAGAAATTAAAGAACTTTTTTACAACAGACAAAGCATCTATTCCAAACACCATTTAAAAGTGCAAACAGATACACTCGATAGTGAAGAAACTGCTGATTATATTGTTGGATTGTTACAGTCAGCTGAAGTTTATAAATAAACAAACTCCCCATCCTTATCGGTGGGGAGTTTGTTCAAAGTTAGGAAAGCTATTTACCCGCTGCCATCTCCAAAATCTCATGAGTATAAGCATCGTCAAGATTAGCTGGTTTTTCGATGACGCCAAATTCATGTGCAATATCAGCCGTCTGTTTAAACATCGCATCATCAATAGCACCAATTTTATCTGCATCAAATCCCTCTGGCACAACGAGTTTGGCTACTTCACTCATCATTTTTAACTGATGATCTTTAGATGTACTTCCTCCTTCTGCTGCCTTCATCACTGCATCCACTGCAAATTCTTGATTCTCCACCGCATCTTTCCACCCTTTGATGGATGCACGGAGAAACTTAGCTGCGACTTCTTTATTCTCAGAAAGCCACTCTTTATTTGCAAATAAATTATCCTCAAGCATCGCAACACCCTCATCATTCATATCAATGACATTAAGGTCACTTTCAGAGATCCCTTCTTCAAGGACTACCTGGTATTCGTTATAGGTCATAGCTGACGCCGCATCAAGGTCACCGCCTAAAAACTGATCCATCGTAAACCCTTGTTTCACAAAAGAAAGGTCTTTATTTTGGTCGTAACCATATTTATCAAATAAAGCTAATAGTTCAAATTCATTACCGCCCATCCAGTTTCCAACCTTTTTCCCTGCTAAGTCCTCTGCTGTCTGAATTCCTTTTTCTTTTTTAGATACGAGGAGTAATCCGCTTTTTTGATACATTTGGGCAATCTGAACTAATGGCAGCCCTTGTTCTTGATGGGGTAACAAGCTTGCTACCCAACCAATCCCTATATTCGCTGCGCCATTTGACACCTGCTGTTCAGGAACGATATCTGGACCGCCTGGTACAATGGTGACATCAAGTCCTTCATCTTTGAAGTATCCCTTTTCCATGGCGACAAAATAGCCAGCAAACTGTGCTTGCGGTACCCATTTTAACTGTAGTTTTATGGGTGTCAGTTTTTCTGAGGAAGTTCCTGCGGAAGACTCATTGTCTTTGCTACAAGCTGCCAACAGTAAACTAAGAGCCATCACAACTAAAATAATTCCTCTGCGCGTTTTTTTAAATTCCCTTTTCAAAACAAATCCCCCCAAACATTTATTTTCTTTCTGATGGATGCCACTTTAAAAAAATCTTTTCTACCCGTTCTACCAATAAGTAGAAAATAACTCCAACAATGGCGGCCATAACTATACATGCCCACCCTAAAGGCATCTTAGCTACTTTTATTGAGTTGGAAAGGAGATAACCTAACCCTTGAGATGAAAAGAAAAACTCGCCGACGATTGCCCCAATCATACTTGCTGTTGTATTTATTTTTAGTGCAGTGAAAACAAAAGGCAGACTATTAGCTATTCTCAAGTATTTAAACACCTGCTGTTTTTTTGCTGCATATGAATGCATTAAATCGAGCGCTAACGGGTCAACCATTGTCATTCCTTTATAAGCATTAATGGCCATAGCTGACATTGTTGTAATGGTAACAATCGCAATTCTCGACCCCATTCCATCACTAAACCAAAGATTCATGATAGGTGCCAAAGCAACAATTGGGACTGCATTAACCGCCACAACAACTGATAATCCGCCTTTCCCCCATTTGGGCCAAGATGCTGCCAATAATGCGAAAATAAATCCGACTGAGGACCCAATCACCATACCTGCTGCTGCCTCAATAAAGGTATACCTCGTATAGGTCAGCAGTGTTTGCCAATTTACTGATATCGCTTCCCAGATAGCAGAAGGTAACGGAAGTTGGTACGTTTGCAGCTGGAGAACACGATGGAATACTTGCCATTCCCATAACAGTATAAATAAAATCCCTGCCGCAAGCGGGAGTGCCGTTTTACGAATGTTTCCTATTTTATTCTTGCGTTTTTGCACCCTTGGATTCATCAAACGTATTGATTGGGTACTTGAAACCGATTCGAGTTCCCAATTCACGTTCTTTTCTGCTGGTTTACCCACCATTTACTCGTCACCTCCTGTCGACCGAAATTCCGGCTGCCATGGAGAAACAATACGTTCAATTATGGTTATCAATAAATAGCTGAAAATCCCAAGTAAAGCTCCTGCAATCACCGTTAGCCAAAACATGTAATTATGAGACGGACCATAATAAAGATTTCGAAGCATAATAACTCCCAAGCCTTTGGTTGCACCCATTAATTCAACAAGGATTGCTCCTGTTACCGCTAATGGAGCAGCAATTTTTAAACCGCTAAACAAGCCGGGCAAGGCTGCTGGAAACCGTAGTTTTAAATAAACAGACCAAGGCTTAGCCGCATAAGAATGCATAAGTTCAACGGCTGCTGGATCTGCACAGCGTAAACCTCTTAACACATTTAGTGCCACAGGAAAGAAAGTAATATAAGCAGCAATAATAATTCTTGATAATTGATCATCATGCACGATTCCATAGACAATTGGAGCCAAACCTAAGATGGGAATCATTTGGGATCCAACTGCGTAAGGAAAGGTTAATTGTTCTACCCATTTCGATAAGCTCATTAAAATCGCTAATAAGCTTCCTACCACAGCACCCAATGCGAACCCAATGGCTGCGTTCGTAAAGGTAACCCATCCCTCAGAAAAAAGTGTGCTTCCATATTCCAACATCGTATACATTAATTCATGGATATAAGGCAGTTTTGATTGAGCCAGAGGTACTTGTAAAACCTGCAGCAGAAACCAAGAACAGATTTCCCAGATAACTAGAAGCCCTACAATCCAGACCAATGTTGGTGTCCAACGTTTAAGCTGTATGTAGTTTTTCATCCTCTATACCCCTTCAAAGCTGCTTCGAATATCAGAAATAAGCTGATAAAATTCCGGACTATTTCTTATTTCTTTTGTTCGAGGCCGAGGAAGATCTATTTCAACAATTGCGGAAAGTCTTCCCGGATGAGGAGATAGCACAAAGACACGATCAGATAAAAAGATGGCTTCAGATATACTATGTGTCACAAAAACCACCGTATTCCCAAACTTACTCCAAATCGACAATAGTTCTTCATTTAAGCGTTCTCGAGAAAATTCATCCAAAGCAGAAAAAGGTTCATCCATCAATAAAATCTCTGGCTCCATAGCTAGAGCTCGAGCAATCGCAACACGCTGCTGCATCCCTCCGCTGAGCTGCCAAGGATATTTGTCCTTAAATTTTTCTAAGCCTACTAGTTCTAATAAATTGTGTATGCGTTTCTCTTTTTCAGTCTTATTCATACTCATCATTTCTAACGGAAGCGAAATGTTTTGTTTTACTTTTCGCCAATCGTACAAAACAGGACTTTGGAACACGATTCCATATTTTTGGGCTAACCTTGCTTCCCTCGCTGTTTCGCCTGCAATTTTCACTTCGCCGCTGGTTGGCTGAATCAAATCAGCCATAATTCGGAGTAATGTAGTTTTTCCACAACCTGAGGGCCCGAGCAACGAGACAAATTCTCCTTTTTGAATATGGACACTCACATCTTCGAGCGCTAAAACCTCAGCGGCATCCGTTTGATAACGCATGCTCACATGCTCAAACTCAATTTCCGGAAGGTACTCTCTGGTTATCGTCATTAAAAATCACTCCTTTTTATACGATTTAATTTTTTACGATAATTCATGTTATGTTTTATAACATTCTATAACCATTACCATAGTATTACATTAGACAAAGTGTAAAAGAATTTATACAAACTGTTCACTTGATAGATAACCTCACACTCAAGCAGACAAAGGGTTTTTCCACAAAACAGACTCTCCGTCCCTTCATATAAGGTATGCATGTATTAGGACAAAACGACTATTTTTATTTTTTACTAATAAAATCGAAAGAAAATTAACGCAAAATAAAAAGGAACCAAGCCGCATTTCTCATGACTAAGTTCCTTTTCTTACGTGCACCCATGTGTTAGAAGTCCAAAAAACTACTTAAACTACAAAGCTATTTTTCTTAAGGAAATGAATAATTTGTTCTTTATGATGATGATCGTGGTCTGTAAATTCTTTGACAATATATTTAAGTGAATAAGGCGTTCCCGTATGCGGGCAGTGAGTTACACCATTTGAGGTTAATGCTTTGTTTAACTTTTCTGCAGGGATTTCATTAAGTTCTTTCACGAGCAGTTCCCTGGTATCTTTTGCTTCCACAAGCAGCGTTGACTGTGATATGCCGGATTTTGCGTAATCAGATGCTTTTTTATTAAAGGGTTCAAAATCAGGAAACTCCATCCCCTTTTCCTTCCTTACTGATGGAATGACTTCGGACAATAGATGATGATCCCAAGCAGTAATATGAGCTATTATTTCACTTACAGACCATTTGCCTTTAGATATCGGTTTAGACCATAATGTTTCATCCAAATCTACTAGGGTCTTTACCCAAGATGAATAGTTACTTAGATTACTAATCTCACTCATTTCTATCCCCTCTTTTCTCTAATATTACAAAGCATACCATAAATCCAGATTTTAACAAAACATATGTTCTTATATTTATTGAAAGATAGGTAAACATAAACAAATCTCTTAAATTAAAAAACAGGCTGCAATTATTTCCTCTGCAGCCTGTTGCATCATAATATCTCAATCATTTACGAAGACATGGTAATCCCGCCATTAATATGAATGCATTGTCCCGTAATATATACACTTTCATCTGATGCCAGCAATACATAAGCTCCCGCATGATCGGCCGGTTGCCCCGGACGTCCAAGAGGTGCATCGCTGCCAAATTCCTCTACTTGCTTTTCATTGAATGTAGCAGGAATAAGAGGTGTCCAAATTGGACCCGGAGCGACCATGTTAACACGAATTCCTTTTTCCGCCAAGTTCTGGGCTAGGCTTCGCGTAAATCCAACGATGGCTCCCTTTGTGGCTGTATAATCCATCAATATTGCATGCCCTCTATATGGGTTGATTGAAGTTGTATTGATGATGGTATTTCCCTGGGTCATGTGTGGTACAGCATGCTTACTCATATAGAACACGGAATGAATATTCGTCCGGAACGTTTTATCCCACTGTTCAGCTGTGATGTCTTCAATTTTCTCTGTCGGGTACTGCACCGCCGCATTATTGACGAGGATATCCAGCTTTCCGAATTCATCAATTGTTTTTTGTACGAGCTCCTTACAATTTTCCTCTTCGGAAACATCTGCCGGGAGCAATAGACAGCGAACGCCTTCTGCTTCAACTAATGCTTTTGTTTCTTCCGCATCGCTGTGTTCGTTCAAATAGTTCACCACTACATGAGCCCCTTCTTTTGCATATGCAATCGCAACAGCTCTTCCAATTCCACTGTCCCCGCCAGTGATTAATGCGACACGGTCTTTCAATTTCCCACTGCCTATGTAATTAATCGGTTGGACTGGAAGTGGAGTCATCTCAGATTCAATGCCAGGTTGCTGCGGCTGAGTCTGTCCGGGTTGTCCTTCTTTTTGCTGTTCATAAATATTCAAGTTAATTCCTCCTCTAAGATGTTGTCTAGTCATACTTTAACCTTTCTAAAGAACGTGTAAACATCAACCATTCCACTTTTTTTATGTGTAATCGATTACACCCTTAGCTCTGCCTCGTCTTAAATAAACTAAAAAAGTTAAATGTGTAAGCACAACGAAAAGACCGCCAGTTGGCAGCCTTTCTCCTAAAGTTATTAACTAGTTGATTTAATTAAAGCTGTGAAGCTCTTTTTCCTATTGTCTTTCATCCTGTCGTGCATTTTGTTGCAGAAGGTCACGAATTTCCTTTAAATATTGCTCGGTGGCAGGTACTTCTACGACTACTTCTTTGACTTCTTCTTTTTTTCTAAAGATAGAATTGGCTATCTTCATAAACATGAAAATCGCAAATGAGATAATCAGGAAATCAATCACCGCTTGAATAAATGATCCATATTGAATAATTGCTTCTCCTACTGGAAAGGACAACGCCGAAAAATTCACTCCTCCTAGTAAAATACCAACAATCGGAGTAATAATATTTTCTACGAGAGATGATACGATTTTCCCAAAAGCAGCTCCCATCACTACAGCGATAGCAAGGGCGAGAACATTTCCTTTAGAAATAAAAGCCTTAAATTCTTTTATCATGACACCTACACCCTTCTATTCACTATTTACTATTAGCTTATCAGATAGCTGGATATATTTGAACAGGGGATGAAGGCTCTGTTTTTTTCTAAAAAAGCATTATTCCATTTACCTGCCTGCTTCAGAATGCTGTACTATTTCTTTTTTTCGACTATCGAATAAGACGAATACAAAAAACAGTGCAAGTACCGAACCGGCAAGTAAAAAGCCTCCCTTAATGCCTAGTGGGAATAGACCAAGTACGGATGATCCTACAACCACTCCAATGGAGAAAAATGCGTAAAAGTAACCATAAGCCTGTCCGCGCATTTCTGGTGTTGTTGATTGAATCAATAGTGTATTAATAGACGGAAATAAAAAGGCAAATCCTACTCCGTAGAGTGCCATCACACTGTATAACGTAATTGTGGTCGTCATTTGACCGACTAACAGTTGACAGATTGCCAGGATTCCAACTCCAATTATCAGTGTATGCACTGGAGCCACACGGTCAAACAAACGATTGGTTGGTAAAATAAAAATCAGCACGGCCACTATCCCAAACATACTTAACAGTGTTCCTGACATACGGGAACTAAACCCAAGTGATTCCACATACAGAGGCAGCAGATAAGCCAACGCCCCTTGAGAGAACATTAAGAAGAAAGCACCCATAAATGCTTTTTGCACGCCAGGATTCCAGCTAAATGACGTCCGCCTCTCTTTACTTCTTTCTTTCCTATTATTTAGATGCCGTAAAAAGGCGGCACCAACAATTAATAGACTCCCTAGTAACCCCACTAGTGCAAATACATTTGGAACTGAGGTTTTGCTAGCCATTATTCCACCGAATGCCGGACCCACAATCGCTGCAATCCCAACAATGGAACCCGTTATCGCACTTTTACTGCCCTGCTCATTGTTTGCGGTTGTATTGGCCAATAGCGTAAATGCTGCTGGTACGATTAATCCACTAAAAAAACCATGTAACGAACGTACAACTAGTAAAGTCAAAGGATCATCAACTAGCTGGTACGCAAACAGCGCATCACTTGTTGTACCTAATCCAACTAACATAATCCTCAAAGGCCCGACCTTATCCGTTAACATACCTGAAGCAACATTACCGAAGGAATTTGTAAAAGAATACATACCGACTACAATTCCCGCTACAACCGTACTTGCTCCAACAGATGTCGCAAAGGTACTCATAACCGGAAGCTGGACAAATAGGTCAATAAACGAAAAGAAAATAATACAATAGACGATCCATGCGAGCTTAAATGGTTTCACCGTATACCGATGCTGCACTTTTTTTAAATAAATATCAAAAATGAAATTCCCAAATGGTATAAATGCTGCAAGCAGGGCGGTAATCGACCAGCCAATGGACCATTGGATACGAAGTGCTGCATATAAAATCGTAACGATGTATAATACGAAAATCCCCCCGTGTATACTGCCGTTAATAGTGACCGCAAGGGGAAAATCGGCATAATATTTTAATGGCATAGCGATGAATAATAAGGTCAACAAAGAGATCCCATCTACTATTCCTGCCAATCGTAAGTAATTTATCGGTGAACGCATTCTAGTACTCCTTTATTCTATAGTTTATTTCTGAATACCCTTGGATTAGTAGTCATCAAACTAGTAAACGGTTTATGACATTCCTTCTTTTCATTTTACCTGTTCTCATCTCTTTATTTATAGTCAATTATAGACAAATTGTGAGAAATCAGTTTCAGTATCATACTTGGTCCTAATATTGAAAAGAACCTTCAATCCTAAGATTGAAGGTTCTTTTTGTATAAAAGTAATTTAATGAACGCGTGACGGCGAACTTTCATTTAGACCCAGTGACCTTGCTGTTGAAGCATGAATTTGTTGGAAAAGCTCTGGGTTTTCCATTAATGACAGACCATAGGATGGTATCATTTCTTTGATTTTCGGTTCCCATTCTTTAATTTGTTCTGGGAAACATCGAGTCATGATTTCAAGCATAACGTGTACGGCAGTAGATGCACCTGGAGAAGCACCTAGTAATGCAGCGATTGAGCCATCTGCGGCAGTTACCACTTCTGTTCCAAATTGAAGTGTTCCTTTACCGTTCGCCTCAGTATCTTTAATTACTTGGACACGTTGTCCAGCTACTACGATATCCCAATCCTCACTCTTAGCATTAGGAATGAATTCCCGTAACTCTTCCATACGCTTTTCATTCGAGAGCATAACTTGTTCAATTAAGTATTTGGTCAGTGATAATTCTTTTACACCTGCCGCCAGCATTGTAACGACATTATTAGGTTTTACAGAATTGAGTAAGTCAAACATCGAACCTGTTTTCAAGAACTTAGGTGAGAATCCAGCAAAAGGTCCAAACAGCAGTGATTTTTTATTGTCTATATATCTTGTGTCAAGATGCGGAACAGACATTGGCGGCGCGCCGACTTTTGCCTTACCATATACTTTTGCATGATGCTGTGCGATCACTTCAGGATTTTTACAAACCATAAATAGCCCGCTTACTGGGAAACCGCCAATCCTTTTTCCTTCAGGAATACCGGATTTTTGAAGCAAATGCAGGCTTCCGCCCCCGCCGCCGATAAAGACGAATTTAGCCGTATGATATTCAGTCGTTCCTTTTTCCATATCACGTACTTTCAATTCCCATAAGCCTTCACTGGTGCGTCTAATCCCATCTACACTATGTTTATAGTTTATATTAACGTCGTTATTCTTTAAGTGGTCGAATACCAAGCGTGTTAACGCGCCAAAATTAACATCCGTGCCAGAGTCAATTTTTGTCGCTGCTATCGGTTCATTTGATGTACGCCCTTCCATGATAAGCGGAATCCATTCCTTCAGCTTTTCAGGATCATCTGAATATTCCATCCCTTGGAACAGTGGGTTGTTTGAGAGCGCTTCAAATCGTTTTTTCAAAAATGATACATCTTTTTCCCCTTGGACCATACTTGTATGAGGCAGCGGCATGATAAAATCCTTCGGATTTTGGATTAACTTGCTGTTTACAAGATACGACCAATACTGTCTTGAAAGCTGAAATTGTTCATTCACTTTAATCGCTTTGCTAATATCTAAAGATCCGTCCGGTTTTTCAACTGTGTAGTTCAGCTCGCACAGTGCAGAATGCCCTGTTCCAGCATTATTCCATTCGTTAGAACTTTCCTCCCCAGCCTTTGCGAGCTTCTCAAACACTGTTATTTCCCAATCCGGTGCTAATTCCTTCAATAATGATCCCAAAGTCGCACTCATGACTCCAGCACCAATTAAAATAACGTCTGTTTTTTTCTGTATGCTGCTCATTATAACCTTCCTTATCTCCTATATTTGCAAAAGAGATGCAGGCGCTCCTGCTTAGGTGTCACAAAAACAAAGGCGCAACCTACGTACACATCTTTTCTGTATCAATTATAAATTATCATAATTATTTATATATTAAAATATCTATTGTTGAAAATTTGTCACATTTCAGCAAAAAATTAGTAAAAAGTGAAAAATCTATCAACTTAAACCCTGAAACACAAAAAAATAAGACCTTCATCTGTTTTATAATCTACGGCTGCTATTCTTAAATAAACTATTATCGGTAATTTCAAAAATATGAAAACGCTTGCGTTTCTTTTTAAATATATCACAATAACAGTTCGAACATTGATGCCATCCCGTTATTGTTCTGCATATCCAAAATATTCTCTTGACCTATTATATACTACTTTATTAAATAGTTAAATATTTTGTGAACTCAGTCAGACAAATTTTATCAATTAACAGAGATATTAATAGGAATTTGTCTCCATATATCTTAAAGGGTTTTGAATTAACTTTAGTTTTAAAATTGTCGAAGGGGAGTCAAAAATTTCTCATGCAAGTTCTAGATTTTTCAAGGGGGCTTACAATGAAGACTATACATTTATGTTACTATTTGGTAAAAGATTAGCAAAGGATAGATGTAGATGAAGTGTGCAAACGCTAAAATCAGAACTGATTGACCTTACTTCTTATACCGAACAACAAATACGGGAAAAAGACTTGGATACCCTTATCAAGAAAATGATGAACCATATCGGTTCTCCAGACTCTGAATTAAGGGATACCCTTATTTACAGTACTTTCGGAAAGCTAATACAAGAGGATTACCTTAATCATCAGCAAATGAAATACATAATCGAAACCTGTCTCAACGAACAGCATTTATTTTTGAACATCGGTTTAACAAATAAGGACTCTGTTTTTACAAGGTCATTCTCTGCCTTAACGATAGCCCTAATATTAGCTAAAGATCGAGAAAATCACTTTCTTTCGAAAGATATTGTGACCTCTGCCATTGAGAGCAGCATAAATTATTTAGTAGGAGAAAAAGATATCCGCGGTTACATTGAAATAAAAGGATGGGCACATAGTATCGCTCATGGGGCAGACTTATTGGCAGCAGCCATTAAACATCCTTTATTTCCTTCCCAACTAACCAAGAAATGCCTTTACACAATCGGAGTCTGTTTATTTAAAGCTGGCTCCTATATTGATGATGAGGATGAAAGGTTGATAGATGCTTTAGAAGCCCTCCTAGATAAAGGAACGGAAGAATCCATCATAGAGAAATGGATGTTAACTTTAGAAAGTGACCTAACCAATAAATTAAATCAGGAGGGAGAAACTCTTTCTTTTTTTAGGACCAAAACCAACATCCATCATTTTTTGAAGGCTTTATATTTTCGATTATTATTTAGAAATAGCGGCAGAAATAGTAGAAATATAATTGAAGCATTATTAGAACGGTGGCATAATGGGACGCTCCGTAATGAATCCTAGAATGACGTCTTTATGTCTATTTTTCAAGTTATCTGTGAAATATGATAATTACCATTTTAGAGAACGAATTATTCATGCTGAAGATTCGCATATTTCGAGTTTTACTACTATTAATATTTTTTTATTGATTGCCTGTCTGGACTTATTCATAAAGAAATTTCCTATAAAAAGAGACTTTTCAACAGAAAAGTCTCTTTTGTATTTTTATAACATTTTCTCAATAACTGCCTTAGAGGTTCTTTCTTTATTTGTTTCTGATACCTGCCCCGTTTTCCGGTAATATTCTGCATAAAGAACATCTAATAGGTATAGCTGTGCTAATTTGGCTGAGAGGCTTCCTCCTTGCAGAGGGCCTTCATTTGCACCACAGAGTAAAGTGATATCGGAATAATTGGTTAAAGGTGACTTTACAAATCTGGTAATAAGAATCACTTTTGCTGCTCTTTTTTTGGCAATTTTGGCTACTTCAATCATATCCTTCGTCGATCCTGAATAAGAAATGAGCACTGCAACATCTTTCTCTGACATCAAGGCTGCTGTCATGATTTGAAGATGTGAGTCAATCGAACACTCCGTTTTATTACTGATTCTCATAAACTTATTCTTCGCTTCCATTGCCGTCATCAAGGAGGCGCCTACTCCAAAAAAGTGAATTCTCTCCGCCATAATCATGCTGGAAATTGCCTCTGAAATATCGTCCTCATTAATCAGTTTCTGTGTTTCTGTCAGTGCATTAATATTTGTCGTTAATATTTTCGAAGATACTTCTTCAAGGGTGTCTTCCATCGTAATCTTACTTGTCAATTCTTGCGTGTCTTCATCTGGTGAAATACTTTGAGCTAACACGATCCTAAACTCTTGGTACCCCTTTAGCTTCATTGTCTTACAGAACCTAAACACACTTGATTCTCCAACACCACAAGCATCTGCCAGATCAACAATGGACAGGTAAATCACCTCTTTTGTATGATCAAGAATGTAGTCCGCCACTTTTCTTTCCGTATTTGTGAAAGAATTGTACGTCGATCGTATTAATGTAAATACATCTTGATTTGTCACCCAAAATCATCTCCTAGCATTTATGTGAAGAGCTGCCGCACCAAGCAGCCCTGCTTTATTTCCGAGGGAAGCTTTCACTATCTTCACATCCGAAAAGCTTTCCATTACACTCTCTTGTACTTTGTTTGAAATCATAGTGACAAGGCTGTCTTGTTCCATGATTCCGCCTCCGATGATGATAGCAGGAGGATTAAATATGTGAATGAGCGATACAAGACCTAGAGCCAACTCATCGATCCATTCTTTAAGTACCTTCTCTAGTGTAACATTGCCTTGTTCAAGTCCAATAAAGATTTCTCTGCCATTATGAAATTTCTTATCGATTAGTTGAGCTTTTTTTACTAGAGCTGTAGTAGAAGCATATGTTTCATAACATCCCTTTCCTCCACATTTACATCGATTTCCGCCAGGATGGCTGATGATATGGCCAAATTCGGCAGCAATCCCATTGTACCCTTTATAGATTTGTGAATTCATCATAATCGCCCCGCCAATACCTGTCCCATAGGTTAAGCAAAGAAAATCAGTATAATCTTTCCCCGCACCGAACTGTTTTTCTCCTATAGCTGCGGCATTTACATCATTTTCAACTTCGACAGGAACATTAAAAACACCTTCTAAAATTGTTTTTAATTGCGTACCCGTGTAGTTTGGGATATTTTCATTCGCATATATAATTGACCCTGTCTGACGGTCAACTTGTCCAGCTGTACTTATCGCAATCGCATCAATATTCGGATACATAGCAATCGTTTCAATTAATGTTTCAACTATATAAGGGCCGCCTCTTTTCGACTCTGTATCATATTCTCTAAATACTGAAATACTCCCGTTCTCATCAGTCACACAAAACTTTATTGAGGTACCGCCGATGTCCACTGCTGCTATTTTCACCTCTATCACTCCTTTTTACGTCTATAAAGAAGTATAAATCCCAAGAAAAGTTTCCGGGGATTTATACGTTAACGATCATTCAATTACTTGCGTAAACCTCTTTGTAATCTCCATTGGTCTCGTTATGGCTGTACCAACTACGGCTGTGTGAACACCTAAATCAAACACACTCTTAAGTTCTTCCGGAGTCCATATCCCGCCTTCAGCTATGACAGGAATAGGTAGTTCATTCACTAATTGTTCAATTAAATTCAAATCCGGAATTTGATGATGCTTTGTGTAATCCGTGTAACCATTTAAGGTTGTACCCACACAATCAAATCCTAATTTATAGGCTTCCATCGCTTCTTCAAAGGTTGAGCAATCAGCCATAAAGAGTTGATCTTTATATTTCGCGCGAATCTCTGGAAAAGTTTCACTAATCGTTTTACCATCCGGCCGTATTCTTTTAGTAGCATCTAAGGCAATAATATCTACCCCAGCCTTGTAAAGAAGATCTATTTCTACAGCGGTAGGAGTGATAAAAACAGCTGAATTCTCATAAACTTTTTTAATTATACCGATGATGGGTAAATTGACTACCTCTTTAATCGCCTTTATGTCTTCGACACTATTAGCGCGGATCCCCGCAGCGCCGCCTTTCATGGCAGCATCCGCCATTTTACTCATAATAAATGGGCTATGAAGCGGTTCCTCTGGGAGAGCTTGGCAGGAAACAATTAATCTTCTCTTTATTAGTTCGAAAATCCTTTGTTGTTTACTCATAATCTAGCTCCTTGCTGTAATTATTCTTTGACTCCCCCAATAGATATACCTCTTGTGAAATAACGTTGGAAGAAAATAAACATGAGAATCATCGGAACAGCCGCTATAGTTGCACCAGCCATCTTATAAGCAAAGTTTGGATTAAGGTCCTGCATTAACGTAGCAATACCAACCATTAACGTCTTGGAATTAACTTCTTGTCCGACTACTAGCTGCCATAGGTAGTCATTCCATACTTGAACAAAGTTTAGGATAAATAATGCTCCAATACCAGGCTTGACCAGCGGAAGCATTACCTTATAAAACACAGTCCATTCAGTTGCACCATCCATTTTTGCTGCTTCTCTGAGCGTATCTGGAATCGTATCGAAAAATCCTTTAAGCATGAACACACCAAATGCGGTTGCTACATTCGGGTAAATCATCCCGCTCAGCGTATTGACCATTCCTAAATCTTGAATCAATCTAAATAACGGAACGATCAATACCTCTTTAGGTACCATTAAACTTGAGATAAAGATAACGAAGATAATATTTTTAAATTTAAAATTCAGTTTCGAAAAAGCATACGCAGCGAGAGAACTTACGATCACCAGCCCCACTGTTGAAACCGTTGCGACAATTAAACTGTTTAAAGTCCATTTAAATGCTGGTTGATTCGAAAAGACATCCACATAGTTAGAAAAGTTGATGCTCGCCGGGAACCAATCAGGCGGCATTTTCACAACATCTGAGCTATTCTTCAAGGAACTAGTAAATAGCCAATAGATAGGGAACAGGCTTAACAATGCAAAGAAGATTACAATGACGTTGGATAAGATATCACTCAATTCTAGCTTTTTCTTATTCTTGTTTTTCAAGATAATCTCCCCCCTAATTTTTAAACATGGCTCTTAACTGAGGAATAGACAATATGATTGTAATTAAGAACATAATTACACCAACAGCTGAAGCGATGCCTAACTGATTATATTTAAACGCATTATTATACAAGTAGTACATCATCGTACTTGATGAATTATTGGGTCCGCCGCCAGTTAATAACTGGATGACAACAAATATTTTTAAGACAGCGATAATATTCATAATAATGATATAAGTTGTGGTTGGTTTAACGAGCGGAACAAGGATTTTAAAAATTACCGTCGTTCTGCTCGCTCCATCCATTTCAGCTGCCTCAAATAAATCTTTGGGAACACCGATCATCGAGGCAATATAAAGAATAATTGCCTGCCCTACATTAATGGCAAAGGTTATAAAGATAATGACCGGTAAAACGGTATTCTTGTTTCCTAGTAAATTGATCGACGACATATCCATTTCTCTAGCTAAATGAGGAATAAGTCCATTACTAGGATTTAACAAGAAACTCCATACCATTGTCATAACAACCATTGAGACCATAACAGGTATATAATAACTCCCTCTGATCAGCGAAACATACTTTGCGTTTTTATCAAAAATTGCTGACGCAACGAAAAGGGCAAAAAAGACTGTTAATGCCACAATAAAGATAACAAAGATCACAGTGTTCATTGTAGACTTCACAAATACAGGATCTTTAATTAACGTCATGTAGTTCGTGAATCCTACAAATGTTTCTCCTGTATAACTAATCTTAAATAAACTTAATCTTATTCCTTCAAAAACTGGATAAACGATAAATATTAAAAAGAGTAAAAGCTGTGGCAATATAAAGAGATAACCGGTTATATTTTCTCTAACCCTATCCGTTCTCATTAGCAACTTTCCTTTCTATGTGCTTACACAATGAATTTCATAAAGGAAATTACTTGATAATCGAATCTGCTGTAGCATCTTCAATTATTTTATTCCCGTTCTTTTGATAATCTTTTACTACGTCCGCAGGCTTCTTTTCACCTGTATACAGAGCTTGAAGTTCCGGATATAACACTTGTCTAACTTGATTGTATCCAGCTACATTTCCTGTGAAATTAAAGATGTATTTTGCATTCGCTTCATAGGACTCAAATAAAGGGTGTTCCGACTTAAATTCTTCCACAACAGATGTTCTAACCGGCACTGCATTTTTAGATGCTTTAACAAGTTCTTTATCTGTAGAGAAAAATTTCACAAAGTCTTTAGCTACTTTCGTTTTAATTTCATCATCTGATTTAAAGACAGATGCACCGGTAACATAAGTAAATGTTAACGGATCGCCGCTTTCAGATGGGATATTAGCAAGTCTCATATCGAACTTAGGTGCTTTTCCACTTTCCATATCAGCCTTTGCATTCGAATACAAAACTGAATTAGTAAAGTTTATAGCCAGCTGTTGATTTTGGAACATAGCGTTTGTATCATTCGAAGATACTGACTCAGCCCCTGGGTTAGTTAATCCTTCATCGTATATTTTCTTTAACCAAGTTGTTGCTTTAATACCGGCTTGATCATTAACCACGATTTTTCCTTTTTCATCAAAGAAAGGATTCCCAAACATTCTTAAATACGCTAGATTCCACGTATCAGCTTGATTATTTAAAGCAAAAACGCCCATTGGATACGCATTAGAGTACTTCTTCTTAGGCAAATCAGCTTTGAGTTTTTTAAGAATGGTTTCATATTCTGCTAACGTCCACGTTTTGATTTCATTTTCCTCACCAATATACTCGTCAAGTCCTGCAGCTTTAAACATTTCCGCATTATAAGCAAAGGTGCCTGGGTTTTGTGAGAACGGATAAAAATAGACATTATCCCCAAACTTCACATTTTCCCAAATACTCTCTGGAATATCTTCTTTCGAGGCATCATCTACTAAGTCGTCCAATGGTTCTAGTGCCCCTCTATGAGCATAATCTCCCATTGCGAATACGCTTTCAAAAAAGACATTAGGAGGAGTGCCGCCATTTAAATTAACATTTAGAAGCTCATCCCGTTGATCTCCAGCAATTACTTGCGTGTTTACTTTTACATCATATTCCTTGTACTGAGCGCTAAAGTCTTTTGCCGCTTGTTTAAAAAAGCTGTCGTAATCGGCGCCTTCTTCCGAACTATCAATTACACCTTTCCATTGAGGAGTCAACCAGGCTGTAATTTCCACCGTTCCTTTACCAGAACTTTTTTCAGTTGAGTCATTCGAACAACCAGCCAATGCAACAGAAATCAGCAGCATACATGCTGTCATTAAAACGAGAAAATGTTTTTTCATATAATAATCCTCCTAGATAAAGTTTATAATCATGAATTTGTTTGAACACAATCCGGAGTCTATTCTAAGGAGTTTTACACTTGTAACTTAAGAGCAAGATATTATACAGAAAGGGTTAGTTATATTTAGCAATCGTTTGATCAATTAAAACGCTGATTTCCTCTACTTTTGAAAAGTCATCGCTATAAATTGGTTCCAACGGTCCCCTTACACTTCCAATATTGACTCCTTTTAATTTCAAAACTTCTTTAATTGCAGCGTACATAGAACCGTTAAGCGAGCACAGCGCAATAATAATGTCATTAATATCTGTTTGAATGTTTCGTGCTTGATCAAAGTTACCGGTAGTGACAAACTCTTCAGCTTTCAAGAAAAGCTCAGGCATCGCTCCATATGTTCCGCCAATTCCACTATCGGCTCCAATTAACCGTCCTGCGACATATTGTTCATCTGGTCCATTAAAGACTAGAATCCTATTTTCTCCTGCCTTTTTAAATCGTTCAATATCCATAACCGGCATCGAGGAATTCTTTACACCAATCACCTTTGGATTCTGAATTAATTGATTAAATAGCTTGATAGAAAGTGCATATCCTGTTGTTTGTGGAATGTTGTAAATGATAAATGGCAGCTCCGTTGAATCAATGATCTCTGACCAGTACTTATAAATAGAACTCTCTGGAAGTTGAAAATAAATAGGAGGAATGGCCGATAGAGAATCATATCCCAACTCTTCTGCATATTTCGCTAAAATGATACTCTCTCTCGTAGATGGTGCACCAACATGAGCAATTAAAGTAAGCTTCCCTTTAAGCGCATCTGCTACATATTTCAACGTAGCCTTTCGTTCTGCTAGATTTTGATAAATACACTCTCCAGAACTACCACCTACATAAAGTCCTTTAACTTCTTTTTGATATAAATGCTCACACAAACTCTTTGTTCTCTCTTCAGAAACTTCACCTTTATCATCGTAGCAAGCATAAAATGCTGGGAAAATACCTTTGAATTTTTCTATCAATGTAGTCCCTCCATTAATTGGTGTTTAAATCACCTAATTTTCAGTAATCTTAGCACGTAATATAATTTATGTAAATAATTTTCTTTATTTAATGTATTTTGGAAATTATTTTCACTATTTTTTTACAATAACCTATGAAAATCTACCTATCACTTGATCTATTGCCTTCTTCCCACGCCAACAAAAAAGCTCAAACCCTTTATATTAAAGGATTTGAGCTTTTTATTTAGTAAACAGGAGATCCTATTAATCTATTTCCCAATTTACATCAATTTTTCCTTTCAAATCATCCCCAGTAACGATGATTTTGTATACACCTGATTGGATAGCATGAAATTGAATTGCTTGAGTACCCTCTTCCTCCGATTCCGCTAACTCTTTCATCCCTACATACTCTTTGTTATGATCTAAAATATGATACCCATACCCACCTTCATTTAGTTGAGTAAAGGAGAGATAACTCGTTACCTTCTCCCCCTTTTTTAAAGGCAGCAGAATCTCGTGCTTACCATTAAAATACTCAAACTCTGCGGAAAATGAGGAATTAGTTTCTTTTATCGTCCAATCCTTCTTACTAGTAAAATCATACAACCTAACACTTAACAATAGCGGGAAAACCAAAAGAATAACCCATGCAAACTTCTTTTTCCTATGAAAGAGATAGCTGCTAAAGGCATAAATAAACGCACATAATGCACCAACTGCTCCAGCAATCACTGAAAAAAAGTTAATTCCCATAAAAGGAAAAAAACAATGAAACCTGCTAAACAGTGTAGAAGCACACTAGTCTGGAATGTGAACGCTATCCATTTATTTTCAATCAAATCGATTAGCATGGTCGTCACTAATGCATATCCGCAAATCAATCCCCAAATCTTTAAATTCGAAAGATTTTCCGTAAACTCATACAAATCGAATTTAGTGGCCAACAACAAATAGCTGCACATAAGAAATACTAACAGACCAAGTGCTGCAAATTTATTTACCATGTACTCCACCACGTTAGTAGAAACTAATTTTTTATTCATACATCCTCCAAATTAGATCTTCTTGATTAAGGTATTTTAACATAAAAACCCATTAACATTAGAATAAAAAGTAAGCCGATACTTTATTAGTACCGGCCTTAGTAAAGCTATTTACGAAGAGACTCTCTTAAGAATTCCTCTAAATACGAAACATCTGTAATTTTCTTATTACATTCGCTGCTATCTGCACAAATAAGATTACCGATAGACTTATAATAATCTGGGTTATTTAGCTTTTTCGCTTTTGTTATGGTGGAAAAATGAGTGACTTCCCCATGGCAATGGCAAATGGAGCAAATATTTTTCTTTGAAGATGGAGAAAAGGAACATTCAATACCGACTACCTGGTCCTCTAGCTCATAAATTATATACTTTTTATTTGACCTGCTATCCATCCAGCTTAAATAAGTTGTGCTTGTTAGGTCTACCGTAGATAAATCAGGAAGTTTTAATTTTTTACTTTTTGGAAATAATTTTTTAAGTTGTTGTTCGGTAATGGCTGGGAAGGGAAGAACATAGGCCTTCAGCTTCTCTAGAGCTTGATCATATGCTTCAACTGTTTTAAAAGTAGAGAAATCCAATATATTTTTTTGCTCTTCTGTCATGTTTGGAACACAGTTGAGGATTTTATCATTTGAAATCTCATAAACAGAGGTTAACACACCGGCCGGTAAATGCTGCTTAGTACTATCTTTAATCCAAGCAACTTGTTTTTTGATAAAGTTAAGCTGCTCATTTTTAATAAATCTCTCGGTCATCAATATCGCTCCTAAATTTAACGCTTTGTTTTGGTACACTTATTTTAAAAGAAAACATGAAGTTCTACTAGTGCTAAAACCATTTAGAAACGTTTAATACATAAAATACCCCCTGCTATATAAATATTTTGCAGGGGGAGAGCTGTACTTGTATTAATGTGAATAGACAATTTTTTTTATACTTTCAACGGAAAGATAATACTCCTCTGCCAGTCGCTCTATACGAACCCCTCTTGCAAAAGCATCTCGAATAGCTGCATTACGATAGTCTAACCGTTTCCTGCTGCCAGTAGACGTTCCCCATTTTTGATAGTCACTTTCAGGCTTTGGAATATAAATCGTTTCCCCTTGTACATACTTTTGAATTTCTAAAATGAGCTTTTCAGGCAGCACTTTCTGTGCGTTTGTATACTTCAATTTTGCTCGCTCCTTATTTTGAATTGGAATAAGGGAGCAAAGCCAATTGGTTAGAAAAGCTATAGCGATAAAGTTAAATTTTTCGCCCCATGCAAAGTATCGCTTTTCTTAATACTGGCTTTGCATGAGTGTGAGTAGTATCAGACAATCGTCTACGATTCTCCAACTATAAGCACCTCCTTTAAATGAATTTCACTGAAACTTACGTATCTTTATTATATCGAATAATTACTTTTTATGGTATTCAACATGATCATAAAGAGAATTCATAACCGACATACGTAGACATTTTCTCAAAACCTAAATTTTCTGCAATGGCAATTGAAGGCTTATTACTTTCCATACAGTCCCAATATGGAGCTTGGTTATTTTTCAAGCAGTCTTTAACAAATTGATGAGCAATCTTTTGAGCTAATTTTTTCCCTTGGTGCGCATCTACTGTTTCTATACTTATCCCATGAACATTCCCCACTAAAAATCCAGAGAAACAAATACTAACCACTTCACGGTTGTAAACAACGCAGTAACCGCAGCCTTCTTCTAAGAATCTTTCAGGTGAGAACCAAAACTCAAGGATCTTTGCATGTAAAAAATCAAGATTGATTGCACCATTATTATCAAATAAAGTTTCGTCTATTTTTACTACTTCATATCCTTCTTTAAGTACTGGCTCACAGTTACTTCTATACCTTTCTGCTTTCAACAAATAAATTCTTTGATTCCAAGTCCCTAAACCGCGATGTTCAAATACTTCTTCGATTGTTTTATTCCATTTATTGTGATTCCCAATAGCTTCAAAACAATCCAAATGAACTTTTTTTGCCTCTTGAGTGATGAAAGAATCAATAAAATAATTTATATTAGTATTAAAGCTCTCATTATCCTCTTTTCCAATAAAAAGGAAGCCATCATTATTCCCTAACCATATTAGTCCAGTTTCAGGCTGCAGCCGATTATCAACAAATATCCTTCCAGGGTTAATTCCTTCAACTATGGCTTTTGCTTCTAATTGCCCCCCTGGATGAAGCAACCCTCTGCATTTTCCAAATTCACTTTTATCCAACTCTACAATCATACTTTTCCCACCTAATTCACCTATTTTTAATCCTGCCGTTCATACTTTCTCGCTGCTGTATAAAAATACTCCAAGACCCTCATTTGTCTTTAATAGTATAATGGAAATTAAAGGATATAAAAATCATAAATAAAGCCCAAACCCTTGAAGCGTTCAGGATTTGGGCTTTATTTAACAGATGACCTTAGGAAAACGCATTTTAAAATGATCTGCTCATTACGATTCATCAAGGGCGCCAGTCATTCTTGTTCCGCTGGTTATACCACTTCCGAACCTGTTCCACTAACCAAGAGGGCACAGGCTGTCCATCTATTAAATGGTAATATTGTGTATGTCCTTTTTTAAGCAGCTCCCAACGAAAATCGTTGCCTGGTTTGGTGTATTCAGAGACATCAAGGACTATTGCTCTTCCATTTTGAAGCAGGATGTTTTTCAAATGGATATCACGTGGGTTAAGTCCCTTTTTTCGAATATACGCTCTTGCTTCCTCCACGTCGTTTAAAACTTGTTTTGGAATGTGAATACCTTGTAAAAGGCAATCACAGAGTGTTTTTCCTTCTTCATAGCTTAAAACCAGATAATCGTCGTATGAGGCAAAACATTTCGGAAAAAAAGGCGATTCTCCCAATCTATCATAAACACTTGCTTCAACTTTAGCTTTGAATACTTTGTCTTTAGCAAATTTTTTAAATGCATAAGCTGGGGCATAGGGAGATTGAAAAACAGCCGCATCTGTTCCCAACCCAATACAATACAAATCTTCTGTTTCGCCGCTTATGGTCACAGACTCGTTATTTGGATTTGAAAAAACAGTAATTTTGGAAATAGACTCCATGGCTATCTCCCAGTCATTTTTCATATCTTCTCTCCCTTGGTATCAAAATATTTACAATGGCTAAAGCCTAACAGCTATCACTCCATTTTCCTTCATTTAAGACTATTTCTTAACGTTTTTCAAATTTAGATTATTACATAATATATTCTAACTCATTAGAATTTTGCTTCTTTTATTTAAGGCAGGCTTAGTTTTTATTGAGTAAGTGACTATCAATTTATTTGAGGAGGTACTTGTTCATATAGAATAGGAAGGAGAAAACTGTCGATTACCTCCAAACTCCTAACAAACTACTCAACTTTACACTGGATGTCACATCGAAAAAAAAGAGCGCCGATGAGCACTCCTAGTCTGTTATCCCTACTTCTACTTGAATAAAAAGCCCATTGTAAAATGTTTTTTTATGTACTATTTGCAGTCCGTTCTCGTTTATCATCTGTAATGTATCTCGATTTAAACAGCAGCCATCACATACTTTTTTCCAAAGTGGTGTAAGGTACTCCTGTAAGTTAGCAAGAACTACATTATTCATTTTCACGTGTTCAAACATAAGAATTTTGCCTTCTGGTTTGCAGACTCTTTTCATTTCTTGTAAGGCAGCTTCCGGATTTGGGATTGTGCAGAGTACTAACGTTGCCACCACAGTATCAAACGTGTCATCATCGAAGGGCAATCGTTCAGCATTATCCTGAATAATTTGGATAGGTACGACAGACATTTCTCTTCTTTTTCTTGAACGCTCAATCATATGTTGACTGGGTTCAATGGCAGTAACCTTTGTAACAGAATGATAATAAGGAAAATTCACTCCAGTACCTGAACCTATTTCAAGAACTGAACCATTAGCCCGTTGAAGCAGGTCTTTTCGAACGGTTTTAAATTTACCTTTTTCCAAAGGACCCATAATAAAGTCATACCATTTTGAAAATATCCTACTCAATATTTAAATCACTCTTCCTATTTCTCGCATTTATTAAAAATCTTTGTTTATCGTTTTAGCGGAGCTGTTTTTGTTAATGGTAGTTTGATATCCTTTCTTTTTCGATAGGAATTTTACTAATTTATAGATTAACCAGCCAATTGCCCCTATGACAATAATAAGTAAGGCAACACCTAAAATAAATCCGATAATATATCCTGCTCCATAAGCCCCTGACAGATTTAGTGCGTTTATCATACCTGTTCCCCCTTCCAGTATAATTTTTGACTTGAATTTTCAATTCAAAATCCTTTCATTACTAAAGGTTATAATCAAGTAAGTCCTCATATTGTCTATTGCATTTGTTAATTATTACAAATTATACTGTTAACTAAACAACTCTGCAAATTGGATATCTATGAAAAATGGTAAGCTAATGTAATAACTACTAGCTAAGACGGTGTTAATCATTTCTCCTGTAATATGTTTAAATACTTCTCTATCCGACACAATTAAGTAAAGCATTTTGAACCTGTTTCTTTTAAAACAAAAAGGTCCAGCAACTTTGCTGGTACCCTCCCTTGTTATTGTGAGCTTATCTTGCGGAAGACGATGAATTGCCCGCTTTGGCAGAAACGGAAAAATAACTCATCTCAACGGTTGAGACAGGTTTTGGTTTCAGTTCTCCCATCGTTTTCTCTGACACACCGGCCTGACTTTCATCCGAGCAGTCACGTTGGTATCTCCCCTCCTCCAACTTAATGTCAATAAAATCGACGACCTGCTGCAGCGAAGCTATTTGGCTAATGATATTTTCTCGGTGGCTCCTTAAGTGTTCCACCAGTTCAGGATATTCCGCGGGATCGGCATCGGCGGAAACCACCAAAAAAGGCCGAATTTCCTCCAATGGCATTCCTGTTTTTTTCAGGCAAGCTATCAGCCGGATCGTATTGATGTTCTCCTGGCGATAGACGCGGTGCCCGTTATCCTTCCGGTCTGCACGGGGCAGCAACGCAATCTTTTCGTAATAACGGATCGTATCCTCAGAAATCCCGGTTTGCTCAGCGGTTTCCTTTATCGAAAAAATTTGCTCTTCCTTCATCTTGTTCCCTCCCGGAAATTGTTTTTTTGTGCATTATACATCTTGGAGCTGGCTCCAAGTCAAGTTTCTTATCCTTAGGAAAATAGTTTTTTTCACGCCTTGACTTGGAGTCGACTCCAAGTTATAGAATGAGCGCTATCAGGTATATATGTTGATATTAGGAGGAGACGCACTATGAACAAGAATCAACGTGAAAATATAGCAATGATTACGGGCGCAAGCGCAGGGATTGGGTTGGAATTGACCCGAAAATTGCTGTCGGAGGACTGGCAGGTGATTGCTTTGAATCGTTCCGACTTTCCGACGGACGATATGAGAATCCAAGAAGCCTTCAAGAGTGGATGGCTTCGAATTTATAAAACGACTGATCTTGCTGATTATGCCAGCTTGAGACGGGCTTTGGAAGAGATAAAAGACAAGGAACAGCGGATCGATATTTTGTTCAACAACGCTGGCGGGACCTTTCCCGAGCTTAGCTATTCGAAACAAGGACGCGAAAAGCATTATGAGCTGTTGACGGTCGTTCCGTATATCATTCTGATGGAATTGAAGAAACTCATCAAAAAAGGTCGCTTAAAAACGGTGATCAATACCTCATCTTCAGCGCTAAAGTTTACGAAAGAGTTTAATATCGAAATTCTAGAGCGCCCAAAAATCTTTCGCAAGCTGCTTGGTCCCTACGCCACTTCAAAGCTAGCGCTTTCGTTGTGGACTCAGGCCATCGCGTCGCAACTTGCCGAGGACGACATCAAGATCCGCAGTGTTGACCCGGGTAGCAACAATACGCTAAGAAAAGGGAAAAAATCCGGACTGCCCATATTGGTTCAAACGTTGATGAAGTTATTTTTCTCTGCCCCTACCCATGGCGCGGGCAAGCTATATGAAGGTGCTCTCGGGGAACACCGTAATGAGACCGGCGTATTTTTGCTGAAAGGTCAGGTTGCGGATTTAAAATTTAAAGATCAAGCTCGGAACGTTTTGGAAAGGATTAATATGATTTACGAACACGAATTTTTACAACGTAATTTTTAAACCTTACGGCTGTATTACCCTGCCCGTTCGTATTAGCTTAACGTTAATATTGGTGAAGAAAAGTATGGATGAAGATTGGATAAAATGAAATGGTGAGCGGGTCTTACTGTAAGTGTTCTCTTATTGCTTACTGGTTGTTCAGAACCAAGAGCAGAAGAACAAATAAATTACCATATAATATTCGTAACTCTTGTACACCTACTCAAAAGATAATAATTTAATCCGTGAAACTACTCCTATACTGCCTTTATTGTATAAGTTTAATAGAAGTTATATAATGCATAAAATATACAAATGAGAGATCGTTCTAAACTATGAAACAAATAATTCTCCAGGAACTAAAAAAAATCGAAGAAGAAAATGATGTGAAAATACTTTACGCCTGTGAATCTGGAAGCCGTGCTTGGGGTTTTCCTTCAAAGGATAGCGATTATGATGTTAGATTTATTTATATCCATAAAAAAGAGTATTACCTTACTATTGACCCAGTTGGGATAGGCACAAAACGAGATGTAATTGAAAGACCAATCAATGATTTACTCGATATTAGTGGATGGGACCTAACTAAAACCTTACGTCTTCTACGAAAATCAAATCCACCTTTATTGGAATGGATGAGGTCAGATATTCTTTACTATCAAGCCTATTCAACCATTAATAAGATGAGAGAATTGGAGAAAGATATTTTCTACCCAAACGCTAGCCTCTATCACTATTTAAATATGGCTAAAAATAATTATCGTGAATATCTACAATCTGATTTAGTAAAAATAAAAAAGTATTTTTATGTTCTTCGTCCTATTCTTGCGTGTAATTGGATTGAAAAATACAATACAATTCCACCTATCTCCTTCCATTCCCTACTAGATGACATCATTCCATCTGGTGAGCTTAGAATGGAGATTGATCAACTCCTCAAGAGGAAAATTGCCGGTGATGAAATGGATTTAGAACCAAAAATTTCATTAATTAATGAGTTTTTAGAAACAGAAATAACCAAGCTAGAAGTCTACACCAAAAGTTTAAAAATACAAGTTACAGACCAAACAGAAAAACTAGATCATTTGTTTTTAGAAACGTTAGATGAAGTCTGGGACTAATATATACAAAAAGGGGTTGCCCCTAAAAGTCATATTTCTGACTTTTGGGACAGCCCCATCTTTATACATAGTTATAAATCTTCCAATGACGAAAATGTTCTTTCGTTCATATATTTTACATCAAAGGTGCTTACTCACCTACCATACCGTCATTATCGGTATCACGCATATAGGGGTATAACCAATGTTCTCTCGTTATGGGCATACTGAAACCTGCATCTTTCGCTTCTTTAATCGTCACTTGTCCATTACCGTTAGTATCAACACTAGAAATATCACCGTCTTTATTTGAACTAGTTGAATTTTTATTTGAACTATCTGAATCAGAAGGTTTGCTGCCTGTTAAACCAAGTGATGCGTTTACTTCATCAGGGTTTCCATTATCAAAGGAATCAACAATCTTGTTGCCCCTCAAAGTATAGGTATACTGATAATGTGAAGGAATCTGCGTTTCCGTATTTGGATATGTGATAACCGACTCAAAATTAGTGGCTCCACCTGCACTGCGTATCGCATTTTCCATATAAGCTTGGTCACCATGGCGGTTAAGTGTACTATTTTGTGGGGTAATATTATATGCATTAGATACCCCACCGAGAGAATCAGCGATGGTATGTCCTTCATCTAAAACATCGCTTTCGACTCCTGGAACTTTCGCCTCATCAGAATAGTATCTTCCAGACGATGTTACAGGTTCGTTACGATCATCTTGTAAAGTGATTTCGTCAGCAATGACACGTACTAGCTGCCCGTATTCATTAGTAAATGCCCAATATTCACGGTCCCCATAGCCAATGTCAACGACGACGTTAGGTTCACGATATCCAGACAAATCACCACCATCAACTTCAATAAGTTTGTATCCCGAGAACAGGTCATTATTTTGTTCAGTTGGCGTTTCTTCCACTACTGGTTC
>NZ_AJTN02000220.1 GCF_000305495.1 Peribacillus psychrosaccharolyticus ATCC 23296 | reverse complement strand
GAACTCCTTCAAAAAAACTTGTATTGTTAGCTAAATAAATTTATAGAATATAAGGATTATTATGAACAAATTTGATATATTAATAAAAGCGGGGGTGACAAGACAGAAGTAAACTTTATTAGTAACATCACTAGATACATTAGAGGGGGAAATAATTTTATTAAATAAAGTTACATAATCATATTATGGTAAACTAGATAATCTTACTATTACAAAAATGAGTGGAGGGACTCGTTATGTCGAAAACAAATATGTGGAGTTTTAAATTATCTACGGCTTCCATTGTTTTGATACCGGCTGCAGTCGGTATTAATTATATAGGAAAGTTATTTGCAGGCGTTCTCAAACTGCCTTTGTGGCTTGATTCCATTGGAACAATCTTAGCAGCGATGCTGGCTGGACCGATCGTTGGAGCACTTTGTGGGTTGATTAATAATATTATCTACGGGCTGACTTTAGATCCTGTCTCATTTGTGTACGCATTAACAAGCGTAGGAATCGGGATTGCTGCTGGCGTTATGGCGTATAAAGGGTGGATTCGGAATATAGGCATGGCTGTTTTAATGGGGCTTGTTATTAGTCTCGTCGCTGCCGTCATATCAACACCCATCAATATCATCTATTGGGGAGGACAGACAGGGAATGTTTGGGGAGATGCACTATTTGCCACACTGATTGCGAATGATTTTCCGCTTTGGCTGGCATCCTCCCTTGATGAATTAGTGGTGGATATACCTGATAAAATAGCCGTAGTTGTGATTTCGTTTTTACTATACAAAGGGCTGCCGAACAGTCTTGATCAACTATTTAAAAATGAGAAAAATCGTGTAGAACAGCTGTAAGAAAGCAGGTGTTTGGTTATAAAAGCATTAAGTTTGTATCAAGATCGTACCTCACTGGTACATACAATTGATCCAATTACGAAGTTGGTCTTTATACTTTTTTCGTTAAGTTTTCCTTTGATTCTCCAAAACATTTATTGGTCTGTCGGTATCTTGATTTTTTGTATATTGCTGCTATTACTAGGAAAAGTATTTAAACAAACACTGCCCATTTTAGGACTAAGCTTTATACTGCTGCTTTCTATTTTGGTTATCCAAGGATTATATTCACCAAAAAATGAAACCCTTTTCTTTTCTGTTGGTTTTATACGGTTTTATGAAGAAGGTTTGCTTGTTGCAGTCCGTATTATTCTGAGGGTTACGACCCTGCTTTGCTCGGTTTGTATACTCGTACTGACTACGAAGCCATCTGATTTAATCCAGAGTCTCATGAAAAAAGGATTACCTGCTAAAATAGGCTACGTACTGAACTCGGTTATGCAAATTATCCCTGAAATGCGTTCGACTATGGCTACTATTTCAGATGCTCAACGGTCACGGGGAATAGAAACGGAAGGGAAACTGATTACAAGAATTAAAGCGTTTTTCCCTTTGCTTGGACCGGTCATTATGAATGCTCTTGTTAGTACCCGCGAGCGTTCAATGGCACTTGAAGTTCGCGGCTTTAATTCCACTGCAAAAAAAAGTTATTTAGTTGAGCCAACCTTTTCTAGGATTGGGTTTCCTCTGCAGATTGTGATGATGGTTGTGCTTGCTGGGGCAATAGGGTGGAGGATTTTCCAATGAGTATAATTAGCGTTCGTCATTTAAACTATCGTTACCCATTAAAGAAAGAACTGACTTTAGTAGATCTTTCGTTTGCTATTAATAAAGGAGAATTCATTGGGATTGTTGGGCAGAATCTTGCTGGTAAATCAACGCTTTGCCAAGCATTAATTGGTTTAGTTCCACACTTTCATAAAGGGGCCTATGGCGGGATTGTCGAAATTAATGGGATAAATGTACAGGAATCTGATGTAAATACAATCAGTGAAAAAGCAGGGATTGTTTTTCAAAATCCGTTCACACAAATTTCTGGATCTAAACTAACCGTCTATGAAGAAATTGCATTTGGTTTAGAGAACCTTGGCATTCCACAGAAAGAAATGAAAATGCGAATTGATCAAGCTTTAAAACTGCTTGATATCTATGAATGTAGAAATCAAAACCCATTTGAATTATCGGGCGGACAGATGCAGCGGATGGCTATTGCAAGTATTATTACAATGAGACCTGAGGTAATTATCCTGGATGAACCTACGTCACAATTGGACCCAAAAGGGACAGAGGAAGTTTTCCGTGCTATCAATGCTCTTAGCAAAGAGGGTATGACCGTCATTATGGTTGAACACAAAATCGAAAGTATCGCTAAATATGCTGATCGGATTATGTTAATGGCGAATGGAGGTATTATTGACTTTGATAGCCCGCAAAAGGTGTTTTCCCGCGCTGACATTCTAGACTACGGTGTACCTCCACCAGTGTATACGCAAATTTGCAGACAGCTTGGAATAAGGAATAAAAACACTGGGCTCTACCCAATTACACTCGAAGAAGCCTATGAATGGATGGTGTCGACAGAATGACATCAATTACCGTCAAGTCACTTTCTTTTTATTATAAAAAAGAAGACCCTATATTAACAGACATTTCGCTAACCTTTGATCAGCGGACTACAGCCATTATTGGTCAAAATGGAGCGGGCAAAACTACCCTAGTCAAATTGTTGAAAGGTCTATTGAAGCCGGCTTCAGGGGAAATATGGATAAATGACCAGGATACAAGAGTTGTTTCGGTTGCTAAACTAGCGGGTTATATTGGACTTGTCTTTCAGAATCCGAATGACCAGATCTTTAAAAGTAAGGTTATAGATGAGGTGATGTTTGGACCGCTGAATGTTGGACAACCAAAGGAAGAAGCGATAACAAATAGTATGAATGCCCTACTAATGGTCGGAATGGAAGATAAGAAAGACGATCACCCCTATGATCTCAGTTTATCCGAACGAAAGTTAATTAGTATCGCGTCAATCATTGCTATGAATACAGATATTGTTATTTTTGATGAGCCGACCATTGCGCAGGATTATGCTGGAAAAGAAACCATCAAACGCGTCATCCATGACCTTCAAAAAAAGGGTAAGTGGGTTATTACGATTATCCATGATATGGATTTCGTTGCTGAGACATTTGCACGTACAATTGTACTGGCTAATGGGAAAATATTGCTAGATGGTACCACCCGTGAAATCTTTTTACAAAAAGATGTTTTGGTGCAAGCTGGTTTAAATCTCCCCCATGTTACCCAACTAGGTTATTTATTAGAAAAAAACAAAACCGTTCTAACGATAGATGAATTTATTAAAGATTCAAAGTTATAAAGAAATTTAATTAATAGTTTTCCAAAATCCGCCCCCCTTAAAATCCGTTTTAAGGGGCTTGTTTTTTGTTACTAGGGGAATAAGTCGCGGAATCGATATATTAGGATAGAGACTACCCTGATGGCTTCAAATAAAGTTGGGTGAAAATCCCTTCCATTCTACGTATAAATTACCGATTTGAGCACAATTCAAGAAAAAACGTGCGCTGAAATGCCTGTTTAAAGCACGGTTTTTTTAGTTTAAGGTATTTCCTTTCTGAATCACTTCTAAATCTTAAAGGACCTTTAAAACGCGTTACAGACTATATGGCTATAACTCTATTCATTTCAATATATATTATTGGAAAATTATGAATGTAACAAAGTACCTTTATTGATACATTCGAAATCCCGTTAAATCAACGTTTTTGGAGGGGTCATAAATTAAAAAACTTGCATTAAAATCTACATAGACTGTACAATAAAAAGAGGGAAAGGGGATTGTCACTACCATGGGGATAACGTCGCCTAAAATAAGAAATGTCCAGCCGATCCGCAGACTGGATCAGATAGAAAAAATGAAAAAAGCATTATTGAAATATTGTAGTTATCGAGATTACATGATGTTTTCTATCGGAATAAATATTGGGTTACGGATAGGAGATCTTTTGCAGCTTCGCGTAAACGATATTCTTGGTGGAACACATATTGTTATTATTGAGCAAAAGACAGAAAAGACAAAAAGGTTCCTCGTTAATCCACAATTGCGAAAAGAAGTCCGCCGATACACAAAACACGCTAAACTTTCAGCTTCTGACTATTTATTTCCAAGCAGAAAGGGAGCAGGGCCAATAACACGTGTGCAAGCTTATCGGATTTTGAATAAAGCCGCTGAAATGGCAGGTGTTCAAGATGTGGGCACCCATACATTACGAAAGACCTTTGGCTATCTTCATTATCAAAAATTTAAGGATTTAGCCCTGTTACAGCAAATCTTGAATCACTCTAACCCAAAAGATACAATGATTTACATAGGCTTGACACAAGATTTAATGGACGAAACGCTGATGGATTTCTATTTTTGATCTATTCAGACTTGTTTTTTTTAGATAGAAAATCTAATAAGAGCTTATTTCGCAATAATACTTCAATATAGGGTATAATAGAAAATTGGATATCATAAGGAGGAGTACATACCATGGGAATTCATAAAATTACACCGGACGAAGAAAGTAAACTTCCGATTTTCGGCAGTCATGAAGAAGCTAAAGAGTACTTTACCACTCAATATGCGGATGCCTTTCTTCATAAAAAAACAACTGAGCTTGGCGGAGTGGCTATCTACAAGTATATTTTAATTGTCGATCAAGAAGCCTATAAAATCGGGCAGGAAAAGTTAGCTCGATTTGAAATGATGAATGGTCCTGAATTCATGAATAGCTTCCAGTCGATTCAGATTACGGAAGACGGCGAAGTAGAAATCGGGTTATAAAATTAATCAATTACTATGTGAAACAGCCTTCGAATTATTATATTAATATATATAATTCCGAGTGGTTCACCTGATCATTCAGCGTTGCTATACTCGTAAACAAAAACCGTCCAAGAATAATTGGACGGTTTTTGCTTTCTTATGTTTCTTTTATAGCCCCGCTTACTGGATACAAATCTAGATTAATTTCTAGTTCCTGACCGAGGGCAAGTTTTGCGAGTTGTGAACCAATATAAGGTCCCATTGTAAGTCCTGAAGCTCCGAGACCATTAGCAAAAATGATTCCTTCCCAGCCTGGTACTGCACCAATAACCGGGAGAAACCCTGGTGTATAAGGACGGAAACCGACCCTGGCCTCTACGAAAGTACTGTTCCCTAATCCGGGAGCTGTATCTAAAGCCTTCTGGAATACCTCATTAAGACCGACGGCGGTGACTCGATTATCAAGTTGTTCTGTATTTTCATGTGTTGCTCCAGCGACAATTCGTTGTTCGTCAAAAGCAAGCAGGTACTGATCACTTTGAGGCATAACGACAGGCCACTTACTTGTATCATGATTGGGAATTTCCAGGTGGATAATTTGTGCTTTTTGAAAAGATACTTGCATCTCGACTCCAAGAGGCTTAAGTAATGAGTTGGCCCATGCCCCCGCACAGACTATAACAGAATCAGACAGGTATTCTTCTTCCTCAACCTGAACACCAATGACTGTTGCCCCTTCATAACGCAGAACTGCATCTCCATAAAGAAGCACAGCGCCGTTTTTTTGTGCTGCGCGCAGGAGAGCGTCTCGTAAGGCACGTCCGTCAACTCGGGCAGCTCCGCCAATAAATAAGGCTTCGTACCCTTCATTCAGTGGCGGAAAGGCTTTGCGTGTTTGTTCTGGAGTTAAAGGAAGTAATTCGCCGATTTCTGGTGCATCCTCTTTCCGTTTAAGCGCCCGTTTTTCCATAGCTTTTAGTTTTTGTTGATCCGTATGTAAGCTAATGGCTCCAACTTTGGCATATCCGGTATTTGTTTCACCATCTTGTTTTAGATTTTCAATAAGACTAGGGTAAAAACGAGCTCCTGACTTTGCAAGCTGATACCATGCTTGGTTACGGCGTTGTGATACCCAGGGGCAGACGATACCAGCTGCTGCAGCTGTCGCTTGTCCTTTATCTCTTCGGTCTACTATAATCACTTCAGCGCCAGATTTTGCAAGCTGATAGGCTGTAGAAGCTCCTAGGATCCCTGCGCCGACAATAATAACTTTTTTCATTTTTACATACATCCTTTTTCTGTCGTCATTGAGTACTCTAACTAGTTTCTCACAAAAAGCTTTTTCAGGAAAGCATTCAGCTGGTTTTATCAAGCGTCGGAATGCGGTATAATAGGGAGAAGTTGTACATACCTAGGAGGAACTGGAACATGTTGCGTAACCAAATGATTGACTATGTAAAGAAAGAACTAACGGTAAATACCCTTGACGTCTATAAAGAAGAAAAAGAGTATATAGAAAAAACAAACTAGTAGACAATGACATCCAATTGAAGGTAAAGGATGCAGCATTACGATTCTCTGATGCTTATATTGAGCGAAGTGATAAAGAATCAGAGGAGTTATTAGCGGAAGAAAGTAATGACTTTCTCAAACAGCCCCTTGATTATTTAAAAACACATAAAAATGAGTTTATCTATTTAGAATCAAAATGGTTTGAGCTAATTAACGTAGAGACCATTTCTTTAGAAGTCGATGATGTTTTCGGAACATATGACGTCATGCTTGGTTTAAAACTGCAAAAAAAATTCGGACCTGTTATTAAAACGTATGTAAATAGTGCACTAAATGGTGAGTCTGTGAAATACAATTTACTGTTCAGTGGTGACGAAGGTGTTTGGAATTTCAATTTTCCACTAAACCATGTAGAAGGTTTTCATGAAGATCTATCGATTGGCGAAGCCTTTCAATTAATTTACTCGTTCTTATTTACACTTGCTGAAGCGGCGGAAGAAGGTAAGTAATAGAGATAATCAGGACCCATATCGAAATGATATGGGCTTTTTTATTGTGGAAATAATAAATTTTTATAATTTTCAATTATTTTGAAGGGATATTCCAAATAAAGGAGAATACAGGACTTTAGAATGTCAAGAATAGGGGGGCTTTTTAATCAGGATAATCATTTTTGTTTGTACTCATAATGTAAGCGCTTTATAAGTTGGGTTTTTTCGTTCATTCTTTATCAATTGAAGGAGGATTATGCAATGACTGTTGAAACGAAAGTAACTGAATTTGCAAATTATATTAATGGAGAATGGGTGCCAGCTTCCAATGGGGAGACCTTTGACATTGTGAATCCTGCCAATGGTCAGATTGCCGCAAAGGCTGCCAAATCCTCACTAATAGAAGTTGAGCAAGTAGTAAAATCTGCACGTGAAACATACGAATCAGGGGTTTGGTCGAATAAGTCTGTTGTCGAACGTTCTCAAGTCCTGCTTCGTTTTGCTGCCAAAATACAGGAACACGCCAATGAAATAATCTATTTAGAAGGCATAAGTTCTGGAGGCACGATAAGGAAGCTTGCTGGAGCAGATATCATGCAGCTTGCTATGACACTTAAAGATACAGCTGATTACGCCTTGAAATATGAATTTGTTGAGCCTTTACCTGTTGTTGATTATGTGGGAGCCAGCAGAAGTGAAATCGTTCGAGAGCCACTGGGTGTTGTCGCCGCTATTACGCCGTGGAATTTCCCATTGATTCTAGCAATGTGGAAAATTGCTCCTGCTTTAGCAATGGGTAATTCAATTATTGTTAAGCCTGCCACCAATACACCGCTTGGAACTTTGAAGTTGGCGGAACTAGCAATAGAAGCGGGTTTGCCGCCTGGTGTGTTCAATGTGATAACAGGACCCGGCGGAGTGGTTGGAGAGGCATTGGTTACGCATCCGCAAGTAGATAAAGTAGCTTTTACCGGTTCAACCGAGGTCGGTAAAAAAATTATGAGCTTAGCTGCTGGAACAATCAAAAAAGTGACCCTTGAGTTAGGAGGCAAGTCTCCATCGATTGTACTTCCGGATGTGGATTTTGAAACAGCGATTCCTGGTATTTTATTCGGAGTATTCTTCCATTCAGGTCAGGTATGTGAATCTGGAACGCGGCTTCTCGTTCATGACTCCATTTATGAAGAAGTGGTTGAAAAACTGGCAGCAGCAAGTTCAAAAATTAAGCTTGGTAATCCGATGGATCCTGCCACGGGTATGGGGCCGGTAGTATCTAAGCATCAAATGGAAACCATTTTATCGTATATTAAATCGGGTCTAGATGAAGGTGCACGATTAGTCTGCGGAGGGAAACGAGCTTCTGGAGAGAATCTGGATGAAGGCTACTTTATTGAACCGACGATCTTTGCAGATGTAACGAATGACATGAAAATTGCCCAAGAAGAGATTTTTGGTCCAGTCTTATCCGTCATCAAATACTCTACTGAAGAAGAAGCGATTGCCATAGCCAATGATACCATCTATGGATTAGCAGCAGGGGTTTGGTCTAAAGATATTACGAAAGCCAATCAAATTGCGGGCAAGTTGAAAGCGGGTACTGTCTGGATTAATGACTGGCATGCTTTCCGAAATGACGCCCCATTTGGCGGTTATAAGCAAAGCGGTACGGGCCGTGAATTAGGGAAAAGAATGTTTGATGAGTATACGGAAACAAAACATATTCATACATCTCTAGCTAGTGAAATAGGTCAACGTAAAAGTTTCGGTTTGATCTTTTAATAAGAAGTAAGGACAGTTACTGAATAAAAAAAGTTGATATAGGTGGAGGAGATCTGATGAAAGTAACATCTTATTATGAATATTACCAACATACAATTATAAAAAGTGGTTCAGGTACTCGTATTTTACTTCCGGATGTTATTAAAGAATTAGGAGGCACACGACCTGTTCTTTATTCAGACAAAGGGTTAACAAATGCCGGCATCACACAAACAATAATTGATTTATTCGAAAGAGTACCAGGTATTCAACTGGCAGGTGTGTTTGATAATATCGAACAAGATGCAAAATCCAGCTATATTAATGAGGCCATTTCCTTTTATAAAGAAAGAAATGGCGATTGCCTTATTTCATTAGGCGGCGGAAGTGTAATGGATACCGTAAAAGGCGTTAAATGGGCCATCCATCATAAAGTTAGTGATATTAGTCTCGCAGTCATGGGGACAATAGCCGAAGGAAGGGATTCTCTGCCATTTGCTACGCCGCATGTTGCCATTCCTACTACTGCGGGTACTGGTTCAGAGGTTTCTCCAGGTGCAGTTATTCTTAATGAAAGATTAGGGGTTAAATGTAATATTTTTAATCCATATATTAGTGCCGACTATGCAATATTGGACCCGGATTTAACACTCGGTCTGCCGCCGAAAATCACTGCCTTCACCGGGATGGACGCCCTCACACATGGGATTGAAGGATATTTTTCAAATAAATCAAATGCCATGACAGATGCTTTGGCACTTCAATCAATTAGATTGGTCATAGATAATCTAAAAACGGCCGTTCATGAAGGGAAAAACTTAGCAGCCCGTTCGAATATGCTGCAAGCAAGTTCTATGGCGATCTTAAGTTTTTGCCTGGCTGTTGATGCGGTACCAGTGCATAACCTTGCTCATAGTTTTGGGGCAAAGTATAATATTCCGCACGGACTGGCCAATGCCGTTTTATTACCGAATGTTATGACGCATCTCCCAGAACTTTATCTGGATAAGATCCAAGGATTAGCGGAGGCCTTACGGGTTGATGATGCGTCATCTGATTCAAAAACGTGTCTAAAACAATGTATTGAGAAAATCATCTCACTCAGAGAAGATATTAACCTGCCGGAAGATTTCACTGAATATAAGATAGACCCTGAAGATATCCCAGGGTTAATTCCATTAGTACAAGCTGATCCGATTGCAATGCTTTATAAAGTACGTGAAGATGTTATTACGAAAGTATCAAAAGAGGTCATTATTGGAACGAAGGTAAAAGTGATTTAATATAAGTGGCATGTTTGATTTTTTCAAACATGCCTTTTACAGTTGTTTATACACAAACTCTCTGCAATTATTAAATTGATGCTTTTTATAAAACTCTTTAGCATCAGTATTTTCAAACCAGTAATCTAGTTCAATTAACTCGATATCATTCTTCTTTGCAATCGTATATACCTCATCCATAAGAAGTGTGCCATACCCCTTTTTCTTTTGGTCCGCTCTTAATCCTATCTGATGTACATATACCGACTGATAACTCGATCTAAACGCATTTTCTGGATAAAAGATTATTTCTATCCATACGTAGCCAATTGCTTCTTGATGATCCTCTAATAGAAGAAAAATAAACTGATCATTGTCTATTAAATATTTAAAGGTTTCTCTAACTTCTGGATAATTATATTTTTTGAAGTGCTTAGGATAAAGTGCGGCATGCAAGGAGTGAACATGCCGATTTAGTTTTGCAATGATTTCATAATTCTTCGTTGGCCTAATATGCACAGTTCTCACCGCCTATTCACTATTCTATGCTGACAGAATGGTATGTGTTTCTCTATGTAAACACAAAAAAGGAGCTGAACTCAGCTCCTCTTTTGTTGATTATTCGCCTAACTCCACGTTGTGGTAGACTTGCTGTACATCTTCTAAATCTTCTAATGCTTCAATCATTTTTTCAAATTGTTCTTGTGCGTCTTCTGAGAGAGCTAAATCATTTTGGGCAACCATTGTTAATTCAGCAACCGTGAACTCAGTAATACCTGCATCCTTGAATGCTTGTTGTACAGTATGGAATTGATCAGGCTCAGCATAAACAATGACGCTTTCGTCTTCTTCAATGATATCGCGAACATCAACATCCGCTTCCATTAATAGCTCAAGAACATCATCTGCAGATTTTCCTTCAATACCAATTACGGCAGTAGCATCAAACATATAAGCAACCGAGCCGCTTACACCCATGTTGCCGCCATTTTTACCAAATGCCGCACGAACATCTGATGCTGTACGATTAACGTTATTAGTCAAAGCATCAACAATGACCATAGAACCATTCGGCCCGAAACCTTCGTAACGCAGCTCATCATAATTTTCTTCTGAACCGCCTTTTGCTTTTTCGATGGCACGGTCAATAATTACTCTAGGTACATTATATGTTTTTGCCCGTTCAAGAACGACACGTAAGGCCTGATTTGATTCGGGATCAGGTTCACCTTGCTTCGCTACCACATAAATTTCCCGTCCGAATTTCGCATAAATACGACTTGTATTTGCATCCTTCGAAGCTTTCTTCTCTTTAATATTGTTCCACTTACGACCCATATTTTCTCACTCTCTTTCGACTTTTTAAAATACGATTCACAATAAGTCCAGTTCAGTCACATATTGAAAAGACCATTCGCAACCATTATACCTTATTTATTGCGAGATTAATAATCATTAAGCAGAACCGCTTTTGACAATTTTATAATTGGGTAACATACAAGCTGTTGATTTTTGAGTTATAGGCAGACAAAGTTCTAAAGCTTTATTCTTTTATCTCACAATTGATTGTATTAAAATGGTATAAATACAAAATAAGGGATAATAGGGAGGATATATGGCTAAAACAAAATGGGGCATTATGGGTACGGGATGGATTGCAGAGAAATTTGCAGCTGATTTAAAACAGGTAAATACGGCGGAGTTAGCGGCTGTTGGTTCAAGAACAAGCGAAAATGCTCAAAAGTTTGCAGCTGAACATGCTATTCCACGAAGTTATGGCAGTTATCAAGAATTGGTTCTTGATTCTGATGTTGATGTCATTTATGTGGCAACACCACATCCTTTTCATAAAGAAAATGTGTTAACTAGTTTGCGTGCGGGGAAAGCGGTATTGTGTGAAAAACCATTCACTGTTCATTCTTCAGAACTAGAGGAACTAATCCAGTATGCCAGGGAGAATAAACTCTTTCTTATGGAGGCGATGTGGACACGCTTTTTACCGTCTATTCAAAAGGTCAGACAATGGCTTTCAGAAGGAAAAATCGGTGAAGTTCAACTGTTAAAAGCAGATTTTGGTTTTCGTATAGATTGGGATCCAGCCAATCGACTGCTTAATCCTAACTTAGGAGGCGGCGCGCTGTTAGATGCTGGGATTTATCCTATATCGTTTGCTTCTATGGTACTTGGCACTAAACCCGATAAGATAACTAGTACAGCTTACATTGGTTCAACAGGTGTTGATGAACAATTCTCCGTCTTGCTATCGTATCCTAATGGAAAAACAGCCTCACTTAACGGAGCCGTTCGTCTAAATCTTAACAATGATGCTTATATCTATGGAACAGAAGGCTCGATTTACATTCCTAATTTTCTGATGGCAAAAACAGCCTCGTTATTCCGGGACAATCAGGTAGTCGAAACATATACGGATGAACGCAGTACAGATGGTTATTCGTTCGAAGCTGAAGAAGTCAGCAGATGTATACAGGAAGGGATGACGGAAAGTTCGATAATGCCGCTTGATGAATCACTAGGCATTATGAAAATCATCGATGAAATTCGTACGCAATGGGAGCTTCGTTATCCGTTCGAGTGATAAAAAGGTTGGCAGAGGAAACGGCGGCAGACATGAAGTATGCCACTGTTTTCTCTGTTTTTCATTAAAACGATAGAAAGATGCAGACTTTTATTATGTTAGCATAAGGAATAGAGTATAATAAGAAAGATAAGAAAAATTTTTCTTAGTAAATAGCGGATTGTAATAGCAGGTTTATTATAACAGTAAACATGATCTTTACATAAGACAGAAGGAGAATGACTATATTGACTAACAAACAATCAATTGGACTACCAGAAAATTATGAAGAACTAAAAAAATCAGCCGGCAGAAAATCTGATTGGCGTGAACGGTTAGATGCTGTTGAAGAACTGGGGCAGTCTAAAAACACTCAAACCATCGATATTTTAGTACGCCTTATGAACGATGACGCTGTATATAAAGTACAAGAAGCGGCTTACCGTCAACTAAAGGGTCTAGGGTTAACGGATGGGATTAAACCACCAACACGTAAGCAAGGAGATCTAATTAAAGGCACGTCAAAAACTTTGCTAAGAATTAAAAAAAGCTTACCAAAAGATCATTCGTATAATGACTTTAAAGAGAAGTTAAAAAATATGCGTTTAGACATCTATGATACGTACGAAGGTGAAAAGGGAGCAGATTTTGATAAATGGCTTGAGAGTACATGGGAGTCATTAAATAAAAAGTAAATCGGTAAATAAAAAGGAGCAAATTTTTGCTCCTTTTTATTATGGGTAAAAACGATTTACTTTTTGGCTTGTTCTCTTGAAAGTTGTTTTTGTTTACTATTTCTCTTCTGTTTTAAATAGGTTAAATATGTTTCATAGTCACTTACGTCGACTGGATTTTTTAAATTTCCTTTTTTGGCATTCATAATGGTTCGTTCGGTTTCTCTAATTCGTTCTTCTAAGGTTTCAAGTGTAGCCATTTTCTCACTTCCATTCCTTTTCTAGTATATCATGTTTAGTCTCGTTTCAAGAATACCATTCAAATATACATAACTATATTATGGTTAACTAGAATAAAAACCTATTCAAACTCCATCCTAATTGTCTATCCGTCCATCGAGATTAAAAAAATAACTACCTACATAGTATCTCAGATACATTTTCTTTAATACGGAACATAAAATGAATAATACAAGTTTGTAAATAAGTAAAATTCAGGGGGATAAAATGGTTCAATTCTATGACATTCTTGAAGAACTTCATCTTTCTTCTACTGAATGTGTATTGGCCACCATTATACATGTGAAAGGCTCTGCCTACATGGGTGTGGGTACTTCTATGCTCATTAAACAAGATGGAACATATATAGGCATCCTAAGCGGAGGCTGTCTGGAAGAAGATGTTATTCTTCGCTCAAGGAGAGTGTTTGAAAGCAAAAAATCAGAAACCCTTGTTTACATGGGAACTGATCTAGAATGGGGAGTAGAGTCAGGTTGTCACGGAACATTATATATCTTACTTGAGTTTGTTGAGGAAAATTTGAAAAGAAAACTACTGGATGTGCGGAATCAGCTTAGTCAAGGAAACGTAATGATCCAACAAAGAAGGCTAAATAAGAATTGGGAATTAGTTGCAAGTGATTTGTTCAAAGAGGAACATTTCAGAAAATCAATCCATGAATCGATAAGGGATCATTATATCTATACGCAACGAATTACGCCAAAACCTAGATTAGTTATTTTTGGTGCAGGAGTAGATGTTCAGCCAGTTGTCAGCTTGGCTGCTCAGGCTGGATTTTCGGTAACGGTTTGTGATTGGCGGCCAGCACTGTGTAATGAAGAGTCAATACCTGGAGTGGATCAATATTTTATTGGTTTTCCAAACGATGTTGGACAGAGACTTTTCTTCAAAAAAGAGGATTATGTGATTATCATGACACATAACCTTCAACGAGATCGAGAAGTACTAGCTCTCGTAATGAACAAACCACTATGTTATATAGGCATCCTAGGTTCTAAAAAACGGGCAGAACTTCTTTTTGATACCGAAATTCCAAATCGTATTCATGTCCCCATTGGTCTCAACATAAGCGCTAAGGGACCCTATGAAATTGCTGTAAGCATTGTAGCTGAATTAATCCATGTTAGAAATGGGCAGCGGCCAATTTAATGAAAATAACGGGGATTTATCTGGCCGCAGGCAGCAGTACACGTATGGGAACAAACAAGCTAGCTTTGAAATTAGGGAATAAAGCATTGGGGAATTGGGGTTTGGAAAAAGCACTCGACTCAAGACTTCAAGAAGTTATTTTACTCTCTACGGCTGTAAATTCGTTTGAACTATCTGGCCAATGCACAAAAAAATTTACCCATATAGAAGTAAACTCCCTAAATCCTAGTCAATCACTCTCCCTAAAAACGGGGATAGAATACGCAAATACAGCAGATGCAGTCGTCATTTTACTTGCTGATCAACCTTTTATTACTACAAATATGATTAATGATCTCATCGATTTATTCATAAAAAATCCTTCCTGTTCCTTTGTTGCTTCAAGCTTTCAAGGGTGTATTCAGCCACCTATCCTTATTGCTAAAAAACTCTTTCCAGATATATTGTTGATCCAGGGAGACCGTGGTGCAAAACACATCCTCAGGAAGAGTTTGAATAAAGGAATCCTTGCACCCTTTTATGAGGAAAAACTATTTGTAGACATCGATCAAAAGAAAGATTATCTATTTTGGAAAACCCAAATAGAGGGGAATAGGTAATAAAAGAAGGAGCGAGAAAGGAGGATTTATGGATACCATCGGTAAAAGTGTCATTCGAAAAGATGCTTATGAGAAGGTTACCGGCCAAGCGATTTACACTGGGGACATTCAATCAGCGAACATTCTTCATGTGAAAAAAGTAATAAGTCCCTATGGGCATGCACTTATTAAAAAGATTGACATAAGTGGTGCTGAAAAATCCCCTGGCGTACGCGCGATTATTACAGGCGGCAATTTACCCTTAACAGGAGAAGAGATTAAAGACCGATACCCGATCGCTCATGAAAGAGTCCGCTATCATGGAGAAGTAGTTGCACTTATTGTCGCAGATACACCCAAACAGGCACAATTCGCAGCGGATATTATTCAAGTTTGGTATGAACCATTACCCGTTATTCATACACCTGCTCAAGCTTTAGATCCCAAGTCTCCAATTCTCCACAAACAACTAGCTGACTATGAAAAAATTGCTGAAGTATATCCAGAGCCAGGGACTAATATTGCAAACCGCACCAAAATCCGTAAAGGCAACAAAGACCAAGGTTGGCTGGAAAGTGAAGTAAAGATGGAAGAAACCTTTTCATTTTCCCCTTCTGATCATGCTGCTATGGAGACAAGATGTTCACTAGCGGAAATTCATGCGGATGGAAAAGTCATTCTCCATTCATCATCTCAAGCACCATTCATGATTAAACGTTTGCTGGCTGATTACTTTACTCTAGATATCGGAAAGATTATTGTAAACACACCGCTCGTTGGCGGGGGATATGGTGGAAAAGCGGCCGTACAGCTTGAATTATTAGCATATATCGCTTCTAAGGCTGTCAATGGCAGACTCGT
>NZ_AJTN02000221.1 GCF_000305495.1 Peribacillus psychrosaccharolyticus ATCC 23296 | reverse complement strand
TTAAGAGATAAGCATCTTGGAGTGAAAAATCCTCTTGAGGTACAGTTATGTGCATCCGATGCAATGAGATGAACCCACGCTGTGCTCTATCATTTTCTCAGAAAACGATTTTATTTTCTTACCAAATGAACCAGTAATGCTTCCCGCAGTAACTTGTGTCAAAGCTCCTTCTTGGATTAAATGATATAAGATAGAAGGATTCATCAGGATTTCCTTATTTCTCTCAGGATGAACGATAATAGGGGTAATGCCTCGCAATAATAGTTCATAGACATGGTCATGCGTATAATCTGGTACTTGATTTGAAGGAAGTTCTATTAATAGATACATGCCCTTATTGTCTAAAGTCAGTATTTCATCTCGATCTAATGATTTAAATAGATCTTTATGTATTCTTACCTCCTGGCTGGGATATATGGTAAGTGGAATGTCTAACTGTTTTAGATGTTTCTCTAACTCACGCACTTTTTCCAAAATATCTATCTTCTTATTTTCATAGAATTCATTTAAGTGATGCGGGGAGGCAAATAGATGGGTAATGCCTGCCGTAACAGCTGAATTGGCCATTTCGATAGAATCTAAAAGATTCATAGGCCCATCATCAACATCGGGTAAGATATGAGCATGGACATCAATCAACCATCACACCCCGTTTCAACTTCATTTTAAACTTATATATACTGATAATAATATTCGTTTTTATGGCCTTCCACACCATTTAAAACCACCCCAAGTAATTGTCCATTGGCATTATCTAATAATTCTTTTGCTTTCACTGCACTGTCCTTATGTGTTTTCCCGCTGGTCACAACAAGAATTATGCCATCACTTTTATTGGCAACAATTTGTGGATCAGTAACAGCTAGAATAGGAGGAGTATCGTATATTACATAGTCAAACTTTGTTTTTAAGTCTTCCATTAACACTTCCATGGTTTTAGAGTTTAACAAATCAGTTGGATTAGGCGGTATAGGTCCGCTCGTTAAAATGGTTAGATTAGGAACATGTGTCTTGTTAAGAGCAGAATCTAGTTTAGATTCTTTTGTTAATACACTAGTCAGCCCCACTGAGTTACTTATATTAAATGAGTAATGAATAGAAGGCTTTCTTAAATCAGCATCAACTAGTAAGATATCACTTCCCTGCTGTGCTAAAACTATGGCTAAATTCGCTGCAGTGGTAGATTTTCCATCTGCAGATTCAGGAGATGTAACGACAATAGACTTAATTTCCTGATCGACTGAAGAAAACATAATATTATAACGAATCAAACGATACTGCTCATTAACCGGTAAATTAGGATAGTTATGGGAGATTAAGTTTACAGCTCGCTTTTCTTTTACATCTTTACGACTCATTCATTTCACTCCTTATTCTATTAGCAGTATTATTTTTACTCTTTTTTTGTGTTGATTTATCAAACTTACGAATAGAACCTAAAACCGGCAGATTAAGAAGTGCCTCCAACTCTTTGGAATCTTTCACCGTGTTGTCCAGGTAATCTAAAAGAAAAGCTAAACCGATTCCAGCCATTAATCCAACTACGACAGCAATGGCAATATTCAAAAGATTATTAGGCGTTACAGGTGCAGGATTATCCGGTAGATTTGCTTTAGCCAAAATACTGACATTATCGATGTTCATGATGTTTTTAATTTCTTTTTGGAATGTTTCAGACACAGTGTTTGCAATGGTAACTGCCAATGCTGGATCACTATTTTCAACCGTAAGAGAGAATACTTGAGAATTATCTTGGCTGTTAATTGTCATCGTATTACTGAGAGATGTGACACTTTGATTAAGATCTAACTGATCAATAACTTTTTCTAATATGGCAGGACTCTTTATGATGACACTGTAAGTTTTAATGATTTCTACATTACTGCTTAACTTTGTGACATCAAGTTGATTCTCTGTATCTTTTGGATTGACTAAAATTTGTGTAGATGCCTGATATATTGGAGTTAAAACAAAATAAGAAATACTGCCGCTAATTAATACAGCTCCTACAGTAATTAACACGATAAGTATCAAGCGTTTTTTTAACGTGTAAAAAATATCCTTTATACTAATTGTCTCTTCCATAATTGCCTCCTATATGATCATTCTTCGATAACGTTCTAATCAGGAAACTCTAAGTCCTCCTTCCAATCTGCAAAACTAATTCTTTAATAGAAATTAACCGTACTTAATAAAGAACAAACAGACGAAATGTATAATCTATTTAGTAATAGAAGATGAAATTTGTGGATGTTAGTATCCAAAACAGAATGAATTACAAATTCCAAAAAGTAACTTTATAAAGAACACATTTCAATATTATTTGCTTTTGCAAACTATTAAACTCATTATAGTTCTAAATAAAGAACAAATCAATAAATTTTTCTTAATATCTATTTGTTAAAAGCTTCGGTAAAAACAAAAAATAACACCATCCACTGTGAACGGTGTTTTCTCCGTTTAATTACAGGGAAACCTCCCTGAGTGCTATTTTAAGAATCTTTCCCGATGCATTTCGAGGTAGTTCATCTAGAAATTCTATATATCTAGGTTTTTTATAGGATGCAAGTTCGCTTTGGCAGTATACAATGACCTCTTCCTTCGACAACGCACTCTCTTGTTCCAGGACAATATATGCAAGGACACTTTGTCCCCATTTTAGGTCTGGAATGCCCACGACTGCAGATTCACGAATAAATGGATGGGTATTCAATGTATTCTCTACTTCAGTTGAATAAATATTTTCTCCACCGCTGATAATCATATCTTTTTTTCGATCGACGACATAAATAAATCCTTCATCGTCCATACGGACTAAGTCACCACTGTGGAACCACCCGCCTGTGAAAGCTTCACGGGTTGCTTCGGGATTTTTATAATATTCTTTCATCAAGGTGGGGCCCTTGTAAAGAATTTCTCCGACTTCACCAAGAGGTACATCATTCAAATCGTCATCAACCACTCGAATTCGAACATTGATACAAGGTTTTCCTACAGAATTTGTTTTCCGAAGGGAGTCCTCTGGCAATAAGTTTGTGGTAGTCGGACTCATTTCTGTTTGACCAAAGGCTTCATATATTCCGGCCGAAGGGAACATTTCTTTAATTTTTAATTTTAGCTCTAATGGACAGATGCTGGCTCCAGTGGAACATAGTTTCATTGAGCGAACATCATAGTCAGTAAAGTTAGGTACATTAAGTAATGCAGCCCACATCGTCGGCACGAGAAACAGCGAATTTATTAACTCTGTTTCAATCGTCTTTAATACAGTAATAGGTTCAAACTGATTCATTAAAACAAACGTACCTTCATTAAGACAATTTTGTACCAACAGCGACAAGGTAGCTACATGAAATAAAGGCGGAAGAATAATCGTTTTTGTATGCTGTTCCTGATTGAGGCTGCTCATCTTATTCATACCATTTATATAAAAATTTTTGTGGGTTAATACGACACCTTTGGGTTCGCCCGTTGTCCCGGATGTATATACAATTACATGAGGATCATGATCATTTAGCTCTTCTCGTGTTTCATATGGGATTTTCTTTCTAAGATGGAAGAATAGACGATAGAGGAACTCCCCGAAGGTTCTTCAGTCACAATCACTTCCTCAATGTGAGGAAGTGATTCTCTAATATCTTCGAAAGACTTCAAAAAATCTGTTTCTAAAAAAATGAATTTAGCGTCGGAATGATGAATAATTTTGGACCATTCTTTTAGCGATAATCGATAATTCTGTGGTACGATCACCGCTCCAATTAAGCTGCAAGCAAAATACAACTCCACAAATGGTATTCCATTTTTATAAATACAAGCTACTTTGTCATTTTTTGTGACTCCCTGTCTTTGCAGCCATCCTGCTAGATAAGAAGAATTCCTATAGAGTTGTTTAAATGTAATTACATGATCATTGTGAATAAAGGCTGTTCGATTTGGTGAATAATGAACAGCTGATTTTAATGCTTCCCCAACAAGCAATTGCTGGGAAGCATGTAATTCGAGTAAGCTCAAAATAATCCCCCCATTTTTTTTAATTCTCTAGTTCCAAATTGTTCAATTTCCTTTTTTTCTTCTAACACTCTCTATTCCGACCTGTTTTCATAACATAAGAGCCTTCTCAGTGAATTTTTTCGCCATCGCTTTGCTGTAATGGTGACGGTTTTATTCTTCATTGTTTTCAATCGCTCCCTTCTTTAAATGTCGCATAATTTTAAAGGTACCAATTGCCTTGGAAACAACCTTTCCGCTTTTATCGCTTACTTCTCCCTCTGCCGTAACAATACTATTTCCTTTCTGAATTATTTTTGCGGTGGCTGTAATGATATCCTGCTCTTTAAGTGGAGAAAAGTAATTGATATTCATACTAATCGTTGTAATTGGATTTTTGACAGTAGAACGCACAGTTGCCCCCATCACGCTATCCAATAGTGAAAAATAAACCCCTCCATGCGCGGTATCATTAACATTAAGATGGGAATCTTTAATTGTAAGCTGCAACACAACATCCCCTTCTAAAAAATGTTTAACCTCAATTCCTATATGTTTATTGAATGGGCTGTTTATAAACAGGTCTTCTTGGATTTCGATTGTTTCCTCCATCTCTTTCACCTCTTTTATGTAAAATTAGACAATTGGGGGATAGGGAAACACATCCCCCGAGACTTCTAGCTTAGAGAATCCTGATCTTAACGCTTCTATTCCCTGTTCCCCAATTGAGTCAACAGACCATCCATCCAAATTAGACACAGACCGAATCGGACGCGGTTGTGAAAACAGGACAATTTCCTTTCCGCGCACACCAAATAGTTGTCCAGTAACGTCTTTTGCTAAGTCGCTTGCCAGGTAACCAGCAAGCGGTGCAATATGTTCCGGACGCATTTGCTTGATTTTTTCCACCCGTTCCTTTTGATCAGGTGACTCTGAGGGGATCGAACCAATCAATCTGCTCCAGGCAAACGGTGCAATGGCATTGGCACGTACATGATAACGCTGCATATCTAGAGCTGTTGATTTGGTTAAACCAACAATCCCAAGCTTTGCTGCAGCGTAGTTGGCTTGACCGATATTCCCAATCAAACCTGATGTCGATGTGAAATTAATAAAGCAACCACTTTTTTGCTCCTTGAAATAGCCTGCCGCTGCTCGAGTCATGTTGAACGAACCTTTCAAATGTACCTTAATCACGCTATCCCATTCCTCTTCTGACATGTTAAACACCATTCGGTCCCGAAGAATACCGGCATTATTTATAACCGTATCTATTCTCCCGAAACTTTGGATCGCTGTTTCAATGATTCTTTCAGCACTTTGGAATTCAGAAACCGAATCATAGTTTGCAACTGCTTCCCCGCCTGCCTCTTTGATTTCATTGACCACTGCATCAGCTACTAGAAGGTCTTCACCACTTCCTTCTGCACTGCCGCCCAAATCATTAACAACTACTTTCGCTCCATCTTTCGCCATAAGTAAAGCCATCGCTCTGCCAATCCCGCGTCCTGCACCAGTTATGATTACCACTTTACCTTCTAAATTTCTCATATCTTCTAACCTCCATTTTGTATTGTTCATTCTATTTCTGTTCAATTAATTTTCGACGTAATACTTTTCCGACAATGTCTTTGGCAAATCCTCTTTGAACTCTATCAATCTCGGAAGTTAATAGTTTGTAAACTTTGTTTTACACCAGTCCTTTAATTATTGTTCCCCAATACTCCATGATTTACGTTTTCCTTATACTAGATTTCTTGTCACAATAGACGGCGCTTCTGTTAAGGCATAGGATTCAAGGATTTGAGCTCCCTTTTTTTGACCCGCAAATCTTTAAACTAGTTAATCCGGTTTCTCGTTGTTAGGTGAACCGGTATTGTTGGTTACCCGATATTCGTTAATTGCTCTAGCAACAACTCTGGTTTGCATTTTTCAACGTTGATGAATGTAGCTCCCATAAAGATTGCTTGATTTAGCTGAGTCATATACCCATTGCATAAAATAATGCAAGAATCATACCAGTTTTTCATCTGAGTAAAAGAGAACTATCAGTTACTTTTTGTCCGAAAAGCAAGACATATGTCTTGATTTTATACATACGCTCAATAAAATCGAGAAAATGTAGTAAAAGAACAGAAAAGAAAGTACTATCCAAAAAGGATGTACCTACACCTCTTTTCTGTAGAATCAAGATGATCGGTGTCTTATTTTGTGTACACTCTGTAGAAGATATGAAACGAATCTGCGTATTCTCAAGAAACTAGTTTCCATAAAAAAGAAGCCATCGAAACACATGATGGCTCAAACACATTCTATTTAAGTTGAGAGATATAGGAAATGACTTCATCTAAGGTTTTTTCTTTTTTCGACTTCAATCTTAACGCCACTTTTTCGTGAAAAATCAACGTACTCGTTGTCTCGTTTGGGACGATGACACATGGAATACCAGCTCGAATGGCAGCTAACGATCCGTTAGCTGAATCTTCAAATACGATTGCCTCTTCCGGTTGGAGTTTAAAATAATTAATCGTTTTTATGTAAAGTTCTGGATCCGGTTTAACCTTTTTAACATCATCTGATGTGTGTATACAATCAAAATAAGGTAAGATGCCTAACCTTTCAAGATAAGTAGTAACCCACTTTTTTGAAGAACTTGAAGCAATAGCTAGTTTTAAGCCTAGCTCCTTGCCCCTGATTAAATACTCTAAGACCCCTTCCCTTGGTTGTATATCTATTGTTAACTGCTCATATTTAGCATTTCTTTCTAGATCAAGTTTCTCTAACACAAGATCTTTTTTTGCATGTAACAGCTCGTCAAAAGGGTTAAAGGTACCTTGTGTTCCAATGTTTTCAAGCCAGCGTTGATGTGGGAAGGGAATCTGATGCTCTTCATAAACCTGTTGATACGACTGAATTTCATAGGTCTCAGTATCTAAAATTAATCCATCAAAATCAAAAATAATTGCTTTTATCACTACAGCTTCTCCTCTTCTACAATAGATTTACTAGTAATCCTAAAAAAGCTGTGCAGGCATTAATCTGCATAGCTCGGTAAATTTAACTTATATGAAGTCTATCTGCAGAAAATCCATTTTGATAAGCCGCTTGGATGAAGGACTGAAAAAGCTGCTGTGTGAGGACGTCTTTACTTGCCATGCTTTCTGGATGCCATTGTACACCAATTCCGAAGGGATGGTTTTGTACTTCGACTGCCTCAATTACCCCATCTGCTGCAACTGCCACTGTTTCTAAATCTTTTCCTACTGCCTTTATAGATTGGTGATGAAGACTATTTACATCAAGGCTAGTTTTTTGGAAAATTTGATAAAGCTTGCTGTTTTCAGTAATCATGACAGGATGAAACGTATTTGAACGATGTGTTATTTGGCTATGGGGGTGGGCTGTAGTCAGCTGACTCGGTATATCTTGATATAATGAACCTCCACAAACAACGTTAAGAATTTGAATCCCTCTACAAATCGCTAGAAATGGTTTTTTTCGTTCTAGAAGTAATTGAGTAAGGTAAAACTCCGCTGCATCACGATCATGGTATACAAATCCAAGCTTAGGATGGCGTGCCTCTCCAAAGAATGCTGGATCGATATCTTCACCTCCGCTCAAGATGAACCCATCACATAATTCAAAATAAGCATTTAGCGTGGGTTGGTCTGCAGCCGGTAATAGTAAGGGGATACCACCTGCTTGGATGACTGCACGATGATAATCGTGATGAACATAAACCCCCTCTGAATTTAAGCTTTGCTTTGTATATGCACACGTAATCCCAATAACCGGTTTTTTATCCATTTTGCACCCCACTAACCACTTCTCTAGGTAATAAAGTGGTTTTTTAGTAATAGTATACACATTTTCCAGGGAACAGTCACAGGATTAATTTCGAATATTCTTTAAATATCTTGTCTTGATCAATTGTTTACGATTGAAGGAAAAAATCATGGCTCAGTAAAGAAAGGTTAACTGATTCCGCCCTTAAAGCAGAATAGGTTTTTAAATGAAGAAATCTCGTAAACTTATCTTCTGAGGAAAGGAGATAACTCTTTCTAAAAAAAATGTGTTGTTATCTTACTATACTTGTCCAATCGAAAAACCTTAAGTGGAATAGTATACATTATAAAGATTCAGGAGGTGATTTTATGTGTAACGAATCAAGTCGCCGTGAAAGCAAATGTCGTTCTAGAAGACGTCGTTGCTGCAGAAATGAACATCGACATGAGCATTTCCATTTCCACCAACGTTCCAGTAACCGTTTCTCTCATCGTTTTTGGGATGAAGAATTCGATTTCTAGAATGAATAGTACTAAATAAATGTAACCACCTTTATACGGTTATCAAATCGGAACAAGCTTTTCCGTGTTCTAGAAAAAACAAAAGACATCCTGCATGCAAACTGCTAGAAAAATAGCGTTACATGCAGGATTACTTTTAGAAGTGGTAGGTGCGTTGGTTGCATCTAGTTCACTACTATAATTCAAATGGCTTATTTTTTGCGTTATTATTTATTCCTATTTCCAGTGTGAAACGACAGGTTTTACCATACATATCTACATTCTGATTAACTTAAACTACCTTTTTAAAAGAAAAATACTGTTTATTCCTTTTTTATATTCTTCCCGAAAAATATTTCATCCATTTCTTCTTTAAGTTTGCTGGTAATTTCCTCAATTTCCGACGCTGCTAATTTATCTTTTTTGTAACCAAACAAATAATTATCCAACTCAAATTCTTTTAGTCTGCATTTCGTGTGAAAAATATTTTCTTGGTATACATTTACATCAATCATATCGTATAAATCTTTACTATCTTTTGGTATATAGTTTTGAATGGATTGAATATCATGATCGATAAACAATTTACTGCCATTTTTGTCTCGAGTAAAGCCCCTTACACGGTAGTCCATTGTCATAATATCGGTATCAAACGAATGAATTAAATAATTTAATGCTTTTAGCGGCGAAATTTCACCACATGTTGAGACATCGATATCGGCACGAAATGTACTAATTCCTTCGTTAGGATGGAATTCGGGATAAGTATGGACCGTGATATGACTTTTATCAAGCTGCATTACAACGGATTCAGGCAATGGACCTGGTGTTTCGTCATAAGAATCTATTGGTACTTCAACAACGGGACCCTCTGATACGAGCATCGTTACACTGGCACCCTGGGGGAAATAATCCTGTTGAGCTACATTTAATACATGTGCTCCAATAATATCTGTTACATTTTTCAGTATTTTAGTCAATCTTTCCGCACTATACTGTTCATCGATATACGCTATGTAAGCTTCACGTTCAGCTTTTGTTTTTGTATAACAAATATCATACATATTAAAACTAAGTGATTTAGTTAAATTGTTAAATCCATGTAATTCAATTGTGTTCGTTGCTGTGTTCGTCATCTGGACACTCCTTAATCTGTTATAATATGTAGTATTTACCCTAATAATCAAAAGAAAAAACTGAACTCATAGAAAAAAGGCAGCTATTTTTCAGCTGCCTTTACAATTTAAGCGGCTCTAGCCCGTCTTTTTTTTCGTTTTTATTGGCGAAAGCCATTTTTCCAAACGCCCTAGCAATAAATCTGCAAGTACAGCCATTAAAGCTGTTGGTATCGCACCAGCAAGGATAACAGCCGTACCATTTGAAGCATTGGTTCCACGTACGATGATATCACCAAGTCCACCGGCACCAACAAAGGTACCGATCGCTGTTACACCGATTGCGATGACGAGTGCTGTACGCAATCCAGCCATAATAACAGATAGCGACAAAGGTAATTCAACCATCCATAGCATTTGAAATTTAGTCATTCCCATCGACTTTCCTGCCTCTAGGTAAGCATGTTCAATTCCTGTAATTCCAACATAGGTGTTTCTCAGAATAGGTAGGATGGAATATAAGAAGAGTGCGACAATGACTGTATTTGCACCAAGCCCCATCACTAACAAAAGTAAGGCAAGCATTGCTAGTGCTGGAATCGTCTGAATTACGTTGGTTATAGAAAAAACAACTTGGCTCAATTTTCGATGCTTAGCAATAACAATTCCAAGTGGAATGGCAACAATGGCTGCGAAAAACACACCATAAGCGGACATTAAAAAGTGCTGATAAAATTCTGTTAACACATATAATCCATTTTGGGAATAATACATCCCTAATTGCTGTAGTACGTCCAAAAATGCTCACCCTCCTTATTCAAAATAATGATTTTTCACTAAGAATTCAGCAGCTACGACTGATGGTTCTTTTAATTTCGCATCCACCTCATAGTTTAATTCCTGCATGGTTTCTGTTGTAATCGTTCCAATCAATTTTTTCAGTTGTGAATCAATCTCTGGAAAACGTTCCAGTGCCTCGTCGGTAATAACCGGTGAGCAATCATAAGGAGGGAAATACTGCATATCATCCTCTAAAAGCTGAAGGTCATATGCTTTAATTCGTCCGTCTGACGAATAAGCAAGTACGATGTCCATTTTTTCATTCTTAACCGCATCATAAACTAGACCGATTTGCATCGGATACGTCTTCCCGAATTCCATGTTATACGTTTCAATAAATCCAGGATAACCGTCACCCTGGCGTTTTAACCAAGCGGAGTCTACCCCAAGACTTAAGGTATCCGCATCTTCTGCTAAATCAGAAATCGTTTTATACTGTTTTTCTTCTGCTAATTTTTTTGAAATCGTAAAAGCATAGGTATTATCAAAACCGTATGAATCATAAAAAGTAAACTGATATTGTTTTTTGAATACTTTTTGGACAGTTTCCATTGCCTTCACGGGATCTTTAATCGCTTCTTGACCAAGAACACTCGTTAAATCGGTCCCGGTATAACGAGTTGCTGCTATATCAATATCCCCTGATTCCATCGCTTTTTGCTGAACAAAATTGGAACCAAGATTTTTAATAATCGCTGTTTTATTATCAGTATTACGCTCAATAAGCTGACTAATCATATTAGCAAGTATTTCTGATTCAGTCATACTTTGTGCACCAATTTTTATAGTTTGATCTGAAGCAGAATTAAGTCCCGGCAGTGAACAGCCGGTTATGAGTGCACTAATTACTAAAAGTCCAATAAAACTTCTTGTTTTCTTCATCATCTATTCTCCACCTCACACACTCTTAATACCTTTCATCCCTTTAGGAACAACTTTCTTCTCAATCGCTGAGAATACCAAGTCAACTAAAATCGCCATGATAATAACAGGAATTGCTCCAGCAATGATGTACTCTGTTTGATATAAATTCAATCCTATGAAAATATAATCTCCTAGACCACCGCCGCCAATAAATGAAGCTAGCGTTGCCCAGCCAATTAGATAAACAGAAGCCGTTCTAATTCCAGCCATAATGATTGGTAATGCTAATGGGAATTCGACTAAGAACATTCTTTCCCATGCTGTCATTCCAATCCCTCTGCCAGATTCCAACAAATTCGGATTGACTGATTGAATACCTGTGTATGTATTTCGTAAGATTGGTAAAACCGAATAGAAAAATAATGCCACAATAGCTGGAGTTTTCCCAACGCCAAGTAAGGGAATGAAAAATGCGAGGACGGCTAAGCTTGGCAGCGTTTGAATAATATTAGCCACGCCAATGATAAGCGGTGCACCTTTTTTCATTCTTGATAAAAGGATACCGAGCGGCACGGCAACAAGGATTCCGAATAAGACAGCGGTTAGAGAGATATATAAATGCTCCCATGCCTTATGAAGGATTTCCTCCCAGTTCGTTTGTAAAAATTCATACATGGTATTCATCTACTCCTTCTCTAAAACTTCCAGCTCTTCTTCACCCCAAATGTTGTCATAAACAATGTCTACAAGTGTAGAGCGTGTTACGATTCCCACTAAGTGTTTTTTATGATCCACAACTGGAACATTTTTATAGCCCTGTTTTAAGATCTTTTGAACAACATCGCGAATCAAACTAGTTTGTTGAACCGAAAAAATACTCGTATTCATCACATCACTGATGGAAGTAGCAACCTTCCGTTTTTCATTTATCGTTTCTACGTCAACAAACCCCTTAAGCAAATTTTGTCCATCTACTACAAGCAGTGAATCTACACGTTTTTCGCGCATAAGGGCAATGGCTTGTGAAAGTGTCTTTTCAAGTGTGATTGAAATAGGCATAGTATTCATAATTTGCTGAACCAGCTCTACATCCGGAAGAGTTTGAAGCATTCTGTCTTTTCCGATAAATTCTTCAACAAAAGCATTAACCGGATTTCTAAGAATTTCATCTGGAGTTCCTACCTGGACAATTTCCCCACCCTTAAGGATAACAATTCGGTCAGCAAGTTTAATCGCTTCATCCATATCATGTGTAACGAAAACGATTGTCTTATCAAGAGTTCGCTGTAAGTTTTTGAATTCTTCTTGTAAAGCGTCTCTTGTAATCGGATCCAACGCACCAAAGGGCTCATCCATTAAAATTAAAGGCGGGTTGGATGCCAGTGCTCGTAATACTCCGATCCGCTGCTGTTGTCCGCCGCTAAGCTCATTAGGATACCGGTCTAGAAATTCAGGATCCATATCCACCAGCTTCAGCAATTCTTCCGCACGTTCTCTTTTCTCGTTTTCACTCCATTTGAGTAATTTTGGAACAAGCATCATATTTTCATAGATGGTCATGTGAGGAAACAGACCGATTTGCTGAATGACATAGCCTATTTGTCTTCTTAAGTCGACAGGATCCTTTTCTAGAATATTTTCACCATTTATATAAATAGCTCCCTCTGATGGTTCAATTAATCTGTTTATCATTTTCATTGTGGTTGTTTTTCCACATCCACTTGGGCCGATAAAGCAAATGAACTCGCCTTTCTTTATTTCAAGTGAAATATTATTAACTGCCTTTTTCTTCCCTTTATAAACTTTCGAAATATTTTCAAGCTTAAGCAAAGCAAGCACCTCCATAAAAATTTTCAGCAAATTTTCTCGCCATTCTCTATTGTAGTATAAAGTTTGTAAAATAAAAAGTTTACAAACTTTATATAAAGAATTTTTTTATTATTTTCCTATACAAGCTACTGTTCATTCAAAAATAATTATGTTATGTTGCTGTTACCACTGTTTATTTTTGAGAGGAAGAATCTGTTTGGATACTAATTGGATGATGAAAATTGAACAGCACTTCATTGAGCAAAGCGCGGACAATATGGAGGTCTACGGTTTATCAGTAACGGTTGGCCGTGTCCTTGGAATCATTCAGATGAAGCAAATGCCCATGACACTGAATGAATTATCAGACGCTACCGGCATGAGTAAAACGCGAATGAGCCAGGTTGTCAGAGAAATGCTTGAACTGAATGTTGCTGACAAGGTCTTTATAAAAGGCAGCAGGCAGGATGTGTATAATGTCGAGCCTGATCATTATCAAAATTTCATTTCGCTCTTTTGTGTGACATGGGGCCGAATGGTTAGAAAATCTCGAATCGCTGAAAAAAGAATGTATCAAGAATTAATAAAAATGATTGAACAAGGTGAGTTGACTGAAGAGGAATTAACGAAGGTTCAACATTATGCTGCACAATCAAAAAAACTTCTCGCATACTATGAATGGCTCAGCCGATTGATTGAGTTCTTTGACAGCGATGAAATCTTTACTCATATCCCAAAGATTGAAAAGGATAAATCAAAATAGATTACCATATATAGAGAGATTTTTGAGCAGCCGTTACTAATGCCTTGATTACTTTAATAAAAAAGAAAAAGGACTCCTTAGAAGGAATCCTCAGACTGTAGACAAACTCGAGTGAGATTTAAAATTGAGATGTTGATTTCCATTCCAGGCGCTTCGTGCTTTATGCTCTATTTGAGCTATCTCTATAAAAAGTTTAGAATGGGATAAAATTCCTCACAAAGAAAGGAGAATTTACTTGGTAGATTTAATATTGGCCTTTATTTTCACTTTCCTAATCGTGTTTGTAATTAGTTACTTAGGACATAGACTTTTATTAACCGAAGAAAAAACTCTGGGACAAAGAAATTTAATGATTTTACTACTACAATCGCTTGTAATTACTCTAGTTCTACAAATAATTTAAGCTATTTGTAATTCGGGCGGTGAGCCCGCAGGAGTCTTCACGCCAACACTCCCATCAACTGACTTTCTAAACTTAAAAGTAAAAGGCTTATTTTTTTGAGGTGATAAGAAGTATTTTCGAAAACCAAATTGAAATGGTAACACTAGACCAGCTTGTTCCCGCAGGCCTAGTTGGTCCGAAAAATGCAAAAGAGGTTCGGAATGAAACCATTCCGAACCTCTTTTTTCTACAAACTGAGGACTCCTTAGAAGGAGCCCTTTTTTGGTTGATTCTCATTTGTAATCGTTTTCATTTAAAATTATAGATTTATGGTTTCTTTATCAAGCTTTTTCAGGGCTGTTTTGAGCATTTTACCTGTTCCTGACTTTGGAATTTCTTTTATGAAGATAATATAATCAGGTGTTTTATAATGAACTAGCTTCTGTTTGCAGTATTCTCGTAGTTCCTCTTCTTCTTGTTCTGTTTTCGTTACTACATAAGCCGCAATTTTTTCACCGAACACGGGATCCGGTCGTCCAATGATTGCACATTCAATCACATTAGGATGTGTATAAAGGACTTCTTCTACCTCTCTCGGATAAACATTAAATCCGCCTCTAATGATCATATCTTTCATTCTGTCCACAATAAAAATATAACCATCTTCATCCGCATAGGCCAAATCTCCAGTATGCATCCAACCATCTCGAATTGCATTTTCTGTCTCCTGAGGCTGTTTATAATAACCCTTCATCAAATTCGGACCTCTAAAGATAATTTCTCCCACTTCTTTTGGTCCTACCGTATTCCCCTCAGGGTCCACTATTTTTAAGCTGACACCTGCCAGCGGAACACCGGTGGAACCAACCTTTTTAACTCCCTCTCTTGGCGAAGCGCAGAGCATTACGGTACTTTCAGTTAATCCGTAGCCTTCCGATATATCAACACCCATTAATTGTTTGACTTTATCAATCACTTCTGCGGGAAGGCTGGCTCCTCCTGACCCGGCAATGCGAAGTGCAGAAAAATCGAGATCTTTAATATTCGGTGAGTGGATAAACATGGTATACATGGTTGGAACCCCTAAGAAAATATTAATCTTGTTTTTAGCAAGCTTATCAAGGATTGACACCGGTTCAAATCGTTCTTCAATATAAATCGTTCCTCCATGGGCAATATTGGCTAATCCCCCTTGCAGCTTAGCATATGCATGGAATAGAGGCAGCACACAAAGAATACGATCGCCTGGTTTTACTGAATTCGTCACCGCAGCTGCAATGGCCATCCAATTTAAGTTTGCGTGGGTAATCATTGCACCTTTTGGAAATCCAGTCGTTCCTGATGTATAGATAATTTGTGCGGTTTCAGACCCATAACGCGGAACAAAATTCTCCATTTCAGGATATGTCAGAAGCGATGCCCAAGAATGTTCGTCTGAGTCACCAAAGCAGATGATTTCTTTCACGCTGGTTAACTCGTTTTTAACACGTTGAATAACAGAAAGAGACATCTCCTCCAACACTAGATATTCAGAATCAGAGTCATTGAGGATGTAGGCGACCTCAGCTTCCTTAAATAATGGGTTCAGGGGCACAACTGTCCCTCCGTTTGCTAAGATAGCAAAATAGGTAATAATATATTCCGGCTTATTCGACATCATTAAACCGACCTTTGTATCTAAGGTTACACCAAGAGCCTTGAGTCCTGAGGCTGCTTTACGTACTCGTTTTCCTAGTTCTTGATAACTGATTTCCTGATCGCGAAAAACAAGGGCTGGTATCTCTGGATATCTTTCAACAGTCGATTGCAGCAATTCAATAATATTCATCCTTTTTACCCCCAACAAAATTAGTTTTTTCAAACAGCAAGTTCGTACGTATTGCACCTTTCACATCGCTGTTTAGTCTCAAAATGTTGGTATTGTAAGGCGATTTCTGAAAAGCTGATTGGAAATCAGCGATTAAACTGTGGTGTGCGTTTTTCCAAAAATGCTTGAACACCTTCTTTGGCACCCTTAGTTTGAAAGACTTCCTGAAATAAGTCTGACTCCAGCTGAATCGCATCTGCAATCGGTTTTTCCATTCCTTCATCAACTGCTTGCTTAATCATTGCCAAGGCATCAAGAGAATGGCGCGCTATCCGCTTGGCAAGCTTACCTGCCTCTTCCATGCCCTTTCCTTTTGGTACAACTGTACTAACTAAACCAATCTCTTTGGCTTCCTGAGCTGTTAACGGGTCACCGGTAAACATAAGTTCCTTAGCTTTTGTTTTCCCTATTAAGCGGGGCAGACGCTGTGTCCCACCTCCTCCAGGAAAAATGCCTAATTTAATTTCAGGAAGACCAATCTGAACATGTTCTTCGGCAATTCTAAAATCACATGTCAGTGCTAATTCACAACCACCGCCAAGTGTAATACCGTTTAACATCGCGATAGTTGGTTTATGAAGTGATGCTATTAGGTTAAGCGTCTCATGTGTTTTAATCGAGCCAGACTTCATGTTTCCGCCAAGCTTTTCAGGAAACTCTTTAATATCTGCACCTGCCATGAATGCTCTGTCGCCAGCTCCTGTCAATATGACGACGATAATATCCGGGTCACTCGCAATCGTCGTAAAGACGTCATGTAACTGTTCAACCACTTTGCTTCCAAGTACATTCAAAGGTGGATTATTAATTTTAACTGTTGCGAATCCGTCCTGCTTTTCAAAAGTAACTAGCTTTTCCATTTTTCTCACCCTCATCTTTTAATTTCACAGAATCTAACACGGTTAAAAGTTCGTTTAGCGGATTTACTTTGGCTGCATTCTAATGGCACCGTCAAGCCGGATAACTTCTCCATTAAGCATCGTATTTTCGATGATTCCTTGAACCAGCTGTGCATATTCTTCTGGATAGCCCAGTCTCTGTGGGAAAGGTACCATGGCTCCGAGCGCTTCACGAACCTTATCTGATGCTGCTGCGAACAGCGGTGTTTCAAACAGCCCTGGGGCAATTGTCATACAGCGGATTCCGTAGCGAGCTAATTCTCGTGCAATTGGAAGCGTCATTCCTACAAGTCCCCCTTTCGAAGCACTGTATGCGACTTGACCAATTTGTCCATCAAAAGCGGCAACCGATGCTGTATTAATAATGACCCCTCTCTCTCCTTTTTCATCTGGTTCATTTAACGACATTCTTTCGACTGCTAGTCTAATAACATTAAATGTTCCAATTAAATTTACCTCAATAACTTTTTGGAAGGTTCCTAGATCATGAGCTACCCCCTTATTCAATACCTTAGATGCGGCTCCAATTCCCGCACAATTTACTAGTATCTGAAACTCGCCAAAATGTTCAACTGCTTGGTCAAGGGTGTGACGAACTTCTTCTTCACTTGTTACATTCGTTTTTACAAATAACACATTTTCATTGCCATGCTTTTCAATCAGTTTATTAGCTTTTTCTTCAGATAAATCGATGATTACGGCTTTTCCTCCTTGCTGAATAATGTTCTCGACTGTTGCTTCTCCAAGGCCAGACGCACCGCCTGTAACTAAGGCCACTTTATTAGAAATCTTCATTGTTAATCCCCCATGTTTTTTATTATTTTGCGAGTAGTTTCGTTGATTATGTGTATTGCCTGCACCAAACGACTATTTATGTAAAATTCAGGTTTCCTTTTGTTTTGACCACCCCTCCTCTTTCTATCTAAATAATATGCAATAACTATGCCAACAGACAAAATAATGTAAGCGGTTACTAAAATACCTATATACCCTTCTTTTATCGGTATTCTGTATCATGTAACAGTGTAACGGTGTAAACCATAATTGTGTAACAGTGTAACTGTTCATTGATTGAGCTTCATTTCATTAATTTCTTTAAGCTTCCTGTAGATAGTAACCCGAGAAACATCGAGAAATTGAGCTGTCTTGGTAATATTGCCCTCATTATTTTGAAGTGCACGAATTAGTTCTTGATGAGTAAACTGATTTTTTACCGTTTTATTTCGAGTATAACTATCTCCAGCTCCGCCTTCCTCTGCAAACATGTCTTCCGGCAAATCATTTATAGTAATCTCTGTTCCTTCTGCATAAAATGCGGCGTGTTCAATTGTATTTTTCAACTGACGAACATTTCCCGGCCATGGAAAGGCGTCAAAGAAATCTTTCACTTCTTCACTAATCGTTAATGGTTTAGCGTGGCCCCTTTGCTGGTTGAGAAAATGCTTAACCAGGATCTGAATATCGCCCCTTCGCTGTCTTACTGGTGGAATGCGAAGATGAATCACATTTAAACGATAATATAAATCTTCTCTAAAGTTTCCCGCATTCACTTCCTGCAGTAAGTTTTTATTGGTAGCGGCAATGACCTGTATATCAACCGGTACCGGCTTGCTTCCGCCTACTGGTACCACCGTTCTTTCTTCTAAAATCCTCAATAAAAATGCTTGTGCTTCAAGCGGCAGGTCTCCAATTTCATCTAAAAAAATGGTTCCTTGATGGGCTAATGTAAATTTACCAGGATTGCCCTTGGGATTAGAACCTGTAAAGGCACCCCCTGTATAGCCAAACATTTCACTAGCAGCCAGCTCACGTGTAACAGCACCACAATTAATTTCGACAAATGCTCCTTGACGGGTTCCATGAGCGTGTATAGATTGAGCAAACATTTCTTTTCCCGTACCTGTCTCACCCGTAAGTAGAACAGGCTTTTCGTAAAGTGCGGCTTTTTTAGCTAATGAGATAACTTTATGCATGTCCTGATGCTCCGTGATAATGGAGGAAAACTGGTATCTTGTTCCCTCTCTTTTTCTTTTTGAAGGAGCATCTCTCCTATTAACTTGATCAAATACGGCAATTCCTCCGTATAAATTAGCGCCTATTTTGTACGGCTGCACCCTTATTTTCCATTCTACTCCGTATTTAGTAAAGAGATTATCTGTTTGTGTCACAAATGGATTGCCTTCAATGAAGGTAGAGAATGCATCGCCTATTTTCAGCAAAAAAGCCTGTTGGGCCGCTTGATTAAAAAAGGTTATTCGCCCAGCATTATTAAAAACGGTAAACGGAGCTTTCGAATTATTAAACAGCGATTGCAGGGCAAAGTTATTATGCTTTATCAAGGTATCACTTATTTGCCGTTCAATCTTATGTCCAATGGTAACTGTACTGAATAGGTCCTGAACTCCCATAGTATTTTTTTCTTTTGCCAGTGTTAAGACACCGATAACTTCTCGTGTGAAGGGATCTCGAATAGGGGCTGCGGAAGTAAATAGATGATGTAAATTTCTACAAAAATGTTCCTCTGCAAATATTTGCAATGGTTTCTGTTCAAAAAGAGCTGTTCCGGCAGCATTTGTTCCCTGATTTTCTTCCAACCAGTTCGATCCTAAGGGTATTTGATTTTTAATACTATGGCTCGCAGATAGATGAATGAGGTTTCCTTCGGCGTTAATCAATCCCAGCACAAGCTCTTCATTTGATCTTGATTTGATGATTTGTGCTGTCAGAGGAATCGCAATATCCGTTAATAAATGGTTTTCTTCTTCTCTTTCTTGGCATGAAATTGATTCATTATGGAGGGGGACTGAATGGCTTAAAGGATCAAGCCCATACTGAAGACATCTTTTCCAAGATGATGTTATCGTAGTTCGCTGGTTTTTAGGAAACTTCCCTGTTTCTATTAAGTACTCCCAGTTTTCACGAATTTTCCTTTCATAATGAGGCTTATTATTCAACACTTCTTCATTAATTAATGAGTCAAACATAAGAACCTCCATTCCTGTTTATAAAGCACGGAACCAATGTTTCCGTGCTATTTAGTTGTACCATGGTTAACTTGAACCCATTCGCTCAATCTCTTTTGACGGATAAACGTGCATCCCTAGTTGGTCAGTCTGGGCGGATTTAAACATAGCAGCTGCAACGGTCGCGGCATGAATGGGGCGGTATGGCCGTAAAGGGCCAATCATGATTTTCGTAAGAATGCCGCTTGCTTTTCCCATCACTGCCTCACCTAGCCTGAATTCTTTTCGATCACCAAGCAGCAAAGAAGGTTTAAATATATGAAGTGAGTGTAATTTCATGCTTTTTAGGGTTTCCTCTACCTCTCCTTTGACACGGCTGTAGAATACGCGAGACTTTGGATCAGCACCAGCAGCTGTAATGAGTAACAGTTTTTCTATGTTTCCCCGCTTAGCTAGTTTAGCTGCTTCCACGACATACTCATAATCCACCTTCCGGAACGCTTCTTTGGTTTTTGCCGCTTTTATAGTGGTTCCTAAACAAATATAAACATCTTGTACTTGGAACAAATCTGCATATTTTTCGAGTTGTTCAAAATCAATAACCTGCTGATTTATCGTCTGATCCGAGAGATTAATCGGCCGTCGGGTCAGCAGATTAATGGTCTGATAATACTTTTTTGCGCTGATTAGTTTGACAAGTTCCGTACCAACCATTCCTGTAGCGCCTAAGACTAATGCTGTTTTTTGTGACATGTCTATTCCAGTCCTTTTTCGTTTGATTAGTCTATTATAACAGGTGTGCGGTTTGATTAAATTCGTGTATGTTCCAGCTGTTAAACTGAAATTCTATTTTACTTAAACAAGCATTCTGCAATCGTGTATGATTGGTTTCAATGATTCCGGAAGATAACCCATTTAATAATGCCTTAATAACAGCTCCATGAGCCACTAAAATAACTCGTTTATTCTTGTAAGCTTCTTGGATTTTGCATAATCCATCCATGATTCGGTTATCAAAAAGCTCCCGCTTCTCTTTATTTGGATATTGTTTATCAGGATAAGCCATCCGTTTTTCTGCAAACGTCATTCCTTCCGCATCGCCATAATCACGTTCAATAAATTCCACCATCGTCAGGATTGTCGGTTGTACGATGTACGAACTGATAATTTCGGCTGTTTCTACCGCCCGTTTAAGCGGACTGGATATAATAACATCCCAATCTGATTTAGCTAGATACATTCCACATTGGTTAGCCTGGGTTCTTCCATTATCGTTTAGGGGAATATCCGTCTTTCCCTGTAACCTGCCACAAGCATTCCAATCCGTCTCTCCATGCCTTACTAAACAAATGGTCGTAATACCCATCAATCCTTTCTTATTAACTAATAGTGGTTATTTATTATTATACATTTTTAACAGAATAATCAAACTATTTACCTGCAAAAATAGCAGAAAATTTTATCTTTCTTCTTCAAAAACTGCTGTTAATCAACACAACGCCAATATACCCCTCTATATTTCGGCTTTTTTTGCTTTTTTTGTGAAACTTGCAGTTTTTTCAAACGTTTTAAGAGCTTTTGTCACTCGGCAGGAATATCTAAAAGGGTTTGCAGAATATAGTCTACATCTAATTTTTTAAACTATTTCAATAAGGGGCTGACATGATGGTAAATGATTTGATTAACAGAGCTTATACAATACAAGATGTTGCTAAACGAATTAATACTGGTGTTGGTACGATTAGACAATGGGAAAAAGATTTGAAGGGCTTGTTAACTATTCCCCGTTCAAAGCAAGGAGCGAGGTTTTATACGGAAAAAGAAATTTCCATGCTTGAAAAAATTAAGGATATGCGGGCAAAAAATCTGAGTAAAGATATGATACGAATGATTTTAGAAAAAAATTCGGAAGAAAGTGAAGCCGCTGCAGGTCCTGTAGAAACTTTATTACCCGAAAAAGCGGCAACTGAACTTAAAACGAGTCCCCCAGAAACAGAAGAAACGGACTTTGAAAAGTTCTACTCAGCGATGGAATTATATAAAAAAGATTTACTGACTGATATTAAACAGGTTATGCAGGCTAATGTCCAAAGTATGATGGATGAATTAAAAAATGATATTTATCACGGCTCACTAGACACGGTACAGAGCGTTTCAAAATCAATTCAACGATCTAATGAAAAGAGGAAGGAAGAAATTAATCGACTGACAGATACGATTATCAATACACATGAACTTACTTCTGAAACGTATGGAACACTCACAACGAGCATTACTAAAGCTTCTGAAGAAACCATAGAACGACTCTCTAAAAAGATTACTAGATCATCAAAAGACTATAACAATACCATGAGTAAGGCTGCAATGACCGTTAAAGAAGCTCATAAAGAAATTCAAAACGTGTCCAATGTCTTTCATGATGAACAAGAGCATTTTGTGGAAACCATGACACAGAATCTAAAAGAATTAACGTTGGCCATACGCGATCGTGAGGATGCTTTTCAGGATATGGTTTCTTCTTTTAGAAAAGCTGCTGCAGGGAAGGATAAGAAATCATGGTGGAAACTTTTCGGTACAAAACCGTTGAAAAAATAAAACGACTTTCCGATGGAAAGCCGTTTCAGTATTTATGTTTTGATTTTCTTGTTCGCACAGCTGTCGATGCTGGTTGTTTTTTAACCCATTTTAGGTATTTTTTTAACTCTTCGTCATCTTGGAGAAGCTTGATTGTATAAAGTCTTATTCCTAGAACTCGATTTGAATAGAGTGCATGAATTTGTTTATGACAGGCTTTACAAAGCATGGCAGTCGGCATGTGACTGCCTCCTTCTTCTCTTGGTGTGAGGTGGTGAATGGTTAGTTCAATACCTTCCCTCTCGCAAAGTTCACAAGTACCCATCAATCAATCCCTCATTACCTTTAGTCTGGAATGACCGCATTCCCTTCTTCAACTATATGATAAAGCAAATGGGCTAAATGATGAATTGGGTCTGCTTCTTCACTTTCATCCTCTTCATCATCCATGTTCATACCTAATGTATATAACGCCAGAAACTCATAAAAATCTTTCATTTCAAAAGAGTAACAGCCATTCGGTTCTTCATTATCTTCTTCATATTGAAGAACAAGATATGAAATATTTCCTCCATCATCTTCTGCATCAAAGAACACGAAATAGCCCACGTTTGTGTCCAATTCAAACAAACGCCGTGTTCCGCGTGTAGTTGAAGTGGTAAATTCCTGCTCGGTTAATTTTTGAATCTGCATAACATCCACATTATCTTCTTGATGGAAGCTCACATTAAAGGTTTTCATAAGTTAAATCCTCCTCTTTTCACTCTACTTCTATAATCTGTCCACTTTTCAGGTTCATTATCGCTGTTTTTTCAGGAATATCCATTTCAAGACAGATTGGACAATGATCGCTTCCCAGCACCTCGGAATGGATCGATGCATCCTTTAATACAGGTATTAATGAAGTTGAAACGATGAAATAATCAATTCGCCAGCCAATATTACGTTCACGAACTTTACTCATATACGACCACCAAGAATAACTGCCTTCCCGTTCAGGATAGAAATAACGGAAGGTGTCCACAAACCCACAAGCTAATAAATCAGTCAGCTTGCCTCGTTCTTCTTCTGTAAATCCTGAATTACCTTTGTTTGATTTCGCATTTCGTAAATCAATCTCTTCCTTGGCAACATTTAAGTCCCCGCAGAAAACAACCGGTTTCAATTGATCCAGCTCTTGAAGATAGTCACGAATTTCATCTTCCCATTCAAGACGGTAATCCAGACGAGTTAAATCACGCTTTGCGTTTGGAACATATACATTAACCATATAAAAAGTCTCGAATTCCAGCGTAATAATTCGTCCCTCTGGTTCTTCCGTACGGATGCCAATTCCGTAACGAACAGACAATGGTTTTTCTTTAGTAAAAATAGCTGTACCAGAATACCCTTTTTTTAAGGCATAGTTCCAATATTGATGATAACCTGGTAAATCCAGCTCAATTTGTCCTTCTTGTACTTTTATTTCCTGCAAGCAGAAGATATCCGCATCGACAGTGTTGAAATAATCAAGAAAGCCTTTCCCTACACACGCACGAATTCCATTTACATTCCAAGAAATCAGCTTCATATCCTCTTAAAAACTCCTTGTTGCCTAATTATTTTTCTGACACTACACTACTATACTATTAATTTCTCCCGTTTCCTATATCCAAGCATTAATCTATTCGTTGAGCCTATAATACATCGGAAAATAACCGTGCAAACGACTCCTTTGACCGTTCCGCTAAGCTGCGTTGTTTATACTCACTTAACTCTACAAGTTCACTGTCGGCGATATCTGATTCATAATGTGAGACAAGATCAGCAATCGATGAGTTTTCTAACATGAATACATTTACCTCAAAGTTTAAATGAAAACTTCTCATATCCATATTTGCCGTACCAATAGAGGCCATGTCCCCATCAACAATTATGACCTTTTGATGAAGGAACCCCTTTGTGTAGGAATAAACCTCGACACCCTCATTAAGAAGTTCCGCAAAAAATGAACGGCTGGCATACTGAGTAAGAAATCCATCATTAATCTTCGGAATCATTAATCGTACTTGAACACCTTTTTTTGCCGCCACTTTCAAGGCAGCCCGTATCGCTTCATTCGGTACAAAATAAGGTGTAGCAATCCATATGGATTTTGTAGCACAAGAGAATAGCCCATAATAGAAATCACTCATAATTCCCTGCTGGGTGTCTGGTCCGCTGGCAACTACCTGAACCGCTCCATCCCCCTTTTTATCAGTCTGCTTGAGCTGTGGACGTTCAGTAAGTACATCTTCACCGCTTACATATTCCCAGTCCAACAGAAATACAGTATGTAGCGTGTAGACTGCTTCCCCTTCCACTTTCAAATGGGTATCACGCCAAAATCCAATTTCTTTATTTTTCCCTAAATACTCATCCCCAACATTTAGTCCTCCGACAAAACCAACCTTCCCATCAATGATAATAATTTTTCGGTGGTTTCGGAAATTTAATTTTTGATTAAAGAAACCATACTTTAGCGGAAGAAAAGGCTGAACATTTACCCCTGCATCTTTCAAATCTTGGATTGCTTTTTTATCTAACTTCATACTTCCAGCCGCGTCGAAGGTAAATAACACTTCTACACCGGCTCTTGCCTTGTCACTTAATATTTCCATGACTTTTTTTCCGATTCGATCCGACCGAAAAATATAGTATTCGATATGTATATAGTCCTGAGCTTTTTCTAATTCCGTGATGATTTCTGCAAATGTTTCCTTGCCGTTTTTTAATACCTTCGTATTCGTCCCTGTACTAAAGGAAGTTTGTGAAGTGTTTTTGGCAAAAGTAGAAAAGCATCTTTGATGGTCATTCAAAAAAGACAAATCGGGGTCCGTGATATCATTGACAAGATCCTTCCATTCTGCCCGGTCCTTTCTTCGTTTCGTTTTAAATAGATGTCCCTTTAAATATAACTGACCAGAAAATAGATAAAAAATGTATCCTCCAATGGGTAAGAAAACGAGAATCCCCATCCATAAAAGCGTATGATGTGAGGATCTATTCTCCAACATTAAAGAAAACAAAGTGATAAAGAGGGCGATTATATATAATGACCCAAAAAACAATTTGACCAGAAAACCTGCTGTACTAAACACCATCATGTACATAGATAATACTAAAATTAATAAGTAAATAAACTCACTGCGGCGTCTTCTCATGTCATCATCCCTCAAAATTATGTAGTTATTGCTATACGATTATATACCCATTGTACCTCTATATAGAAACCAACATACTCTGTACAATATGAGAAAAATAGTTATATAGTAAATAAGAAGTTAAAATTACTTGGGAGTGTGAGGCAAATGACCAAATCAAGAGCAGCAAAAATAAGAAAGAAAAACATGAATCAAGGATTGTATGATGTGACAAACAGCCGGGGAACTTGGGGTGAACTAGTTCCAATTGTTCGAAAAACGAAAACTAAGAAAGACACCCTACAAAAACTTGAAAGAAAACATAAAAAGAACCGTTTTCAGGAACAATCCGAAAACGGTCCTTTTTTATATTCCGTCCATTAAATCTTTATATAACGTAAGATACTGCTGCGAAGAGGCTGTCCAGCTAAAATCAAGAGCCATAACTCGCGCGACAAGGTCTTTCCACTTTTTAGGTTCAAAACGATATAGGGCAACTGCCTGTTCAATGGTATACAGCAGTTCATGAGCATTATAATTAGCAAAGCTAAAGCCATTTCCTTCTCCTGTAAATCGATTATACGGAATAACCGTATCCTTTAATCCCCCTGTTTCACGAACAATAGGCAATGTTCCGTAGCGAAATGCCAGTAATTGTCCGATTCCACAAGGTTCAAAGGCAGAAGGCATTAGGAACATGTCAGAACCCGCATAAATCTTTCTAGCCATTGTTTCATCAAAGTACAGTTGAGCGGACACTTTCTCAGGATATACATCCATAAAATACCTGAAAGAGTCCTCATAACGCTGCTCTCCTGTCCCTAAGACGACAAACTGTACATTCTGGCCCATCATTTCATGAAAGATATGGAGAATAAGGTCTATTCCCTTTTGATCTACCAGACGGGTAACGATTGATATAATGGGAACGTCATCTCGTACCGGAAGCCCAAGTATTTCTTGAAGATGCTTTTTATTGGCCATCTTCCCCTCACTATCCGTATAAGGCATAAAAATCTGTTCATCACGCTCAGGATTATAGGAAAAATCATCTATTCCATTAACAATTCCAGATAACTCAGTTCCTCTTTTACGAAGGAAACCGTCTAAATTTTCACCATAATAAGGAGTTTGGATTTCAGCTGCATAGGTTTTGCTTACGGTCGTTAGGCAATCTGCATAAGCTAGTCCAGCTTTAAGGTAGCTGACATTTCCATAAAACTCTAACCCATCCATATGATAATAAAGTTCACTTAAGTCTAATAAGTCTGATAAAACCGATTTTGAGTACACACCCTGATAACGCAAATTATGAATGGTAAAGACCGTTTTGATGTTTTCATAAAAAGGATGCTTTTCATAATGGGCTTTCAAAAGAACGGGAATCAGACCTGTCTGCCAATCATGGCAATGAATGAGATCAGGCTGATTCTCAAAATACGGTAAAGCCTCCAGTACAGCTCGAGAGAAGAAAGCGAAACGTTCGCCGTCATCCCCAAACCCATAACTGCCGTGACGTTTAAAATAATATTCATTATCAAGAAAATATACGGTAATCCCCTGATAATCATATTTTTCTATCCCACAAAATTTTGATCTCCAGCCTACTGGTACTTCAATACTCTTTATCCATTCCATTTGATCTTTATAATGCTGTGAAAGATCACCATATTTAGGTAAAACAACACTGACGTTTGCTCCTTCTTCGGTAAGTGATAGAGGGAGAGCGCCAATAACATCTCCGAGTCCCCCTGTCTTTACAAAAGGGGCACACTCTGATGCTGCAAATAAGATATTCATGCTCGTAGACCCTCCATTAAACGACTTCACCTTTTTTGATTACAGTGGGCTGCTGCCTGGCCGTAATCGTTTGTTCTTTCGTAATAATTACTTGTTTATCGGTAATAACATGGTCAATATGAACACCTTCTTCAATATCGCCCTTTTGCATAATAATACTATTTCTAACGACCGCACCCTTTTTCACTTTTACACCGCGAAAAATGATACTATTTTCAACCGTACCCTCAATGAAACACCCATTTGCGATTAGTGAATTAGACACTTTTGAAGATATTGCATATTTAGCTGGTGCTTCATGCTTTACCTTTGTGAAAACATCCCAAGAATTGTAGAAGTAGTCGTTAATGATATCGGGGTTAAGAAACTCCATATTGCTTTTGTGATACGTTGAAAGTGAATGTATGAACGGCATATGTCCAGCAAATTCATAGCCTTGAACTTGAAGGGATTTTAGATTAGCTTTTACTGCATCTTTCAGAAAATCGTATTCCTCATTCTCCACACATTTCTTTATTAAATCGATTAATAATTGTTTCCGTATCACATACGTTTCGAGGCATACATGATCACCAGTGGCAGGGGAAGTATACAACTCAATATCAAGTACTTCTCCTCTAGAATCAAGCGTACACTGATGATAAATTGGTTTTTGAACAGCTTCTCCATCATAATTCTTATAAAGGACCGTGATATCTGCTCCGGAATTTTCGTGTTCTTGGACCACTTCATTAAAATCGATTTTACTAATATGATGACCGGGCGCGATAATCACTGTATCAGCCGTAGCACGTTTGAAAAACTCTAGATGATCAAAAAATTGTTGAATATCTCCCTTGATTTGTTCATCGGGATGAATAGGCGGCAAAATGAACAACCCCTGGGAACGATGATCAAGATCCCATTCCTTTCCAGAACCGAGATGATCCATTACTGACCGGTACTTATCCTTTGTAAAAATAGCGACTTTACTGACACAGACATTCATAAAGTTCGACATGGTAAAATCAATCATCCGGTACCGGCCTCCAAATGGTACAGAAGCAAGACAACGATGATGGGTCAGCTCTTTTAATATTGGTCGTTCATTGACGAGATTAATTACACCCAGTACATTACTCATATAAGCTACCCCCTTAATTTAATGAACTTACGACTTGGCATACGTTGATGAAATGATTTGATTTTCACCAATCAGTGTGATTCCCGTTTTATGTGCACCAATAACAGCTCCATCTTCAATAACGGTATCACTACCGATAATTGCCTTCTCAATCGTGACATTTTTGCCAATCTTCACGTTAGGCATGATCACTGAGTCTTTAATGATTGAGCCGCTTCCAACCTGCACATTATAAGATAAAACAGAATGAACAACCGTGCCCGATACCATGCATCCCTCATTGACTAATGACTGTGTTACATCAGCCTCTTCAGAGATATATTGCGGTGGATGATTGGCATTTCCTGCGTAGATTTGCCAGTTTGGATCTTCCAGTTCAAAGACAGTCGGTTCTTCAAGCATATCCATATGAGCTTCCCATAGGCTTTCAACCGTCCCTACATCTTTCCAATAATCGTTAAATCGATAAGCCTGCAAATTAGCCCCGTCATTGAGCATTTTAGGCATAATGTCCTTACCAAAATCGTTGCTGGAACCAATATCTTTTTCATCTTCGGTCAAATATTTTTTGAGATGTTTCCAGTTAAATAGATAAACCCCCATTGATGCAAGGTTATTTTTAGGATTTTTTGGTTTTTCGTCGAATTCAATAATTTGATCTGTATCGTCCGTATTCATAATCCCAAAGCGGTGTGCTTCATCCCACGGTACCTCAATGACAGCTACCGTTGCATGTGCACCTTTCGCAATATGAGCGGCAAGCATTTTGTTATAGTCCATTTTATAAATATGGTCGCCTGAAATAACGAGTACATATTCAGGGTCATACGTATCAATATAATGAAAATTTTGATAGACGGCATTTGCTGTGCCTTTGTACCATTCACCACCATCTTTATCCTTATATGGCGGCAGGAGTGCAACTCCACCGTAATTTCGATCAAGATCCCAAGGACGACCATTCCCTACATAGGAATTTAAGATATGCGGCTGGTATTGTGTCAGTACCCCTACTGTATCAATCCCGGAATGTGTACAATTACTTAATGTGAAATCAATAATCCGGTATTTACCGCCGAATGGAACGGCTGGTTTCGCTAAATCACTTGTCAATTCTCCGAGTCTCGATCCCTGACCACCTGCTAGAAGCATTGCTACCCATTTTTTAGATGCCATTTAAATTGACTCCCTTCTGCCGTTTTTTTGTTTGCTTCCTAAATATGGCCATTCCAAGCGGTGGGACTGTTATTTCCATACTGCATGGTTGATTATGGTGTGGAATCTTCTCCGCCTGAATGAAATCTGCATTGAACGTTCCTGAACCTCCATACGATTCTGCATCACTAGTAAAGGCTTCATAATACTGACCGCTCGAGGGAACCCCTATTTTATAGTCCCGGTATACAGAATCAGAGAAATTACAAACGACCAAACAATAATCGCCTTTCCGTTTTCCTCGACGCATAAAGGTGATGACACTCTGGCCGGCATTATCAGCATCAATCCATTCAAACCCTTCTGATTCATGATCTAGACGCCATAACGAATGCGTTTCTCTGTAAAAACTATTTAATTCTTTATAATAGTTAAAAAATTTGGAATGTGACTCATAATCCAAAAGCATCCAATCCATTTCTTCCCGATATTTCCATTCGTCAAACTGCCCAAACTCACTGCCCATAAATAAAAGTTTTTTTCCTGGATGTGTGAATAAATATCCGAATAAAAGACGTAAATTAGCGAATTTTTGCCAATAGTCACCAGGCATTTTGTTGACTAATGATCGTTTTCCATGAACCATTTCATCATGTGAAAACGGAAGGACATAATTTTCAGAAAATGCGTAAAAAAAGGAAAAAGTTAAGAGATGATGATGCTTTGGACGTTCATTTACAGAAAGCTTCATATATTTAAGTATGTCATTCGCCCATCCCATATTCCATTTGTAATTGAAACCAAGCCCGCCTGCAGAGGTTGGACCAGTTACGAGTGGATATTCGGTTGCTTCCTCAGCCATCATCAGTACACCAGGATACCTCTGAAATATGGTTTCATTCAATTTCTTTAAGAAGGCAATGGCTTCTAAATTCTTATCTCCGCCATACTGATTGGATAATTTAACAGGTAATGGATTATCATGATTTAAGTAAACAATAGAGGATACAGCATCGATGCGGAATCCGTCAACATGATAGACGTCCATCCAAAACATCGCATTTGAAATGAGGAAACTGACAACTTCAGGTTTACTATAATCAAAACTATAGGTCCCCCAAATCGGTCTCTCAGCTCGCAGGGGATCCGCCGATTCATAAAGGGGGGTACCATCAAAACGTCCAAGGCCTTGGATATCTTTACAAAAATGTGCCGGCACCCAGTCGAGAATAACCCCTATATCTCTTTGATGGCAGCGATCAATAAAGTACATTAGTTGTTCAGGCGTACCATACCTGCTTGTTGCTGAATAAAATCCAGTTATCTGATAGCCCCATGAACCATCAAACGGGTGCTCCATTACAGGCATTAATTCAATATGTGTGAAGCCATTCTCAACTGCATACTCCACTAACTCATCAGCAAGCTCCTGATATGTATAAAAATCACCATTTGCTTTTTGCTTCCATGAGGCAAGGTGAACTTCATAAATGGCCATTGGTTTATGGTATATATCCGTCTTCTTGCGTTTTGTCATCCATTTTTGGTCATTCCATTTATATGTATCCAAAGGATAGACTACCGAAGCGGTTGCCGGCCGAAGCTCTGAATAAAAAGCATATGGATCCGCCTTTAATTCTTTCTGTCCGCCTGGACCAGTCACTTCGTACTTATATATCTCTCCTTTTTTTAGGTCTGGAATAAACCCTACCCATATCCCCGAAGAGGCTAGTCGCTGCATTCGGTTTTGACCGCCATTCCAAGCATTAAAATTCCCCACTACAGACACATTTTTCGCATGAGGTGCCCATACTGCAAAGCGAACTCCATGGAGATTTTCCTCTGAAACCAGATGCGCACCAAGCATCTTATAACTCTCGAACAATGTTCCTTCATGAAAAAGATAAACATCGAAATCACTCGGAAAAAGTTGTTTAGGTACCTCGAACATTTTTTCCATTTCCTACACCTCCTCCAATTTAATGGTAATTCTTACTCTTTACCCTACTCTCTTCTAAAATATTCGCCCTTCGATAAATAAAATCCTTTAATTAAAGATATAACTTTATATTTAAACGCTTACATAGTAGAAAAACAAAAAAACCTCCATTTCTGAAGGATTTTTGGTTAAATAAATCAATATTAATTATTCCCCATTAATTGATTCGAAGACATACTCATTCGATTTAAAAACAGATAAGAAAGAGAAACAGACCAAGCAAGGGGTGTATTTCCGTTTGGCACATTAATTCCACCAATATATAGTTCCGGGATCTCCCAATTATCAGGAATAATTCGTTCTGTTTTCATGACATATTCATAGGCTTTCTCATACATGCCTAATTCAAAATAACATAAGCCCAGCCAAGGAAGACCAAAACACCATTCTGCTTCGCTGCCTTCATTATAATATTGATCATGGGCATACCGAATAACGCCATTTGTCCGCTCCAGCTTTTGAGAAACCATTTCCACAATTTTTAGTGCTGTTTTCCGATCAACAATTCTATAAGGATAAACAAGTGACAAGAGAGCAAGGTCTGTCTCTTTGGTTATGCTTTCTCGTGGTAAGAGAAAACGCAATGTTTCTTCACCCTTTTGAATTAATTCTTCGTTGACATTAACCAGCATTTTCACCGAGTGTAGACCCGCTACACAGGCTCCCACACTTGAAGCATGCAATTCAATATTTTCTTCCCACATTCCATTATCATGTGCTTCCCAGTACTGTAAACACTCTAGATAGTCTACTAATTTTTGAACCATCAAGAGATCTTTCTCATCTCGAATAATTTTTTGCCCTTGCCGTATGCCCTCCCCAACACCCCATAAGAAGGCTCCTAACGCATCATTCTGCGCATGCCCCCACTCTTGACTGATTTCCTTTAATTCAGTCGAGTACCGGGAATGAATGTGTTCAAAGAGATACATAGGTTTCTTTTCACGATGTATATCAATTTTCCATTCATACGTTTTAAAAAGATCAAACAAAGCATGATAAGCTTTTTCATACCGTTCAGAAGGACTTTGTAAAAAAGGCAGTACCGTATAGACCACATCACGTATCCAAACATAATTATAATCTTGTGAGATACTCGCTGTATATGCACCATTGGGAAGACGCATTCGATCTAATACATCAAGCGCATCATTTAATTTCATGCTAGACACCCCCATTTATTATCAGCTTTTACCGCTTATTAAAGCGCTTTCAATTAGTGAATAAAAAAAGTCCGAACATGTTGATTTACATGTAATAGTTTATGTAGATACATGTTCATTTGATAATCAAGGAAAGGATATTCCACTAAAATGAACACTTGCCTACACCTTTGGCTAAGAATCGATGGTCTATACGGACAGTGAACTAGGTATATGGTCCTTATATATATTGTATCGGTCATACCTAAAACAATTTAATACTTTTTAAAAATAAAAACCAGTCGGCCCGAAAGCTAACTGGTTTCCTCACTTTAGTTTCAATGCATCGGCGAGTTTTCGGTATATATCTGTTACCTCCGCTACTTTCATTCGTACCAATCCACTTGATGAAGGCGCGACAAAGTCGATGGTGCCAGGCACGATTGACGGGTGTTGAAAACCCCAGTCCACCTTTTTCTTTCCTGAATATTCCTGATAAACACCCTTGCCTACGAAGCAAGCGTATTTAGGCTTAAATAGCTCGATTTTTTCTTTCAATTGCTGCCGTCCAATCATGTATTCTTCTTTCGTAATATCCGCTGCTCCCACTGTGGGTCTCGATACAATATTCGTGAACCCATACCCAAGCTCCAGCAGGGATGCATCTTCTTCAGGTAAATACCTGCTTGATGTTAAGCCTGAATCATGGAGAATCTTCCAAAATCGATTGGCGGGATTTGCATAGTGATGTCCCTCTTCTCCTGAACGTATACTTGGGTTAAAACCGATAAAAAGGATGAGTAAGTTGTTATCAAGATGATCTGGAATATAATCCATATTCTACTCCTTTGACTATAAGTCCCTCTAGTATAATACAAGCTGACTAAAGTATCTATTCCCTCATAATCTCTTTAGCAACAAGCTGACCTGATTTTGTCACAATCGGGGTGCCCCCGCCAGGATGAGTACTGCCTCCAACAAACCATAGGTTTTTGATATCTTTAGACTTATTTTTAATTTTGGAAAAAGCTTGTGTAAACGTATTAGAGGACATGCCATAAATAGCTCCCCTATGAGCGCCGGAATACGCAGCTAGATCACCTGGTGTGATGATTTTTTGATACATGATGTTTTGCCTTAAGTTACTCAACCCCTTTTTTTCTAACGTTTGAATGATTTTGTCAGCATAATCGTTTTTAACTTGATCGAAAGCATATTGCTCGGTTAAATATGGTGCATTGATGAGAATAAATAGATTACTATGACCCGTTGGGGCTAGACTCTCTTCAGACTTACCTGAATAACAAATATATATAGCAGGGTTGTCTGGGAGTTGTTTCTTTGTGAAGATATCCTTAAACTCCTCTTGGTAGTTTTCAGGAAAAAACACGTTATGATGTTCAAGCTGTGGATACTGTTTACTCACTCCTAATAAAAGGACAAACCCTGACAGGGAAGGCTCATAGCTTGCTAGTTTACGATTAGTCATGGATGGCCGGTGGGCTTCATCAATTAACTGTTGGTAAATGGTCAAGGCATCTCCATTAGCAACCACAAGATCTGTTTCAAATAGGCCCTCTGCCGTTTCTACTCCCTTCACCGTAGCTGATTCAACATGAATCTTATGTACTTCGCAACTCTTTTTAATCGTAACTCCAAGTTCCACAGCTAGTTTTTCGAAAGCTGAAACAATCGAGTAGGTTCCACCTGTCACACCGAAAATTCCCAATTTACCCTCTAGAAAAGCCATCATCGTAAAAATCTGCGGAGCTTGATTCGGCGCTGAACCTACATAAGTTGCATACCTGCCAAAAAGAGCCTGTGAATTACCGTGACTAAAAAAGGAGGATAGACTTTGAGTCATCGACGTGAACGGTTTTATTTGCACAAAGCTTTTTAGCAAATGTAGATTTATACGATCCTGCCAACGCAGTAATAGTGTATTTAAAAAACGTTTTTCAGAGATTCGGTACAGCTTCTGAGAGTGTTCTAGAAAGGCTCGGTACTGTTTGGCATCACTTATACTATATTCAGAGATTTGCTGTTCCATTTCTTCCGTTTTATCGGTAAGATCAAGTAAATGACCATCACTAAAAAAATGTCGGGTCATGTTGTTAATTCGATAGAAGTGCAAATAATCGTCAATCTTTCTTCCAGCTTGTTGAAATACTTCTTCGAAGGCCGAAAGCATCGTAATCGTACTAGGACCTAAATCAAACGTATAGCCGTCTTCTTCTATTCGCTTCAACTTCCCACCAAGCGTCGCTTCTTTTTCAACTATTGTTACCTGGTACCCATTTGCAGCAAGCGAAATCGCACATGAAAGCCCGCCAAGACCTCCCCCAATGATTATAACTTTCTTCATGTATAGCTCCGCCCTTTCCATAGGTATCCTTTTTTCGACCAAGCGATGCGCACACTATCTAAACCGATTACGATTACCATACAAATGCTGAGTGGAATTAAGAAGCCATAATACCAAGGTAATCGGTTAGCGCAATCGATTATTGCTTTAATAGCAGCCCCAACTATCATAAAAATGATTCCAGGATAAATAAGTGCAGAATTAGACATTATCCCAATTATCACGAGGATTGGCGGGACAAGATACAACAGACTGTAGTAGCCAAAAACAAGAAAAAGGAGAATGAAATTGCGATTAACGCCTTGAAAAATATTCTTGCGGTATCCGCTCCACACCTCTGCAGCGTTTTGGTACATTTTCATTGATACATATTCACTGATTTGTGCGAGAGTAAAAGATAAGCCGTGTTTTTTTACCAACCTTGCTAGTTCAATATCATCAATGAGCGTAGACCGGATAGCGGAATGACCGCCAATTTGCATGTACACCCTTTGTTCAATTAGAATAAATCCGCCATGAGCAGCAGCAAACCGAGGGTCCGATGATGCACGAACCAGCTTGACTGGCAGATGACATGCCACCAAAAACATCATCATTGGGACAACGATTTTTTCCAGCCAGCTATCAACTTGTTGCTTTGGAAAGCCTGAAATCATCCCCTTTTCTTGTTTGGTTAAAATAGAGATTGCTTCCATCGCATTTTGTTCCAATCTGACATCTGCATCTAAAAATAAATACCAGTTTGATTTTGCTGCCAATGCGAGTTGATGACAAGCATAGGACTTTCCAAGCCAACCTTGTTCAAGCGGTTTCCCTTCTAGTAAAGTAATGATGGGATAACGTTTTGCTAATTCCTTAACAATGAAAGCTGTCTCATCACTTGAATTATCATTCAGCACCAAAATTTCTGATGGAAGCATCGTTTGATTGAGAATAGATAGTAAGCAAGCCTCAATTCTGTCGGCTTCATCGCGGGCTGGAATTAAGATCGATAAAGAAGGATTAGTTCTATTTTTTTCTACATGGGCTAAGCGAGGAAATTGTCGTAAATTCCACCAAACAAAAAGGAATTGAAGAAGTAAGGTGCCGCCAATTATTATGAGAAACAGTGTCATTTCTTCCCTCCTCTTTTCCAACCATTATATAAATCACTCGTTGATTTTCCCTGTTTAAACGCCGGCACAAAGGCTTCATGTTGTGAATAGTCGATATCCGCTATAGCAGTCTCTCGATGAGTATTCAGCTGTTCTGCAAGAATACTTGCAAGCTGCATCGTCAAGGCGCCACGTTCAGTTTGCTTTCCTTTGATATGAATGGCCTCACCAAATACAAGTGATGCTGTTGGTTTTTGAAGCTGACTAAAGGAATAATATATACTAACAGGCTTAACGGCCACATCATCAAAGCGATTAATGAGAAAGCCTGCCCCGCTCTCAAAAATAAGTGGTCTTTGCTCTTGGTGAACAATTTCTCCTTGAGGAAATAACCACACATTATGCTTATCTTTTAAGAGGTTTTCTGCATATTTCATGCTTTGTCGTAATTGACTGCCATTCTTCCGATCAACCGAAAATGCACCAAGCTTACGAAAAAACGGATAAGTTTTAAGCCCCTCTTCATCCATCATCATATATTGCTCGTTTACTGAGTACTGTTGGGCAAGCTGGAATATGAGTAATCCATCCCACCATGAACAATGATTAGCAATGTATAGTACGGGAAGTGATGAATGATAATCGAATTCCCCTTTGATTAATAGCTTTGAAAAATGTCTTTTTAGTAAATAGCAAGATTGATAACGATAAAATATGCTGCTAAAGAGTCTGCTTTTCTTGGCGGTAATCAAGCTGATGCCTCCCTTCACAAAGAAGAATGATGAATAGCGCTAAAGCTGCAATTATAGGTAATTCTTCTTTCCAAGCGAGCAAACCAAATAAGAGTATCATTAATTGATAGATTCGTATTGCCCATATACGGTTGCTTGCAGGAATCTTTTGTAGGGGAAATAAAAAGGAAAAACAAGCAGCGATTATTCCCCAGCTTAGAAAATTCACAAAAGGAACGCCAAAGAACCCGCCTTCAGCTTCCCAATGCCAAAAGTTTCGTACATATGCCACTGGATCTAGAATTAAATCGAGCAAGATCACCCAAAATCCTGTTTCCAGGGCCCGTATGGTCTTTGAGCGTTGATTGGAAAGCAGCAAACTGTTTAAAATCACGCCTACCCAGGCAAGTGCAATCGTAAATGGAACGCCTAAAACTAATGGACCAAGTGTCGGATAATAATAATACTCACCAAATGGAAAGCCTGTATTAATTCCGATGTATTCAATGGTAAAGGTTATACTAGCGATTATGACCGCTTTACTTAGGAAAAAGCGACGAGATTCGAAGACGGATAAACTCGTTTCGACCAAGCTGAGTGTATAAAAAACTAAAAACAGCCCATTTGAAAATTCAAGCCAAGGCGGCACCTCAAAAAACACCATCAATACTAACCCCACTGTATACCAGCAAAGAAATAGATACCTAAGCTTCACGTGATACCACACTACATGAAGCTTCCTTAACTGAACTGGTGAGAGCTTTCAAAAAAATCTCCTGTTTTTTCCTATCAGTCACAATGGCTCGTTTTTTGTACACCTGATAATTGTTTACGACGACCTGTTCCATAATTGCGGCATAGTATCCTGACGCTAGTTGGACACAAAAAGCACTTTTTTCGGGGTACGTTTCCAGCTTTGTCATTCCTTTAATAAACCAGCGGTCCGCAAGATTCATTAACTCGTTTATCATCGATGTAAAGTTGTCATCGATCAAACGATGCGAAAAGTCTGAATCTGAATAGCCATGCTTATCCATTAACTGTTTTGGGATATATCTTCTGCTTCTTTCCTGATCTTCGCCAACATCACGTATAATATTGACAATTTGCATCGCTTTCCCCAGATAGATTCCCGCTTCCTCAATTTCTTTAGTTGGCTGGTCATGAAGGACCGGCAGCAGCATTTGTCCGACCGATCCTGCCACCTGTTCACAATAAACTTCTAATTCCTTCATGCTGGTGTACTTCATAAAGTTCAAATCAGATGCTTGACCTTGCATTTGTTTATAAAATGGCTCTTTGAAAAGCCACCTTAGTGAAGGCCAGATAAAATGTCCACTGGCAAACTCCAAGTGGGTAAATTTTTCTTTTAATTCGATTAATGTGTAAGGCGATTGTTCGGGTTCATCAACTGAATCATCAATCATTCTACAAAAAGCATAGATAACAAAGACCCCCTCGCGTTTAGGATAGTCTAAATGTTGAAAGGCACTGTAAAAGCTGGCAGATCCTTTCTTCATCATTTCTTCACATGCACGCATTACGGCAGAGTTTTTCATTAGCCCAGCTCCTTTTTAATTTGTTGACTTAATAGACGTGAGCCCTGCATCACAATCGGAACGCCGCCCCCTGGATGAACAGATGCACCGACACTATATAAGCGGTCAATTTTGTAAGGCTTAACCTGGGGCCTAAATCCACCGGATTGCATGAGGATTGGGGCAATGCCAAAGCTGCCGCCTTGATAAAGTCCATCTTTAATTGAATCAGCTGGCGTACGAATATCCTGCCAGACAATATGTTCTCGTAAACCTTTAAAGAGGGCTGTTTCCGCTTTGTCGATTACTTTTCTAACCAATTCATCCTTTATTTGATCCCAGTCAATTTCCTGACCAGATGGTACAGGGATGAGAAAGTAGAGGACGCTTTCGTTAGCAGGTGCTGCCTCTTCATCAATACTCACTGGATTGAAGACATAAAAGGAAGGATCCTCCGGCACCTGTTTTGTCTTAAAAACCTGTTCCATATGGTCATCGAATGAATCGGCCATGAAAAATTGATGGGTTTTTGCCGAAGGGAATCTCTTTGTAACACCTAAATAAATGAGCACACACCCTGAAGATGGCGTGTAGTCTTTTTTCTTAACATGTTTGTTGTCTGGAATTAATCCAGGAAGGTTTGGGAAATCTCCGTTAAATACCACTGCATCATATAAATTGGTAGTTTGATTGACTTTCACACCCTTACAAACATTTTGTTCGACCAATATCTCCTCAACCTTTGCTTCACGATGAATAGTCACTCCTTGTTCAAGACATGCTTTTTCAAGAATTGCTGCAAGGCCGGCATAGCCTCCTTTCAAATACCAAATTCCATGGGCATGTTCACTATACGAAACTAATCCATATAGTGCAGGGGCTTCTAGTGGTGATCCTCCAATATAGAGAGATTGTAATGCATAGGCATCTTGCAGTTTTGAATGGTCAAAATAAGAAGCTAAAAATTGTTTCATAGATTTATAGGCTCGTGATTGCAACAACAGTTTGATGTTTTCAGGCGTTAAAAAATCTCGCTTTGTTTTAAACGACTTGCTTAAAAAACTATCCACCCCAATTGTAAAAATCTCTGACATATCGGAAAGATAACGTAAGTAATGAGCCCCTTCACCAGGAAATACCTTTTCAATTTCTTCAAGCTGACGAGGTAAATCTCGGTATTTTGTATACGTACTTCCATCCGAATAATGCAAATCATAAAGCGGTTCACACGAAATTAACTCTAATGCACTACTCGGTATGCCTGCTTCTGAAAGGATTTCTTTTAGCATCTCAGGCAGGAGAATAATCGTCGGCCCCTGGTCAATTTGATAACGACCGTTTCCTTGGTAAGCAAGTCGGCCTCCAACCACCGCTTCTTTTTCATAGATGGTAACTTGTTTGCCTTGTTTCGCTAATAATAAAGCGGAGGTCATCCCCCCAACGCCAGCTCCAATGACAGCGATCTTCATACCATCTTCACTCCCTTTTCAGTATTGAGAGTTTTTTGAATTCGCTCTTTGTGTTGATACTGCTTGATTAATAAATCACTGCTGATTTTTGCGGATTCAAATATAGTGGGCAGTCCGCTTCCTGGATGTGTACCTCCCCCTACTAAAAAACAATGTTGAACATCTTCAAATTGATTATGCGGACGCAAATACATCATCTGATCAAGGCTGTGTGCAAAACTGAAGGTAGCCCCTTTATACACGTAAATATCATTCTGCCAATCTAGCGGAGTAATGATTCGTTCTGTTTCAATAAGATTACGAATATCATGCAACCCTGGCTCCTGTTCCAGCCGCTTGAGCATAGCTTCTTTAATCGTCTCTTTTTCTGTTTCCCAATTAATGTCGGCCTGAAGGTTGGGAACCGGCATTAGAACCATTAAGGCAGATTTACCTTGCGGAGCAAGTGTAGGATCTATACGAGAAGGATTATGTACATAGATAGATGGATCAGCAGATAACACCATTTCTTTTGTCATTTCATCGACATTTTTTTTATAATCCTTCGCAAACAAAATCATATGATGTGGTAGATCTACCTCTGCATCAATGCCTAAATAAAGCATAAACGTTGAGCACGATAGTTTTTTCTTTCAATTTTTTCTTTACGGTATTTCTTCAAATCTTTTTGTTCAAAAAGATGGGTAGCTGCATGACCAAAATCTGCATTGATAATGACATCATCTGTTTCAACTATTTCCCATTTTCTAAATGTAACCCAACAGCCACACCATTTTTAACTATAACCTTTTTGACGCCAGTACCGGTTTTAATCGTGCCGCCATTTTCAAGAGTCACATCTGCCATTGCCTTACATAACTGGTTCAACCCTCCCTTTGGGTGGAACAATCCAAATCCATGCTCTAAATAGGAGAGAATCGTAAACGTTCCGGGACAATTCCAGGCAGACATCCCTAAATACTTCGTTTGAAAAGAAAAGGCCCATTTTAATCGTTCATCAGTAAAGTAGGTTGATAGCTGTCCGTAAACAGTATCGAGAGCATTGATTTTAGGTAAAGCAGTCAGCATATTAAGAGACAAATAATCTGTCAGCTTTGAAAACGGCTGTTGCAAAAGTTTCATGACGGAATCAAACTTCTCTGCTTCCCTGGTCATAAAGCGTTCATACCCTTTTTCATTACCTGGAAAGGTTTGTTTCAGTAACGCGACCATTTCTTCCCTTTTACGTGTGGGAGAAAATGAAACGCCATCTTCAAATTTCAAGGTATATAACGGATCAACTTCTTGAACTTCTACGTAATCATGTAAATTTCTATCAACAGACTCGAATAACTCTTCTAACAATTGAGGCATCATAAAAAAAGTCGGCCCCATATCAAACGAATAATCACCTAATGTAATTCTAGATGTGCGCCCTCCGATATAGGGTTGTTTTTCAAATACAGTGACGTCAAACCCCTTTGAACTCAACAACATAGCGGATGCCAACCCTCCTGGTCCAGCACCGATAATACTAACCTTTTTATTTATTTTCACATTTATTCCTCCTAAATTAAAAAAATCATGTACACGTCTTGTATAATGTTATTATAATGAATGCATAACATATGTACAATCGTTTTCTTCAATTTATGTAAAAACTTATACATTCGTTATACAGGAAGTGAGTGAGTAATTATGTTTGGAATTCAAAAAGTCTCTGAAATGACTGGAATCTCTTCCATCACATTACGAGCATGGGAAACGCGATACGGAATTATCCAGCCAAAACGAGCAGATGGAGGGCATCGTCTCTATTCTGCTGAAGATATTGACGATATTATTTGGGTCAAAAAACAAAAGGAAGAAAAAGGGATTTCATTAAGGCAGACGATGGAGCTTCTAAAAAAAAGGAGGGGAATTGAATCCAAAAATCAACAAAAAATCCTTCCACAAATTAAGGGAGGAAGTTTTGAGGATTTTTCCACAGAATTATTTGATGCGCTCATTAATTACGAAATGAAGCTTGCTGATAAACTAATTAACATCAGTCTCGCTATGTATAATTTTGAAGAAGTTTGTCATTATATTTTTATCCCTATTCTACATAAAGTTGGGAACGAATGGGCTGACGGCAAACTAAGTGTTGCGGAGGAACACTTAATCAGCAGTTTTCTTGAACGGAGGATTCAATCCTTTCTTATCGAGGTACCGGAGCAGCCGATGGCAGTGCGGGCAATCGCTCTTTGTCCAGAACTTGAGCAGCATAAAATAGGTCTGTTATTGTTTTCCCTATTTCTTAATAAACGTGGAGTTCAGGTCTATTTCCTTGGACAAAATACACCTGTAGACTATTTAGAAAAAATGATTGCGGTTAATCAAATCCGATTGGTGTGCATTTCCATGACCATTAAACAGAACAGTGAAAGCATCCAAGAAATGATTACAAAATTATCACATTCCTTTAAAGACATCACGTTTGTCATTGGTGGTGAAGGGGCGGCTTTCTTACCTGAAGAGTTAACGTTTTATCAAATAAAAGGGGGTCTTGAGGAGTGGAAACACTGGTTTAACGAGTTTAACCTGAAATGAAAACAGCACTTCGGGCTATCCGAAGTGCTGTTATTTTTTAAACGGGTATGACCTGCACCTTTTGAATCGCTTCCCTAAACTCTTCTGCTTGAATCCTGATTCGTTGTAATAGGTCTTCATCCTCTATTGGCGCTGACAAATTTTCTTTGTTAATTTTCTTGTCTATTATATAGATTCCTTGAAGCGGCTGTCCTTTCAAGACGGCAATTAATGGTTTCAATGCATAATCAATTGCCAATAAATGTGCCGGACTTCCACCAACCATGATTGGTAAAACAGGTTTATTCTTTAACGCACCCTCTGGCAGTAAATCAATAACCGTTTTTAATACACCCGTATAAGAAGCCTTGTATACTGGAGAACCAATAATCACTCCATCCGCTTTTTCAATCAGCTCAGAAAATTTTTTAATTTCAGGGCTATTGTACCGAGCATGAATTAAGTCACCTTCAGGGAAATCACGTACGCTTACAGTAGTTGCCTTAAATCCGTGCTGTTCAATGATTCCTTTTATAAAGTCTAGCGCTAAATCTGTTCGTGAGGGGGCGGACGGACTCCCAGATAAAATTACAATTTCACTCATAGTGTAGGATCCTTTCTTGGTTCATGTTTTATCGTCTTGCTGCTTGAAATAATTTTTCTTACACACAAAAATATCCCCAATCATAGAGAAAGAGGACATTTTGAATCTACTCTTATCTCTCAAGACACTGCTTGCTGGATTTAGCACCTGCTTGCTCGAGAGCATAGGTTGCTGAAGCTTCATAGGGCCAGTCCCTCAGCTTCTCTTGATAAGAATATTAAGTTGTAATTATCATAATTGTTTGAATAGTCTATGTCAAGGTTATATATAAAAACCATACTCATTTACTATAATCGTTCCTGGTTAAGATGAATGGCTTACCATTGACGATTCAACCATTTCACTGAACATTTTATAAAAACGGTTATCATCGGTCAGTTCTGGATGAAACGCGCTGACTAGCAGATGATCACAGCGGGCGGCGACTATTTTTTCATCCACTCGTGCTAGAATTTCAACCTGATCACCTGCTGATATAATATACGGTGCACGTATAAATACCGCTTGAAAAGGAGCCTTCATTCCTTCTATTTCAATATTTGCTTCAAAACTATCAATTTGTCTCCCAAAACCATTGCGTTTAACGACGATGTCCATGATTTTTAAATGAGCAGACTCAGATCCTTCAAGCTCTTTGGCAACGAGGACCATGCCCGCACAGGTACCGAAAATAGGTTTTTGTTGATTAGAAAAATCTTTAATCGCTTCGATGAATCCATAATGAGCCATTAACTTCCCAATTGCTGTACTTTCACCACCAGGGATAATCAGCCCATCTAGTTCCTTCAACTGCCGAGGGTGTTTGACCATTATGGCTTCAGACCCTGTATTGATTATTTGTTTAAGATGTTCCTCTACAGCACCTTGTAAGGCCACTACACCAATTACTGCCATGTTACAATCCTCGCTCCTGCATACGGTCTGCCGCAGCAAGCTTAGAAATATCGATACCTGTCATTGGAGATCCAAGTTCCTTAGAAAGCGCACCAATTAATTCGTAATCATTATAAAACGTCGTTGCCTGAACAATAGCGTTGGCAAACTTCTCTGGATTTTCCGATTTAAATACCCCAGAACCTACGAATACCCCATCTGCACCAAGTTCCATCATCAATGCAGCGTCCGATGGAGTAGCGACTCCACCTGCAGCAAAGTTTACGACAGGTAATTTCCCTTCTTTTTTAATTTGTTTAAGAATTTCATATGGAGCTCCTAAATTTTTCGCTTCCACCATTAATTCGTCGTCATTCATCAAGATTATTTTCCTAATTTGAGCCTGAACTTTACGCATATGACGAACAGCTTCCACAATATTTCCCGTACCTGGTTCCCCTTTTGTACGAAGCATTGACGCTCCTTCACCAATTCTTCGAGCAGCTTCACCTAAATCGCGACAGCCGCATACAAACGGAACGGTAAACTGGCTTTTCAGGATATGAAATTCGTCATCAGCGGGGGTCAATACTTCACTTTCATCAATATAATCTACCCCCATGGCTTCTAGCACTCTTGCTTCAATGATATGACCAATTCTTGCTTTTGCCATTACAGGAATCGAGACAGCATTCAGTACAGCTTCAGTTATTCTTGGATCAGCCATTCTTGCGACCCCTCCAGCTGCACGAATATCAGAAGGCACTCTTTCAAGTGCCATTACAGCTACTGCGCCTGCTGCTTCCGCAATCTTAGCTTGCTCGGCATTGACAACATCCATGATGACTCCGCCCTTTTGCATATGAGCCATCCCTCGTTTAACCGCATCCGTTGCTATTAATTTATTCATCTCTTCATCTCCCAATTTATATTGATTTTTTGCTATATGTTCTTTAGTATATAAACCAAGTGAATGTATTAAAAGTGTCAGTTTTGCAAAAAACAATGGGTTCAGAGAAAGAAGGAGAATAGATGGATAGGTTAGCAGTTGAATTAAATAGAGACAGTTCCATTCCAATGTACGAACAGTTATATGCACATATTAAAGCTGAAATTACGGAAGGCAGGCTGCTTTTCCAAACAAAGCTGCCATCAAAACGTAAGTTAGCAGATGCCTTACATATAAGTTTAAATACAGTTGAAACAGCTTACGAACAGCTGACCGCTGAAGGCTACCTCGAGGTTATTCCACGTAAAGGCTATTTCGTGATGGCATCGGAAGATTTGGAATATATCGGAGCAAAAAGTACACTTCCCTTACAAACGAATCAGCAAACAAATTCAATTACTATTGATTTTCATCCCAGTCAAATTGATACAGAAAACTTTCCTTTTCAACAATGGCGTAAATATGCCAAAAACAGTATGCAAGAAGAACATCATGAATGGCTTCTACTTGGAGACTCACAAGGAGAAATAGAGTTGCGTCATGAAATCGCAGTATACCTTTATCATGCTCGAGGTGTAAAATGCAGCCCGGATCAAATTATTGTGGGCGCTGGGATTGAAATTCTATTACAGCAGCTCGTTTTACTATTAAACCCAACTACGATTTATGGTGTCGAAGATCCCGGATATCATCTGATTCAGCAAATTTTAACTTGCTATAATCATCAAGTGTATCCACTCGCAGTAGATGAAGAAGGCCTTATCGTGAAAAATGTCGAGAACTCACCGATTAATATCGTCTATGTAACCCCTTCCCACCACTTTCCCTACGGCACCGTTTTGTCTGTTAACCGACGAACGCAATTACTAAATTGGGCCAACGGTCATACAGATCGCTTTATTATTGAAGACGATTATGATAGTGAATTTCGATATACTGGTAAAGCAATTCCCTCCCTACAGAGCTTAGATCAGACAGAGAAAGTCATCTACTTAGGGTCATTTTCAAAATCACTAATGCCATCCATTCGAATTAGCTACATGGTCCTGCCAAAACAACTGCTCACTAGGCATCAGCAAGAACTCTCTTTCTACCACTCTACTGTTTCAAGAATAGATCAACATATCTTAACCGAATTCATGAGAATGGGAGACTTTGAGAAACATTTGAATCGTATGCGTAAGCTTTACCGTCGTAAGTTAGAAATGGTTTTAGCCTCAATAAAACCCCATTCTTCTACGATCACAATCATTGGTGAGCAATCGGGGCTTCATGTTGTATTAGCGGTTAACAATGGAATGACTGAAGACACACTAGTCACAAAAGCTGCAGCGGCTGGGGTTAAAATCTATCCAGTATCACTCTACTCGATGGCTGAACAGAACCTTCCACATCCACAAATCATTCTTGGCTTTGCCGGCATCCCAGAGACTAAACTAACAGAGTCACTGAATGTATTATTAGGAAGCTGGGGTTTTAACAGGAAATGAGCGAACCGATGAAGCAAAAGTACTCTTTCGACTCTTTGAATAAAAAAAAGAGCTTGAAATATACTTCCAAGCTTACATGATTATAAATTAAATCTTGCTGAAATTAGGTTAGCTGCTTCTATCGCACTTAATTTAGTATTATTTATTTTTATGTAATGTTCTTTTGTTAATTCACCGTTGAAGGAGTTTAATCTGTGTTTTTTCATTGACTCCTTTAATTCATTTTCTGACCAATCTATGTTCCTTTTGGTAGGTTTGTGCTCAAGTCTATGTGAACTTTTATTTCGTTCTAGTCTCACATTCATTTCGGATTCTAGCTCAACGAAATAAATCGTTGCCCCTTTTGATTGAAAAATTTCACAGAGATCGTCCACATACTTCCAATCCTCTGGTTGGTCGAATGCCCACACATAGGTAAATATCAAGCCTTTCAGCTCACTCACAGAAACGGCTTTAAATATTTCTGTCCTAAATAAATTCGATAATCTCCACATTTCAGGACTAAACTTGAAAAGTGGTTCAAGTAATTCAATGGTCATGTGGTTATGAAACAGTTTCAAATCAGTTATCTTTTCTAGTTCTTGTCCGACTGTCATTTTACCCACTGCTTGAGGTCCAAACAAAAGAACAAGTTTCATAATTTCCCTCCTGCTAATTACTTCGAGTAGAGACTTTCCCATTCTGATTTCTCACTTTAAGACCTGTTCTTCCAATCATGATAAAAATCTTGAATAACTGAAAGAATGGTATTTAGCGTAAGTAATATTAAAAACAACATCATGACTGTCGCTATTTCCCCTGTAAAAAAGGCGATCATAGCAATACCAATTATCCAGACAAAAAACATAGGTGACTTCATTTTCATTTAAAAAACCTCTCCTATCTCAGTTACAAAACGAAAAGTTCAGTGAAGAGCAATCCTAAAAATAACCTATTTAGCGCGGTTATCTTTAAACTTACTTATGTAATACATCACCACTGCAATGGTTTGGATCGTTAAACCACTAATTAAAAATAGATTCTGAGAATTACTATGTCCTAGTTTAGTAAAACCAATTATTGAAAAAATTAACCCAATCAAATTTAAATACCAGGCAATTTTCATTTTTTCCCTCCCAATCGATCGAAAGACCTCACTAATGCTTAGGAAATCAATAAGTTTTTAAATAAAATAGGAATGTCTTTTTCTTTTATCCTCGCGAGGTCGTTAAATGATACGCCTTGCTCCAAGAGAGTATCCACCATTTCCCAGCCTGCATAGTAAGCTTCTCTTTCATGATTAGTTGCTCCCTTGCCAATCGTAAATTTATAAACAGTTTCTGATGAGTCATCCTCCAGATAAGGTAAAATCCCTTTGAAAATTTCTTCTTTCTTTCCTATACACGATGTTAACCAATTCTCTTTATGTTCAATATACCGTTCATCCGCTTCTCCTGGTACTAAGAATTTACTAACACGAGTGGCTAAACCTTCTTCCAAGATGGTAAGTGCAATAGTACGCTGCCAGTGTGAAGTAAGACTGGCTGTTTTTGCATGGACAATATGTGTTAGTTCATGTACCAATAAGATTTCAGAGCTACCGCTTTCAATGGGTAAACATAATGCAATCCGATCTTGATCAAAAGGAGCCACAAAAGGATTGTTGTCAAAAGTACCCACAAAATCCAAGCTGCTCCCAAATTATAAGAGCGCTTTCACTTCTTCAAGACGACTTTCTAGCTCTGTATGATTAGGTTTCCACTTTTGTATATATTCTAGATGCTTTTGATACGTATCCCAAGCTTTCTCGAATAATGACTTAGCTAATTTCCGCCCCTCTTCCCCAGGAGGAATGGCAGCGAAATTATAATGTTCTTCCCATAAAGCCCATCGGTCTTCCTTATTTATTCCAACTTGATTGCTTTTCTGAAAAAATTTAAGAACTTAGGAACTAAGTTTATAACCTCAATCTTGTCGATAATAGTACCTCTTTTCTGATGTATTCATTTTTATTCTGTACGATTATTCTGTCCCAGTATCAGAGGGCAGCCTCCTTATCATCCATTCAGAGTTATAGGATTATATTTTTTAGAAAGAGTATACCGTACAATAAACCAGCCAAAATCACCATAAACAGTCCAAAGATAAAAAATCCGTATGTAAATCCTTTCATCATTGAAAATAGATCTAAAGCTATGTTTTTATAAAAACTAAGTATCCTTTGCATACCCATCCCCCAAGAGAATTAATTACTATATATTACCACAAAAATTTTAATAAAAGATGCTGAATTAGCAAAACCTCTTGTTAAATGAATGTTTGACTAATAACCCTTCATTTCATTAACTTTTCCCCTTTTTTAGGTATCGTTGAATGAAAAGACACTGTATATAACCATAGGGAAGTAAATCCACATAAGGAAAATGTAACTTATATCTAGAGGAGAAGTCTTTTCATTGTTTTTAAATTAATGATACAATTACATGGAGATTTAAAGGGGGTTCATTACGGCTGCCACGAAGAACAGATTCCCTTCCCTACAAGTCAAGCCTAGCAAGCTTTTAAGATAAAGAAGTCAAAAGGAGAAAAAATCCCTTACATAGATATTATATATTCTGGTCTGTTTTAAATTATTTATTGGCTGTTTTTAAGTTTAAATCTGTCTTTTACACTATCAATCCGTCTTTCATTGTGATAACCCGGTCCGAATATGTTAGCATTTCTTCATCATGGGTTACCATCAACGTTGTAATGTTCAACCTTTTAGTCAAGTCTTGGATTAACTTCATTACGTCTTTCGATCTTTTTGAGTCTAAACTCGCTGTGGGTTCATCCGCAAAAAGCATTTTAGGTTGGTGAATGATTGCCCTTGCAATTGCCACCCGCTGTTTTTCCCCACCTGACAACGAAGAAGGATAGGAGTCTCTGCGATGATCCATTTCGACCAATTTGAGTATTTTTGTGACTTCCACTTTTTGTTCCTGTTTTTTTATTTTTGTATCTGAAATGGTAAGCATTAGCATCAGTTGTTCTTCTACAGTAAGAAAAGGAACGAGATGAGAGGATTGAAAGACGAATCCGAACTCGCTTGCCCGGATTTGACGGATTTGCTCCTGACTCATGTTAGTCATATTTTTTCCATTGAAATATACATGACCATCCGATGCACGTTGAAGACCAGCCGCTATTGTAAGAAGCGTACTTTTACCGGATCCCGATGGACCAACTAATGCCGTAATTTCTCCTTCATCGAGGGAAAGGTTGATTCCTTTTAAAACTTGTTCTTCCACGTCTCCATTTGCAAACGATTTTTTAACTTTATCAATCATGAATATTGCCATATTAAATCTCTCCTTGTTGAATCGCATGTAATGGTTCGACTTTTCTAATTTGGAAGCCTGAGAGCGTAGCACCGATAAATCCGATTATCAAGAATATGATTGATAGTTGAATAGTTATCTCTAGTGTTAAAATGAAAGGCATTCCTTCAGGAGCAATCATTGTAAAACCCTGACTCAATGCAACTGACAAAGTGAGTGCAATCGCGGTAATAAAGAACATTTGGTACCACATCATCCCAAATAATCGACTAGTCTTAACACCGAGCGCTCTCAAAATCCCGTACAAACCAATCTTTTGAACATTCATCATATAGAAGAAAATCGCGAACAACATTCCACTGATGACAACTAAAAACCAAATGATCATATTGAGTGACATCTGTTCCGCACTATAACTTGGAATTGTACTAAGAAACTCTTTATTTGAAAATGATTGTAATCCGTCAATAGCTTGTGCATTATCTTGTCCAGGTACAAATACCAGTTGCATTTCTTTTACACCGTAAATTTCTTGGTAGTTTTCCATATTGATATATGCAACAGGTGCGTGGCTATACTTCTTTTGATCTACAAAGCCTTTCACTATGAATTCTCCGCCGAACTGATTGTTCGTAACGGCATCTCCAACTTTAATACCGTCTTCCTCTATTGATTGATCTAATACAATTTCTCCTATTTCAACTTTCTCAAATAAATTTGAATCAGTCGAAGTGACAAAGGCAACACTATGTTGTTTATCATCTGCGTCATTAACAAAACCCATTTGAATAGACAGTGCCGCAGCATCCTTCTGCTCATTCACTAATGTTTCTTGTGTGCTTTCATCTATTCTCGAAAGATTATAGGTTTCATTCGCATGCTCATTCATATAAAATTGACCATCTGGTAAATCTTTTATTAAAGCCGCATTATCTTGGGATAAACCATTCGATAATCCAGAAATGATAAGTGTTAAAAAACTAACTAGAAAAACGATTGAACCAAGAATCAGAAATCTTATTTTGCTTTTCTTAATTTCTTTCCATGCAATGTTCATGTTAACTCCTCCATTTCACTTAATATCTTCAGTTTAAACGTCTAAGGTGAACGGAAGATTAACAGGTGATAACATTTGAAGCTCCTTCACCGTTTTCCAATAATTAATTTAAGGTTAGTTCGATTAAGGTTAGTAAAGAAAGAATACATTTTAGAAAAATGGAATAGATTTTAAAATCATAGAATCCATAGCTCTAAGAGGGAATTAGGAGGTTGAGGCAGAACGAACCAGCTTAAAAAAGTTCACAGCTCTAGAAAGCTGTGAACTTGTATAGAAGGTGAACGACTGGTTACAGAAGAGGAAGTTTTACTTGAACTGTCGTACCTATAGCGGGAGTACTGGTAATTTCGATGGTACCCTTATGTAGTTCGATAATTTCTTTTACAATGGCCAGACCTAAACCTGAACCTTTTAATGAACGTGTACGAGCTTGATCAGCCCGGTAAAATCGGTCGAATGCGTGTTTGACCTCATGAGGAGACATACCAACACCTTCATCTTGAATGTTTAAAATCATAGAATCAGGAGTAGATGTCATCTGAATTTCAATGGAACAGCCTGGTTCACTATATTTAATGGCATTAGTCAGCAAGTTCTCCCAAACAGTTTGAAGAAGTGGTGCATTACCTCTCACTTTGATGGATTCCGATATAAAGGAAATCCCAAGCTCTTTTTCTTCAAATGCAAAGCGTAGATGAGAAAGCGTTTCGCGCACTTGTTGATCGACATAGACTTCCTCCACTGGATCCGTCGCTTCTGCATCAAATGATGCTAAGGTCAATAATTGATTAGTCAAGAGAGACATGCGTGTTATTTCTTCTTGGATAATGGCTGAGTACTGCTCTTTTTCGTTCTCACTCACTCCTTCTTTTTGAAGCAAAGTCAAATAGCTTTGTATAGTATGAAGGGGGGATTGAATATCATGGGAAACATTGTGCACAAATTCTTTCCGCTTTAAAATAGATCTTTCAATACGAGCACGCATAGTTAGAAATTGATCGGCTAGACGGCCTATTTCATCTTTACGATCAATAGAAAGCGGCACATTGAAGGATTCGGAACCCATTTTCTCTGTTGCTTCGGTCAATTTTATGATGGGTAGAATCAACAGTCGTGCAACAATCAGCATTCCGATAAAACTTAACAAAATAATCCCCACTGCCAGTCCCCCGAATAATAGGTGGAGCTCTTGAAGAAGAAGTTTAATGTTCGGACGCAAAAACAGCGCATGGCGTTCACCATCAATGACTATCGATACACCGACAGTATTTTTTAATTCATTTGCAAAAAAACCAGTCACAAAGGTTTCCCTTGGAAAATCACGAATGCCATTGTAGACTTTTCCATCAAGCACTTGTCGAATAACGGCGTCATCCATCGTTTCATCCCGATAGTGACCACCAAAACGCCTGACCGTCTCTCCATCCGTCATATAAAGCTGATAACCAGCTTCACCCAACAAAGCTAGGGTTTCTTCAGCACGAGCAGATGTTGTTTCATTTAAGAAATCAGCTATGGAACTGGCAATGGTCATATTTTTATCGTTATTTTCGCCTTTTAAATATTGGTGATAATAGATATTCATCGCGAAAAAGGCAATCAGGCTGCTGACAAGCATCGTAGTGAAGGTAAACCAAATAAATTTAACATAAAGACTCATCTGACCACCTCAATTTTATACCCCACACCCCGTACAGTTATAATCTGAACATCTGGAGCAAATCGTTCTAAGCGTTGCCGCAGGCGATTAATATGAACATTAACCGTCTGTTCATCCCCTTGAAAATCGATTCCCCAAATCCGTTCTATCATCAAATCCCTACTCAACACTTGATTGGGCTGTGACGCAAGGAGTGAGAGTAATTCGAATTCCTTTAAAGGAGTGAGCAAGGTACCGTTGGTTGATCGTGCTTCATAGCTTTTGAGGTCGATTGTGAGTGAACCGATAGTCAGCAGGTCGTTCTCTGGATGATTATATCTCCGTAAAATGGCTTTAACGCGGTACAATAACTCCTTCGATTCAAAAGGCTTGACCAAATAATCGTCAGATCCGGCCAAGAACCCGCGTTCTTTATCTTCAATATGATGCCGTGCTGTAAGCAGAATAACCGGAAGGTCGTACTCTGTACGCAGTATTTGCGTTAGTTCAAACCCATCGATGCCGGGCATCATAACATCAACCACTGCTAAATTCATAGTTTCGGACTCGATACGCAATAATGCTTCCTCACCAGAAGTCACTTGCACTACTTCATACCCCGCTTGTCGAAGTTCAGCTGCAACAAAATTCAACATATGTACATCATCATCTACCGCTAATATTCTAATCACTTTAGTCATCCTTTACTTTATGATATGAAAGTAGAAAATCAGTACGCAATATATATGCAGCTACATAAATAGTAGTAGTTTACAATCCACAAAGAGGCAGATTATCACTATCCACTTTATCTAATTTACTATCTAAAAGCAAAATAGAGTAGTGGGTTAGATTTTATAATTGCTGATTATTAATAATGGTTCAATAATTATCCATTTAAATCGAAGGGATGCTCTAATGAGAACCAAGCAGATATGTTCCCGCCGCCGCATATACTTATTACAAATGGTTGAAATGCTCCTTCTCTTTGCTATAGTGGTTACGATAATATGGCCCACAAAAAAAGAATCTTGCAATAAAGACCCCCTTTACAATTTCACAATATAAATAACAAGACCACTTAAAATCAGCCAACTATAAGTTCGTTTTGTTAACCATCGTATATGTTCACCTCATCCCTGATAACTGTTACGTATATTAGGAACAGGTTTTTAGGCTGATTTATATAAAAAGAATAGCAGTCAGAGAAAGTTGACTGCTATTCTTTACTAACTTACGTAAAACCAAGCTATCTATTATTCTATTGTGACGGCAAGTTCTTTTATTAATAATGAGGGTGATCCACAATTCCCGCCCATTTGGATGTAACAAAATTCGAGGTCTGATCCGACAGCTTCAATATTCTTTAATAATTCGAAGAAATTCCCTGCAATTGTCATCTGTTTGACTGCATGCTTAATGACTCCACCTTCTATATACAGACCAGTTGCAGCCAAGGAAAAATCTCCAGATATCGTATTTGCACCAGAATGTAAGCCTGATAGACTAGTAATTAGAATGCCTTCTTCAACTTTGCCGACTAAATCTCCTTCTCCTTCAGCAGGGACAATAAAGAAATTAGTAGGTGCAATTTCAAGGCTGCTGTTATAGGAGGATTTATACGCGTGACCTGTTGATTCCCTGTCTGCTTTTTTGGCTGTTTTTAGATCATAAAGCAGTGTTTCGAGTGTACCCGATGACACAATCTCTCTGTATGAGGTGGCAACTCCCTCATCATCAAAGCTTCTACGAGCGAGTCCTTGCTTTTCAAATGGATTATCAATTATGCTCACAAATGGGCTGGCAATATTTTTCCCTTCTTTATCTTTTAATAGTGACAGACCTTTCTGAACATTTTCAGCAGAAAAAATACTTGAGTAAACGGTTAATAACATAGCGGCTGCATCATGACGTATGACAACTGGATAATCACCACTTTTTACTGGCTTTGCATGAAGTTGTGAGATTGCTTCCTCAACTGCAGCATGGGCTATATCTTGGGGAACGATTTTTGAAAAATCCTGTGTATTTTTAACAATAAATCCATTCTTAATTTGATTATTGTCTTTCACTACAACCGATAGACCAATTAGAAAGTCATTTTTTCGTTCGTTTAGTGAAAGTCCTTTGCTGTTTAGTAATCCTCTTTCCACTTCACTACTTTGAAGAGTGAAGCTTTCAATTGCTGTAACCCGTTCATCAGCTTCAAAAATATACGGTTCCGTTGATTTTAACAGCGCAATTTTATCTGAAATCGAAACTTGTTTCAGTTTTTCAGAAAAAAAGTCAGGCTGCTTGTAAAAATGGCTCCCAGAAAAAATTTCTTCCAGTTCTTCAGGTTCACTCACATCCGCGTTATCCTTAGCCTCTTCTATAAGGTATGTAACCGAATCTTCATCTAACTTCTCTGTAAATGCTGACCCCATTTTCCCTTTGAATAGTCCACGGAATGAGATACCGTATGTTTCCGAAGTATCATAGGAATCAATTTCTGTTTCAAAGAGACTGCAGGCAAACTTCTCCTCTCGTACGTACGCTAACTCCATGTCAGTAAATCCTTGGCCAGTACCATAGGCAAATAATTGATCTTTAAAGTTTTCTAGATTCATCTTATTCTTCCCCCATTCTTCCGCCAACCGTCATTTCGCTCACACGTACCATTGGCTGTCCGACATTAACTGGAATACTGCCGCTTTCAGATCCACACATTCCAGGACCATGGCCAAGATTTTTACCAACCATATCGACCAATTGAATCGTTTCCGGTCCATTTCCAATTAATGTAGCACCACGCAATGGTTTACTGATTTTTCCGTTTTCAACTAAGTAAGCTTCCATTACTGAAAAATTATAATCTCCAGTAGCAGGGTTAACCTGACCTCCACCCATATACTTTGCAAAGATACCACGTTCAGTATTGCTAATAATTTCTTCATTAGTAGATTTTCCAGAAGCAATGTAGGTATTTGTCATTCGGGAAGTCGGTGCAAAACGATAGGACTGACGCCTTCCTGAACCTGTCGATGCCATTCCCATTCTTCTACTGTTAAATTTATCAATTAAATAGCCTGTAAGAATCCCATTTTCAATGAGAACATTTTTCCGAGCACGTTCACCTTCATCATCAATTGTGATTGATCCCCATTCATTCTTCAATGTGCCATCATCTATATACGTAACAAGATCGGAGGCTACCTTTTCACCAATACGGTTAGCAAAGACTGAATTATTTTTAGCAACAGATGTTGCTTCTAGTCCATGTCCACATGCTTCGTGAAAAATAACACCGCCGAACTCATTATCAAGAATCACAGGGTATTTTCCACTCGGACAGTTCTCAGCCCCAAGCATAGTCACTGCCATACGTGATGCTTCAAAAGCATAATGTTCCAGATTTAAATTCTCAAAGAATTCAAACCCTTTAAAAGCACCTGTGCTGTGCCCGCCCGTCTGCATTTGAATCCCATCCGAGGCAATGGACTTGATAGATAGCAGGCTGCGGGTACGCTGATCCTCGGCAAATGTACCCTCTGAATTAGCAATTAGAACCATTTGTTCTTCGTCGAACAATTTAATTGTTGCTTGCTCAATGCTAGAATGGTAGTTCTTAGCCGATTCATATGCTTTCTTCATCACGTCTACCTTCCGTTTTTTTTCAACTTCTCTGGGATGAAGAAGAATTGGATGAAGAGATTCAATAGCTTGTCGTTCAAGAGAAGTTGGCTGAAGAATATGTTCACCTTTAATGGCCTGTGCTGCCTTTTTTGCGGCCTTAATCAATCCCTCTCTGCTATCATCCGTTGTATACGTATACACACTTTGAAAATCCTTGAAAATTCGGATACCAATCCCAAATTCTCTTCCAGACAGACTTTTTTCCACTTGCCCTCCTTGCAGAATTAATTGATTACTATAACGGTTTTCTACAAATACCTCAGAAAAGTCTCCACCAGTAGACAGTGCTGCTTCAAGTACATCATCAATTACCGATTTTGCAAGCATCTTATTCCCTCGTTTCCATTTTATAAAAAACTGAACATTCTAATTATATATCCTTTTTCATTCATTTAATACCAACCCAAGTGTTATGTCTTATCCTCCTCTAGACGGAAAAAAACCTGCAGGTTATGCCCGCAGGTTTTAGAAAATTATTTACGCGTTGCTTCAGTAACGATTTCATATGAACGGAGTCTTGCTGCCTGATCATATATGGAACTATTAATCATCATTTCATCTGCCTGTGTATCGTCAAGGAACTTTTGAAGCTGTTCTTTGACTTCTTTAGGATTACCAATGATCGAAGATTTAAGATTCTTTTCAACTGCCGCTTCTTCGTAAGGATTCCATCGTCCTTCCATTGTATCGACTGGCGGTGGTAGCTGACCTGGTGTGTTTCGAATCAAGCTGAGAAATTGCTGCTGATGAGAAGTAGCCAGTTTTTTTGCTTCTTCTGTGGTTTCGGCAGCAAACACATTCATGCCGACCATTGCATACGGTTCTGAAAGAACGTCTGAAGGCTTAAAGTGATCGCGGTAAATAGCGAGTGCTGGAAGTGTATTTTCCGGTGAAAAATGGCTGGCAAACGCAAATGGAAGCCCTAAATTTGCCGCTAGTCGTGCACTAAATCCGCTAGAACCAAGAAGCCAGATTGGCACCTTCTGCCCTTCACCTGGTATGGCCCGGACTGCATTATGCTTTGAAGCTGGATCGAAATAACTGCGCAATTCTTCTAATTGATGTGGAAAATCTTGGCCTTGATTGCGAATATCGCCTCGTAAAGCCATCGCAGTTCGCTGATCACTGCCTGGAGCACGCCCAAGTCCAAGATCAATTCGTCCGGGATACATAGCTTCCAATGTTCCAAACTGCTCAGCAATTACCAATGAAGCATGATTCGGTAACATGATACCTCCAGAACCAATACGGATTTTTGATGTTCCAGCCGCCAGATATCCAATAACGACGGAAGTGGCAGAGCTGGCGATTCCAGGCATGCTATGATGTTCCGCAACCCAATATCGATGATACCCGAGCTTTTCAACATGCTGTACAAGGGTAAGTGAATTTTTAAAGGCGTCAGAAGCTGTACTGCCTTCTGTGATACTTGCTAAGTCTAAGACTGAATACTTGATTTCATGCAATTGTTTAGCAGCCATACATTTCACTTCTTTCTATTAAGTAGTTACAAATAATAAGGATGTTTAATAAAACAAGGACACTCGAAGCCAATGATAGCTGAAAGCTAGAAATTATGCACTAAAGATGCTTCACATGGCAGGTCCATCTTGCACAAACAGTTATTCTATTCATCAAATCTTTCAAAATATGCACAAATTAGTCACGAATTATCCTTTTTTCACCCTTCTATTTAGAATGTGTAAAATATGTGACAGCACCCCCTTTTATTTGTGAAATACTTCACAAAGTTATTGATTATAGTAAATAATGGATGTAAGATAAAGACATAGATAAGCGCTATCTTTACAAGACAAAGGAACTCATACTTTACTCAGATACGGAAAGGAAGTTGATTTTCATGTTAAACTTTTTAAGAACAAATAAATATGCGGCTATTTTCTTAACTCTCTTGCGCGTGTATATTGGCTATGATTGGATGACACATGGTTATGAAAAATTAAAAAGCGGGGGCTTTGATGCATCTGGATTTATACAAGGTGCGATTGCCAACTCTGGCGGAGATCATCCTGCCGTTCAAGGATGGTGGGCTGCATTTTTAGAAAAAGCTGCCTTGCCTAATGTTGAACTTTTTAACTTCTTAGTTCCTTGGGGAGAATTCCTTGTCGGTCTTGGATTAATTCTTGGAGTATTCACTACCTTCACTGTTCTTATGGGACTTACCATGAATTTCGCTTTCTTGTTCTCTGGTACAGTCAGTACAAATGCACAATTGGTTCTTTTACAAATGTTCCTTCTCGTTGCTGGCTACAATGCAGCACAATATGGTCTAGACCGTTATGTACTACCTTTCATTAAGAAAACACTGAAGAAAGAAACCACTAAAGTTGAAATTAAGCCAATTGCTTCTTAAAAGTTCATAAATAATATAAACCTTTTTATACAATACCCTATAGAGTAGACGCTTGAAAAATGTCTACTCTATAGGGTATTGTTCTTTAGTAAACTAAAATTGATTTAACAAGGTTTTAAGGAATATCAAAATCAACAGAGTTAATTAAAATTAATCCAAAAAATAATTCTGTGAGCAATTGATCTGTTTTATATAGCCAGAAAGGACCATCTGTCAAAGGATGGCCCTAAACTTGCTGTTATAGGCAGTGCGGAGAACCAAACCAGATATGAGGCGGAATTTTTAGCGTAATACACATTCGACACAACGATTACGAAGCGAGCTACCATTTCGGAAGAATAGTTTACACTTTACATAATTACCTCCAACGGGTTCGAATGTTATTTTGAATCTTGACGATGTGATACGAAATGCTCTTTGCGGCGAGCAAAGATAAGCATAGGGCTGGTGATTAACAGACTGATTATGACGGGAACTATGGAAGATTCAAGACCAAATTCGCCCCCAGTAAGAAGGGCCGGCCCCTTAATTTCGATAGTAAAAAGACCTGTGGATGGATGTCCTGAGACGGGGATGCCCAAGAGTCCTTCCGTTGTATTCCAAATGAAATGGAGGCCACAGATAAACCAAATATTACGCCCCAAAGGAAAGCTACCCCAAGCAATACACCAGCTTCAATGGCAATAGAGAAAGCCCCCACAATTGTAGCTCCAGGGTTGCCAAGATGAGCAATTCCGAAGAAGAGGGATGTCAAGGCCAACGCAATCCAACTTCCACCCATTTTTTCAATTGCTTGAAAGACAAGCCCACGAAAGATCAATTCTTCTATCAAGGCAGCGCCGAGTGCTGTGGTGATGATAGGCAGAAGGGTGCTCCTTCTTTTCGAAGTAAGTTTCAAAAGTTTCTAATTATTGAGTTCAAGGATGAAATCGATATAACAAATGAAAAAAATCAAGGATTGCAAGATGATATTTTGCTCCAATTTATTGTGACATCATATGTAGAAATTGTGGAATGGTGGATTAAGAATGAAATGCCTAAGCCACCGGAGGTTATGGCAGAACAAGTGGGGATATTGTTAGATAGGAATCTATAACTTCACTCCATTCCATAAACAATAGATGAAAACTAATCTACCTATTATTAATCCGAGTCCATCTTAAATTATTTAGGTTTAGACAAAACCCTGACTTTAATCAAAAGTCAGGGTTTTGTTTATATCTGAACACTTTATTAAAACTTGAAGATTTGATACTTATTTATGATTGAATACTCGATTATCAACTGCATATAGTTTACTACCTGCAATGGCTAAGAATGCCGCCATTGCCATTAACGCTAAATCAAATTCGACGCCATTTAAAAATCCAACAGCAAATTTCACTGTAATAATTGCACCCACCATAAGTAAAACAAATAAACCTGAAACGATACGGGTTGCCAAACCGATGATTAACAAGATTCCACCTACTAATTCAAGACTTGCAATACCATAAGCTAAAAATCCTGGTATGTTGATACTTTCAAACCATGCTACTGTACTTCCTATTCCATCTTGAAATTTAACAAGACCATGTACTGCAAAAATTAATCCCAATACTACACGTATGATAAGTGCTCCTACTTCATTTCTAAACATTTTTTAATCTCCTCTTATTCTCTATTCTTTTTATTAATAAACTTGTTGTTACCATTGTTAGCAGCTTCCACCTCTGCCATTGTAAACTATGACCAGTATTTACCCATTGAACACCAACTTTAACTGAGTTCCCATTGTTTCTGGTGTTTTATAATCATGGAAATATGATGATGTCCTGATATTTTGTTTATCTTGTTCCCTACCGTTCGACTATAAATGAATCACAAAATGTGCTTATGCACAATTTGTGAGATGTAGAAATTTATATCATTTAATTTATTTGCGTATTGTTTTTAATGCAGTTGTCCAAGGGATAACTTGGTCTAACATTTGGTTGACTGATTCAGCTTGAACTGCAGCTGGTTTGAAGTCTGTACCATTTTCAAAGTCTGTAAATAATGATAACGCTGGATGTACACGTACATGTGCTACAAGCAATTCACTTAAAATTCCACGTAAATGTTCTGTTGCGCGAGCTCCGCCTACTGAACCGTATGATACGATACCAGCAGCTTTGTTATTCCACTCTTCACGTAAGTAATCTAATGCATTTTTAAGTGCACCAGTAATAGAATGATTGTATTCTTGAACGATGAATACAAATCCGTCTTGTTTTGCAACGGCTGCTGACCAAGCTGCTGCACCTGATGCGTCGCCGCCTGCTTCACCTAATAGCGGTAATTTGAAATCTGCGATATCAATAATAGTGTAATTTGCATCTCCACGTTTATCAGCTAATTCTTTTACCCATGCCCCTACTTGTGGACTTACGCGTCCTTCACGAGTTGATCCTAAAATAATACCTATGTTTGATTTTGTCATTGTTTTTTCCTCCTCTAATTGTTGTTCTTGTTTGCCAAATAATTTATTTAAAAATCCCATTTTTTCTTTTTCCTCCTTATAAGTGCTCTTTTTCTATGATGAGCGTGCTACGTACAGTATGGATTGGTCGCACGGCTGCCTCTATTTCTTCACGTTTTCCTTCAAGGAATGGCGGCAATGATAAGATTTCTCCTACTGTTTCATATGGCTCGTCACCCATAAATCCAGGTCCATCTGTTGCCCATTCAAAAAGGATGCCTGGTACTACACGAGCATATAACGATTCAAAGAAGAAGCGATCCACATACCCGGAAGTACCAAAACCAGCTGCTTGCATATGGTCAATCCATTCATAAAGTGCTTTAGTGTCTTCTACGCGGAATGCTGCGTGATGAACTGTACCATAACCTTGGCGACCTGGTGGCAAAATCGTATTATGTTCTACCATTACTTGCGCCCCATTGCCACCCTCACCAACTTCAAATAAATGCAGTGAACCTTCTTGTGCGATTTCACGCATGAACATAACTTTTTCCAACACTTCTTTAAAATAATCAAATTGTGCGATTCGAATATGAATGGGTCCTAAACCTGTAATCCCAAATTCCAATGGAACTGGACCATTTTGCCAAGGTGTCCCTGATTCAATCCCCTCATTAAATTCATCAGATACCAACATATATTGTTGATCATCAAAGTCCACAAATGAAATAGTTTTCTTCCCAAACACTTCTTCAATACCATTATTTTTTACTTCGTACTTATCAAAGCGTTTTTCCCAGTAATCAAGTGCCGCATCTGTCGGTACACGGAAAGCCGTTTTATAAATCTCGTTCGTTCCATGTGTTCCTTTTGGAATACCTGGGAAATCGAAGAATGTCATATCTGTACCAGCTGACCCTTTATCGTCTGCGAAGAATAAGTGATATGTTTGAATATCATCCTGATTGACTGTTTTCTTTACTAGTCGCATTCCTAATACATATGTGAAAAATTCATAGTTTTTTTCTGCACTACTCGTAATCGCTGTTACGTGATGCATTCCTTTTAAATGGTTCATTATAACTCCTCCTTTTTATATTTAATTAAAGTATCTCTAATTCGAGATATTTATCTAAAAAAATTTATAATTTTTCTCTGCATGATGTCCAATTTGTGGAAAACAATTATTTTCTCAATATCACTTTGTTCCAATTTCATTTCATGATTTTCCGTGTTCCTCACCAAGATTTGATAGACGCATATAAGTCACACGATGATCATCCAGACATTCTTTACGAACAACAAATTTCTTCTGTTCAAGCTATCTGCCACATAAGTAAGACTACTACTTGAAATAAAAACCTTTTTCCCAATCATTTGAATCGGCTGATTACCTCTTTGATAGAGTAATTCTAATACAGCAAACTCTTTAGGATTCAATTCATATCTAGCTTTTCTAATCAGTTCTTAAATCGATTGGGAGAAACGTAGGATATCGGAAACAGCATTCAATTTTTGATGGCTAATTCCCACGTATCACTCCTCTATATGTTTAACTACAATACTTTTAATTAAAGTATCTTTAATTCAAACTAAATTTATCATGGAATCATATTAGCTGTCAACACTTTTTTGTATTGAAGTGAAACCTGCCATTTAGGAGACATTATTTTGTATCTGTAAATTTAAAAGATAGAGCTATTCACGCTTATAGAAACTTCCATCTGTTGTGATAAAAACAACATCATATATTCTTTCACAATCCTTTTCTTCACTTTTTAAGAGTATCAAAAGTTTTAGGTTTCTTCAGCAATCGTTGGCAGGCTCGACCAAGTAAAAAACGGATTTTTTTTACCATAATAGCGATCATCAGCTTCTAACGCAGATGACGTTGTTTTGTTAAAGAAGCAAAGAGGTTGTAACCTTTTCTTTTAAATTTATGTGTTTTAGTAAATTTAGTACCAAAATATACTGATCCTCCAGGGTAGATGTTATTTCCAACTACGGAAGAAAGATTTATTAAGAGACCTGATTTGCGTTCTCTCATAGATGAAACGATGGCAGCGAAAGCATATAAAACATCTATCATCTTCTCGCATTCATCAACTTTTTTTCAGCAAGAAGAGTATGTGGCATGATTCCAGTATTGTTGACTAGCACTCCAATTTTTCCAAACTCGCAGCGAGTTTTTCCACTGGTTGACAAGAAGTATCATCTGTTACTTTATAAATATCTTGTGCACCATTGTTTTTAATTTCATGTTGTAAATCCTCTAAACGATCCTCACGACGAGATCCAAGCGTTGATTTTAGATATGTTAAGCCCAGTTGGTTTGATATTTAGAAGGATTAATTCAAGGTGCAATTGCCATTTATGGCGGAGATCACCCTGTCTTAAAAAGCAGATGGACTGGATTTTTAGAAACGGGCTGCCTTACCTAATGTTGACTTATTAAATATTTTAGTTTCATGGGGAAAATTCCTTGGCGGTGTTGGGTTAATTCTTGGCGTATTCACTACCTTCTCTGTTCTTATGGGGCTTACTATGAATTTCGCTTTCTTATTCACTGCTACAGTCAGCACAAATGCACAAATGGTTCTTTTGCAAATGTTCCTTCTCGTTGCGGTTTAGACCGTTATGTGCTTCCTTTCATTAAGAAAACACTAAAGTTGAAATTAAGCCAATTGCTTCTTAAGGTCCATAAATATAAAAAAACCTTCATCTTTTTGAAGGTTTTTTACTTTTTATTCAAACAGTACACGTTTTGCTAATAATGAAATCGTTGCATCATCCATAGGGGGATTATGTAGTCCTGCACGTACATTGCGATAATGTCGTTGCAGTGGATTGCTGCGCTGAAGGCTTTTCGCTCCTACAACTCTCATTGCTTTATCAACAATCGAAAGAGCAGCATTCGTAACCGCCATTTTAACGGCACCAAATTCTTTAGCTATTTCTTCTCGTTCTTCCGGTTTGGTTTCCCATTTCTCCGCAACTGAATAAAGATAATGTCGGGCTTGGCTTAACTCAAGCTCTATTTCGCCTATTGTTCTTTGAATGTTTGGGAGCTCTGCGATCGGTCCCGGAAGACTATTGGGGCTGTATTCCTTAGCAAAGGCGATTGCTTCATTTCTCGCTGAAGCTGCAATTCCTATATAACAGGCAGGAATGTGAAGTAACCATGGTGCACCCGTTTTGGCTGGTGCTCTCATTTTTTCAATGTAGTATTTATTATCAATCCAGACATCTTCAAGTACCAAATCATGACTACCCGTTCCTTGCATCGCAATCATATTCCACGTTTCTTCAATACGAACACCTGCAGTGTCCCGATGAATCATAAACCAGCCTATGTTTTCTGTTTCTGGGACCCATGCACTTACCAAAAAGAGATCGAGAATCGGCGAAAGCGTTGTAAAGGATTTTCGGCCATTAATCCGCCAGCCTCCTTCTTCTTTGACTGCAATGGTTTCTGGTCTGCCGCCTCTTGTTGGACTACCGGTTTTAGGCTCAGTTGCTGCCCGATTGGTAAGCGCACCGTTTGCTACCTCTTTATAAAATTCCTCAAGTACTTCCTTATCCCAGCTTTGTTTACTATTAATTTCTAATAAACTACCAAGATGCCAACCAATCGAAAGCGCCGTCGCCCCTGATTCCATAGCGATACGTTCCTGCCCTAACAGAAAATCGTACAAAGAACCGCCTCTTCCTCCATACTGTTTTGGAAGCGTCAAAGTCGTATAACCAAAGTTTTTCAGCTCTTTTATATTTTCAAATGGAAAGTCTCCTGTTTCATCTAGTTCTGCTTCTCGAGCAGCAAAGTTTTTAATCGCTATTCCAAGCTCCTCGATGTATTTTTTCTGTTCACTAGTCTGATAAAATGACAACCGTATCATCCTTTCTCATTCGAACCATTTTTTCCTTTATCATATCACCTTGATGAAGTCTGCTAAAACAAATAAGCCTGAAAAGACACTGATTGTGTTTATCAGTTGTCTTTTCAGGGGAAAATTATTCTTCCTTTGGATCCTTGAAAAGTTTATTGCCTCGTTTATACGCATCCCGTGCTTGGTCAATATTTTTTCCTTCGATAAAGTAGACAATGGCTGCCTGCCCAATTCCAAAGGTAACACCACCGGCAACAGCAGCCGAAACAGCACTTCCTGCTGCTGGGATAAAGCGAACAGCTGCTCGAACTCCTTCACGAACAAGTAGACCAAGTCCGACATTGACACCCAGTGCCGCAATAAATTCTCCTGCTGATTTTGTATTCAGTTCTTTATCTGCAATAAAGCCAATGACGATAATCATGATTCCTTGTAATGCCGTTAAAAATGGAAAGTCTGCAAATGGTATAGGTTCTGCACCAATTAAACTGGCAATCGCAGTAAAGGTCCCAACAATTGTGACTGCATACTTCTTCTTCACATGCTGACTCTGCATTGCTTTCGCTGTCTTTAGCTGCGCTTGACTGGGTAAGGCTTCTATCAAATACTCTGCCAATAAATCAATATTCCAACGCATATCGTATTCAATGTTTCCTTCCTCATCAAACTCTAGATACGAACAGGTTGGAATCACCGTTATAAGTGGGATCTCTGCTTCAGCAAATCGTTTCGCCATTAGGGAAGCTGCTTCGTCAATATTCTTTTTCTTTTTAGGATGTTCATCAAATGGAGAACGCTTATAATGAGGTGGATCTAGTTCATCTACTTGAGTGACCACGCAGATTACAGGTACATCGTATTGATGGGTATCTCTAACGATTTTCCGAAGTTTTTTAAGTTCATTCAGGTCTTCTTCAATACGAGCGTCAGCTTCCTTCGCTTTTATCAGAAATAAAAAACATCCGGCTGCTCCGTGTTGACAGCGTGGGCCAATTCCTCCATCGGTGTCTTCCTATCAAAACCCTCCGTTGGGTTTTCACTTTCGCCTAATCCACGTGAATCAAGCAGACGAATCTTTTTATTTAGATCGTTCGGGTACCATAGCCATTTCCCCTTACCGGTCCCTGATTTGACTGAACTGACATATTGCTTTTCCTCGCCGAACATTGCATTAATTAACGATGATTTTCCTGACCCGCGCCTGCCAACGAGGGCAATTCTCGGTTCCCTAGAATCAACAGTTAGTAATTTAAGTTTCATAATTTGTTCTGTCATCTTCTGTTTCTTACTAGACGAGATCGGTAACTTATCAATTTGACCCCTGATTAATGTAAATAAACTGCCTAGTTCTTCCTTTTGCAGTTCTTCATTTTTATCTTTGTCCATCAATTTATCCCCCTCTTAGGCTTTATACAGAACTGTACCCGTTAAAGGAAAAATCAAGCCTAATCCTCCCACAACGTTTCACCAATCCTCAAAACCTTAAGTAGATTGTCATCAAGACCCAGACGATTCCACTCATTTCTTAATCGTTCAAGTGCCTCTGGACCCGTATCATCAGCTAGTCGATACGCTCCGTAATGCATTGGGATAAAATATGATCCGTTTAGTTCTAGAAACGCCTTAATGCTTTCTTCAGGATTAATATGTGAATCCTTCATAAACCATTCGGGCTCATAGGCTCCGATTGGCATCAATACATAATCGATGGTAAATTGTTTGGCTATTTCTTTAAAACCATTAAAATATCCGGTATCCCCGACGAAATAGATAGTCGTTTTTGTCTGCAGGTCCTCTATCATCCAGCCGCCCCAATGCGATGTATTCGTATCTGATATTGTTCGCCTCGTCCAGTGTTGAGCTGGTACGAACGTCAGTTTTAGGCCTGAATCAACAAAGCCCTCATACCAATTTGCTTCAATCACATTTTTATATCCTCGAAGTAAAAATGCTTTCTTCAAGCCTGATGGAACCAAAAAGACTGGTTTCCCCGGCAAACGACGAATGGTAGCAAAATCAAGATGATCATAGTGTCCATGTGAGATCAGTACGACATCAATAGTTGGCAGCTCAGTCGTTTTTAGTCCAGGTTCAGTCAGCCTTTTTTGAGTACCCATTCTTTGTGACCAGACTGGGTCGGTTATTATATTTACACCATTGATTTGAATTAAGAAAGTCGAATGGCCGATCCAAGTAATCGAAAGCTTTTTATCGTTACGATGAAGTTTGCTGATTTCCTTTGACTCACATTGTTGAAGTTGAACAGAAAGATCTTTATGTTTACTGCGTCTTTCCTGACTCCATCGCAGCATATCCTTTACCGTTTTCAATGTATTGATGCCATCAAGATTTTCATATTTCATTGTTTAGTTTCCTTCCTGACTAATAAGCTCTTTACCTTCTAGAAAAACCAGAACATTCCCAAGGTACTTTTGTACTTCTCTTACTTGAAAGGCAGCCGAGTCGGCTATTTGCTTATAATGATGATGTCCTTCATCAGTAATTTGTAAATAACGCTTCGTGCGTTTTTCACTTTCCCAATAACCGGTGAGCAGGCTGCCTTCTTCCATTTCATGCGATAAATCATATAAGTAGCCATTACTCGCAATCCAGCCAAATTTAGTTTTTAATAATTCAGCAATTTCTCCCATATAAATTCGTTTGTTTTTAGATGCTGCCCTTAAGGTCACGTATCGTACGAGATCCTTAACAGAAATAATTTTTGAGAAATAGGAACGATATTCTTCAGGAAGTTCACGAACAACTGGCGGATTTAGACCAGTTCCAGTCAGATCATACATGACTCGATCAATGACCGCTTTGACCTCTTTAAACCGCTCTGAAAAATTGTTACGGTACCATGTAAATAATTCTTTGCCTTTATTCGTAATTTTATAATATTTCTTGCCATTTTCAGCATATAGCTCCAGATGACCTGAGGCTGCAAGCTGTCGAGCCGTTTTACATAGATAATCATAGCTATGGACCTTTCCAGTAAATGATACATTTAGTTCATCATGAATGGCTCTCGGATAATTTGGCTCCTTGGATAAAGTTTGTAATAAGAACAATGTGAAAAATTCCCGTTGGCTTAGGCCGATTGATTCAAATGAAGTTTCTTGCTGTTTCCCTTTCTCCATTTTGGGGCAACTCCTTTCATTCTCTCCTGTAGTCCAATGGAAAGTCATTAGAATATGTGTTCTAGTCGTACCTATATTATCCCTCTTTTTATTAAAAATTGCCAGACAAAAACCTCTTGACAGGCTGTTATATCAAGGTTTCTCACTATTTAGGAGCGGTCAGCTTTATATATATTCTAGCGAGGTTATTCTTAAAATATTTTTTCAGTTTCGGGCTTTAATAGTAGGAAGAAATTAAGGTTACAGACGGTTTTTCTAGTTTGATGAGGGAGAAAAAAATTGCGGTGATGACTATAAGATGGATGAATGGAAGTAGACATAATATCAATAATGACAACTGGGGGGGCGAATGTTTAGTAGGAGCATAGATGAGGGTTGAAATGAACAGCTAGTACCCTTTTGAACAAAAAAAAGCAGTGCACCTTCCATTTGGAAAGGCACTGCTTTTGTATGTTAGTCTTGATCAGTTAAAATAAAGGCTCCATCTTTTTTAATCACAATCGTGTGTTCATATTGAGCAGACAACTTACCGTCAGTTGTACGTGCGGTCCAATCATTTCTGTCCATTTTCATGTGCCAAGTTCCTTCGTTAACCATTGGTTCAATCGTAATGACCATACCCTCTTTTAAGCGCATGCCTTTACCTGGTTTGCCATAATGCAGAACTGTCGGATCCTCGTGCATGGTTTTACCTATTCCGTGTCCAGTGAAATCACGAACAACTGAGTACTTCTCCCCTTCAACATAGGATTGAATCGCATGGCCGATATCTCCAAGACGGTTACCAGGTACCGCCTGCTCAATTCCTTTATAAAGAGCGTTCTTAGTTACTTCAAGCATGTGTGCAGTTTTCTCTGATACTTCACCAACCGCGTACGTCCATGCGGAATCAGCTAGACCACCGTTCAAGTTCACAACCATATCGATTGTAACGATATCGCCTTCTTTTAAAGCTTTGGTCGATGGGAAGCCATGACAAATTTCATCATTTACTGATGCACAAGTAGCAAACGGGAAACCATGGTAGCCTTTTTGCTCTGGTGTAGCGCCGTTTTCAGCAAGAAAACGTTCTACAAAAGCATCTATTTCAAGCGTCGTAATTCCTGGCTTAATCATTTTGGCAATTTTTCTATGAGTTTCAGCGAGAAGCTTGCCCGCTTCATGCATTAGTTCAATTTCACGTTCACTTTTCAAGGTAATCATACGTAAGCCTCTTTCATTATAAAATCGATTTTTTATCCGCAGTCCGGATAATCCTTTCTTATCATATGCCTTTTACCAAGTAAAATGCAACCCAAAAACCCAGTGAAATCACTGGGTTACAAATTTATATCCCTGATTAGAGATGATGACATACATAATTTAACAAACCCAAATTTTCATATAATTAGTAAACTTCGATTAATCACTGATGAAGGGAGTCTATATGAAAGTAACTCCTTTTTTCTGCATCAGATAAGTGACCTATGGTTGGAAACCTTGCAGTAATTCAGAATCAAAAGAATTTATAATAGTGAAGATGGCAAGCAACAATGAAGCAATATAATATAAGAAACAGTATTAATCCCCTACGTCTTTAATGGCCCGCCAGTTTATTTACTAGGATAAATGTTTCCTTAGATTATAGGGCTGGGGTTTTTAACCTATATCTATGTAGCAGGTTTTTTCACGTGTGTATTCAAGAATTGAATCCGAACCAAACCCACTTCCTTTTGTTCCACCAAAAGGGAGTTCCGGTCCAATTCTAAAGTATGTGTTAACCCAAACAGTTCCCGATTCTAATTTTCTCATCATTCTATGGGCTCTACTTAAATTGGTCGTCCATACCCCCGCTACTAACCCCAAAGAACTTTCATTCGCTATGGCAAGGGCTTCTTCCTCCGTATCAAATGGTATAACCGTAGCTACTGGACCAAAGATTTCTTCTTGGCAGATTCGCAGTGTATTACTATTTACATGTATTAACGTAGGCTCCACCCAATAACCATCTGAAAATTGAGGTTGTTCAGGCAGCAATACAGATCCTCCGTATCGACCACCGATGATCGTTTCTCCACCTTCATCTTTGCCTAATTCTATATAAGCGCATATCTTCTCATATTGTGTGCTATTAGCGATAGGTCCCATTGAACTTTCTGGATTCAATGGGTCACCTAGTTTAATCGTTTGTGCGATTACTTCCTTCATTTTAATGATCATCTCATCATAAATAGGTTTTTGAATCAGAATCCTTGATCCTGCCGCACATAATTGCCCTGCATTCCCGCTAAAAATCCCATTAGTCACTCCCTGCGCAGCTTTATCAAGATCTGCATCTGCAAAGACAATATTAGGTGATTTCCCACCCAGTTCTAATATCATTGGCTTTGGATTACTTGCTGTTGATTGCGCAATTGCTTTGGCAGTTTGTCCAGAGCCCGTTACACTAATTTTGCTTACGTCTTGATGACTTACTAATATATCCCCTACATCCCGTCCAATACCGGAGATCACATTTAAGGTACCTGGAGGAAGAATCTCATTTATCAGTTCCCCGAATCGTAAGGAAGAGACAGATCCTAATTCAGATGGCTTGATAATGACTGTATTACCAGCAGCAAGCGCAACCGCTGCCTTAAATGTAAAAGTTGAGAGAGGAGCATTCCACGGAAGGATTCCGACTACCACCCCTAATGGTTCACGCAGCGTATACCCAACACCTGATGGGCCTAATTGAACGGTATTTCCCTTACTTCCAACTTCTGTTGCTCCCGCTGCTGCATCATACCAAAAGCTTGCTAAACTAGGAATAAGACCATATTTTGTTTCTCGAACGACCCATCCATTATCTCTCGTTTCTAGCTCGGATAGCTCTTCTCCATGTTGAGTGATTAAATCACCAATTTTTCTCAAGTAAACAGCACGCTCACTAGCGGGCATAGTAGACCATTTTTCAAAAGCAGCCTTTGCTGATTCTACTGCCTCTTCCGCATCTTGAATGGTACTACAAGGTATAGTTCCCCAAACATGACCTGTTGCTGGATCAATGCTATCCATATATTCTCCTGTGGAAGCCGGTACAAGATTTCCGTTAATTATATTTAAGAATTTTTTTAAGTCTTTTGCTATAATCATTGTACTCTCCTTTCATATACCCAAACTAGTACTTCAAACAAGAACTTTACTAGCTTTATTGTCCAGCCATCCAAGTGCTGCAGCTGCTTGATTATAATACTGCTCAGTCGTACCTAAATAATTCTCATAAAAACGGGCACGCTTCACATAAAGGTGACAGTCCATTTCTTCAGTAAAGCCAATTCCACCATGAATTTGGATATTATGATCAGAAATTCTAGCAAAGGCTTCAGTAGCAAATAGACGTGCGCAGGAAATTGCTTGTATGCAATCTTCCGCATCACTATCCAAGGCCCAGTTTGCATAATAGGCTAAAGAACGTGCTGTTTCAAGATCCATTTTCATATCTACAATTCTGTGCTTAATCGCTTGAAACCTTCCGATTGGCTGACCAAACTGTTCACGTATCTTTGCATATTCTGTAGCCATTTCTACCACTTTTTCCATTGCCCCGACAATTACTGCGCAAAGGGCCGCATTAAACGATAATAATCCTTCTTGGAGGGCATCCCAGCCTTGATGAAGCGGTCCTAAGATTTGTGTCATTGATATTTCTGTATTCGTACATGTAAGCTGTGCTAACTGCCGGGTTTCATCCATGTTTTTTTGGGCTCTCATTGTGAGATTAGCTTCTGATCGATCAATAATTAGGAGCGAAATTCCGTCCTTATCTTTGCCATTACTCGTACGTACTAAAACGATAAAATGGTCTGCCAACTCTGCATCAGGTACTAATGTTTTCACACCATTTAAATTCAACTGATCCTTTTCTATTTCTGCTGTAAAAGTAATACCTGCAGGATGATAACTGCCTCCTGGTTCTAACCAAGCAATGGAAAAGAATGAAGTCCCGTTAGAAATGTTCGGTAAGTATTTTTCTTTTTGTTCTTCCGTGCCGAATTTTTCGAGTAATGGGACAGCTAGTGCATTCGTTTCTAAATATAAGCCTGGCAATAGCGCCCGTCCTGTTTCTTCAAGTACAGGGACCAAATCTAGTGCACCTAGTCCCATCCCACCGTAATTTTCAGAGATATTAATGCTGCAGCAACCTAATTCAGCTAATCCTGTTTGAAGAGATTGTAATGATTCTCTATCACCCTTTATATATTCGCGTGCCGTTTTTGTTTGTCCAACACTATCTAGATATTTTCGGACATACCCACGAAACATCTCTTGTTCTTGATTTAAAGAAAAATCCATTGTTCATCCCCCCTAATAGATTAACGCCCCATATCTTTTGGTAAGCCTAGTATTCTTTCGGCAATGGTGTTTTTTTGAATTTCACTTGTTCCTCCGCCAATTGTCTGACCGAAGGAATAAAGAAAGTTATCTTGCCAATACGAATTGGACGAGATAGCATCTTCTTTCCATAAAACCCCTTGATGGCCTTGGATAGATATTGATTTTGAAAGCAATTCTTTTGTGAGTTCACTGACCATTAATTTATCCATGGACCCTTCCGCTCCCGGACGACCATTTTTCAATGTTTTCGTTAGATTCCGATAATAATTTAGTAAGGAACCACGAGATCGAGTATATAAATCGATCATTGTTTTTCGAATTAAAGGGTTATCCAGTAATGGTTCGTTATCTTCTTTTAGATCTTTAGTCATTGCTACGAGTTCATTAAATTGCTGTTCTAAGGTAAAGACTTGCCCACCTATACCCGATCTCTCAAACATTAGTAAAGCCATCATAACCCTCCAGCCTTCATCCACTTCACCCACAATTTCAGTGTCATAGGCTACTGCATTATTCAAATAAACCTCGTTAAAATCATGCTGACCATCCATCTGAATGATGGGTTTAGTTTCTACACCTGGTTGATCCATATCTAAAAGAAAGACGGTAATTCCTTTATGTTTCTTTTCGAAATGATTGGTACGAGCTATTAAAAAGCAGCGATCGGCAACATGCCCGAAACTAGTCCAAACTTTCTGACCATTGATGATCCATCGATCCCCATCTTTTACAGCACTTGTTTGAACTGCGGATAAATCAGACCCTGCATTTGGCTCAGAATATCCTTGACACCATACTTCTTCTCCTGAGAGAATTTTTTCAATATACCTTAATTTTTGTTCTTCTGTTCCTATTTGCATGAGTGTTGGGCCGACCATATGAATACCTACATAATTCACAAGGGCTGGCGCCTTTACTTTAACCATTTCTTGTTGATAAACGATTTCTTCCATTAAGGTTGCTTCACGTCCACCATACTTTTTTGGCCATGCAATTGCTGCCCATCCGCCAGCATATAATTTTCTTTGCCAGCTTCTTAAGAATGCAGCTTTCTCGTATTCATCTTTATAGACTTCTCTAGTTCCCCCAATCCAACCCTCAGGTAAGTTTTCTTCTAGCCATGTCCTCAATTCTTGGCGAAATTCTTCTTCTTTCGGTGTAAATGAAAAATCCATTGTTTTCTTTCCTCCCTTTTTAGTAAAAAGTAAACCACACTTTACTCGCTAATCCACTGTGGTATAGATCGTTCTTCATTCATTTTTTTCCAAATCATCTTAACAGGCATACCTATTGCTATATCTTCTGGAGAACAACTTAAAATATTTCCGATTAATTTGACCTCTTTCACTTTTTCTAACTCCACTATGGCTATGATAAGTGGTAAATCATCTTGAAATCCCGGTAAAAACGGACGATAAGAAATGATATACGAATAGACTTTTCCGTGTATATCATTGCCTTGCCTTTCCCAGCTGAGCTCTGTACTGCCACATTTTGCACAACTTGGGCCCGGTGGATGTGAATACGCTTTACAGCTATCACATTTCTGGAGAATCAGTTCATGACGATCAGCCCCTTCCCAGTACGGGCTATTATCTTGGTTTTTCAGTGGAATTGGTTTTTGATTTTCCATTTTATTCCCTCCTAATTTCTAAGAATCATAGCACCAGCCATATCAGGTCCAGCCCAGCCTGTACAAATGCCAATTTCACAATTTTCCACCTGACGATCTGTTCCTTTATACTCATGCCGAACCTGTCGAACAATTTCTAAAACGTTATTCATTCCATGCGTATATCCTTCTGACAGCATTCCTCCTGCTGTATTGGAAGGTAATTTACCGCCCATACGCAAATTGCCTTCCGCTACGAAGTGCCCTACTTCACCGCGTGGAGCAAATCCATAAGCTTCAAGCTGTCGAAGAACAACCCAACTGTAACAGTCATAAATCGATGCGACTTGAATGTCTTCAGGCTTTACACCGGCCATTTTATATACTTCAGGCGCAACGTAATCGGCCGCAACTTCAGATAAATCATTCCAATAATGAGCATGTGATACACACTGTCTAGCGGATAAACCCATAATATAAACTTGTCTTGATTTACATCCTTTCGCCCGCTCTGCTGATGTGACGATAATCGCATTGGCTTCATCAGATTCCAAACAGAAATCGTGTTTATTAAACGGATAACTTAAATACGGTGTATTTTTATACTCCTCCATCGTTAATGGCTTCCCATAAAAGAACGCTTTCGGGTTTCTTTGAGCATGTTCATAAAAGCTTAAGCAGACATGTCCAAGGTGCTCTTGAGTAAGCCCGGTTTCATGCATATGACGAGTTGCAAACAGTCCGAACCATTGACTTGGGCTAGCAGCTCCATAAGGAATGATAAAACTCCCTCCCTCAATGACTGATTGAAGGAGATTCACATCCCATCCTCCTCCGCCCATACGGACACCAGAACGCCCATTCATAGAACGATAGATTAACACGGTATTCACTTGTCCTGTTTCAATTAATCCCACGGCATCAGCAATCAGCATTTCTGTACTGCTGCCTCCGCCCATAATATCTTTTACATATTTCGGCCGAACCCCTAAATACGTTGCTAACTGATGAGATGTACAAGAATCATTTTCTGAATAACTCATAAATCCATCAATATCCTTTGCCTGAAGTCCCGCATCATTTAATGCAGCACGAGCAGCATCCAGTGCCAAATGCAGCGGAGTGGTGCCCGAATTCTTGGAACGCTCACTTTCCCCAACCCCAACAATGGCATAGCGATCTTTAATGTTACTCATTAATAAACCTCCCTTATCTTAGAATTGAATTACTGAAACTGTAAGACTACTTGGCCTGAACCTACCACTTGCTCTGGCCCCTTTTCAGCAAAAAGGTCCAGACTGACAAATCGTTGACCATCGTCTTCATATAGTTTATTCACTATCGCTGAGCAAGTAATAGAATCTCTTGGTACAGTTACAGCTCCAAATCTCATTTTAAAGTTAGTTAGAATCGCCGAATCACCGGCTAGTTTCATAGCATATTCACCTAAAAATCCCATTACAAGCATTCCGTGAGCAATAACACCTTGCATTCCTATTTTCTGAGCAAATGCATCATCTGTATGAAGAGGGTTAAAATCTCCTGAAGCACCTGCATATTTTACTAATTGCACCTTTGATACTGGATCTTTAACTAGCGGTTCAAGCCTTTGGCCAGCTTGTAATTCTTTATAAACTAGCATCTTTATCTTCCTCTCTATTAAATTCTTCAAGTCAATTCCGTTCTTCCTGTGCAACCTATTAGTCTTTAAAGCTTTACTCCCGTTTCACTATTCTTTAAAGGACGATAGACTATATTCGTTCGGCTTATCACAACCAGCTTACCTGCTTCATCTTTCATTTCTGTATCAAGGACTAAGAACTGCATCTGTCCTGTTCTTCCCTCACGTTCATAGACATCTGTTACTTTCATCTGGCAGTATAATATATCTCCCGCACGGATTGGACGCCTATATATAAACTCTTGCTCACCGTGCAACATTCTTCTTTGATTGAGACCGAGGTCAATACTGTCACCACTATCTTGTCCAATGACTATGGGAAAGGTTGGCGGTGCAATAATCCCACCATAAACAGTGTTTATAGCATATTCTTCATCCACATACAAAGGGTTAGAATCACCAATCGCTTCCGCAAATTTGCGTATATGTCCCTTTTCTACTTCAAAGACAAATTCTGGACCTGATAAACCGATTATTTTTTTTGTTAATTCCATTTTCCTCCCCCTAACTAATCGTTGTTTTTTCTTTTACTTTATTTGCTACAACAAGCATTGCATCTGCTGCCTTAATTCCATCCTCATAAACGATTAGCGGGTTGATATCTAACTCTTCGATAGAATCGCTATGATCAGTAACAAGATCTGAAACATTTACTAACACATCAATGATGGACTCAATATTTACAGAGGCTTTTCCTCGGGATCCTTTTAAAATCTCAATCCCTTTAATTTCTTCAATCATGCTCTTTGCATCTTCTCTCGTTAGAGGCGCTACCCTGAATGAAATATCTTTATATATTTCAACAAAAATTCCGCCTAAACCAAACATAATAACTGGTCCAAAAACAGGATCATTATTCGCACCAATAATAACTTCTACTCCCACAGGCAGCATTTCCTGAACAGAAATACCATTTACTTTAGCATCTGATTTATAATTTAATACATTACGGTTTATTTCTAGAAAGGCTTCCCTTACCTCTTGGTCATTTTTTATATTCAAACGAATTGCTCCAGCCTCTGTTTTATGGGGGATATCTGAAGAATCAATTTTTAATACCACCGGATATCCGATATGATTAGCATGATGAATAGCCTCGACTGCTGATACAGCTAGTAATCGTTTTGTTGTTGGTATGTGATAGCGGTCCAATATTTCACTTGCTTGTAATTCACTTAATGTAGTACCTGGTTGAAGGAGGTTTTGCAGGCTTTGTTTCTGTATTTTCCTAGAGGATTCTACTGTTTTTTCTAACTGGGTCTTCCTATAATATTCACTGTACTCTACTAATTTAGCAAAGCCCCTTATTGGATTTAAATGACCTGGTATGACTGGAATACCATTTTGGACAAGCTCCGTAGTTCCAGGAGGTAATGACATACCCTCCAAAGGAAAGGTTGTAATGAATATGAACTTATTTGAACGACTACAAATATCAATAAACTCAAGTAATAATGGATGTTCTGCGGACCAGTTGTGCGGAAATTCAGTAAAAATAATATTATCTACGTCAGGGTCTTCAACTAAGGCTCTAAGTGGAGCTATAAATAATTCAGGATTAGAAACAGAGGCAGCCGCGGTTAAATCGATAGGATTGGAAACGCTTGCGAAATTAGGCATAGTTCGTTTAATTTCTGTCATGGTCTGCTTGCTTAGCTGAATAATCTTTAATCCATAACTTTCACAGCGATCGGCTTCATTAATCCCACGTCCACCAGAGCTAGTTATAATTACTGTATTCCTACCATTAGGCAGCTTATTAGATAGAAATAGCTTAGAAAAAGAGATGATGTCTTCATAATCATCCGCTCTGATAATGCCTGTTTGTTTAAAAAAGGCATCATAAATCTTATCTGATCCAGCTAGTGATCCAGTATGAGAGGCGGCAGCTTTACTGCCAGCTAGACTTCTACCAGTCTTCATAACTATGATTGGCTTCTTTTTATCTAATGCTTCCTTCGCTAAGCCTCTCAATATTTCGGGTTTTTTTGCGCCTTCTAAGTACCCACTGATGACCTTAATCTTCGGATCGTGAATCATATATTCGATAATATCGGCGAATTCTGTCTCCATTTCATTTCCAACACTAACGAAAGAATTAAAACTTAGTCCATTCTGGGCCGCTGCCATGAATGTTAATACACCAAATGCTCCACTTTGGGAAACATACCCGACTCCTTTTTGTTCGTTTAAGGGAACGGATAAGATAGCTGGCGAGAATGTACCGATTAAACCATTTGACAAATTTACCAAGCCCACACAGTTAGGTCCAATTAAGCGTATCCCATTTTCTCTTGCAATTTCTCTTAGTACATTTTCTTGTTTGACACCCTCATCACCAGTTTCAGAGAATCCAGCTGCAAAAATAACCGCAGCCTTAACCTTCTTTCTTGCACACTCTTCCAAACCTTTTTGTACCTGTGCAGATCCTATACAAAAAATAGCTAAATCAACCTCATTTGGAATATCTACTATTGATTTGTAACAGGTTAATCCTTCAATTTCTGTTGAATTTGAGTTTATAGGATAAATTTCACCTGTAAACTGGCCATCCAATAGCGCTTTAACTTGTAAATTCCCTAGCTTGTTTTTATTCCCAGAGGCCCCTAAGATTGCTACAGATCTAGGATTGAATAATGGTTCAAGTGTTTCGTAAGATTGATTTGTTTGCTTTTCCTCTAGCATAAATCTTCACCTCACAATTAGATTAATAACTAACAGACACATACATCTGTGCAGTAATCTTACTATGAGAATTTTTATGGTCCGATATAAATTAACTGTTAAACTTATATACTTATTAGACTGTAAATTTTTTAAAAAAATCCATAAAGCGCCTATAAGTAAGCGCTTTCAAAAATTCTTAAAAAAATATATGTTCTCGATAACCCCGACTTTACATAACGATAGCCCCGACAATGGTACGAGATACACGCATAATTTTACCTTCCAGCATCATAAAAAAACCTCTTCCATATGGTAAAGAGGTTGAGTGAAGGTTATGATTCATGCTTTTCTAGCCATTTTTTCATTTTCGTACGAATTTTAATTGAAGGTGTTTTTATTCCCCTTTCAATATTACTCACGTAAGGAGCTGATATTTCTAGTTCTTCTGCTAATTGATATAAGGAAAGCTTTTGAGTTTTTCTCGTGATTCTTATTTGTTCACCAAGGATATTTTTCTCATTATGGCTTTTAGATTCGCGCTGGTCATCCACTCGAACTTTTTGTTTTTTTCAATCGTACGATATTGGTCTTTAATAATATCAGGTGGCTCAATAATAATCTTTGAATTTAACCATACCGTAGCCCATCCTTTATAATCTGCAATTGATTCATCCCACTTTTCATAATGCCAGGATGCTATGACCTCATCTTCAAGTAAGGTATCCAACGCCTTTTCAAAACGCTCTCTAGTTCGAGAAGGTACACGTGTATTCAATATTTCACCGATTGATTCCAAAAGAGTCCTGGTTTTATTAGGCTGTAAAAACTCTCCTTTTCGAGCTTGAGTCCTCCACCGCCAACTTAAATACCTTGCAAGTCTTTTCTCCCAGAGTTGTCGATATGGATTATATTGCAAGGCTTTTATGGAAAGAAGGGCAACTTGCCTTCCAGAGCCGGTTAAATATTTTGCAAAGACGGTATCAATTGTGAACGTTATCTTTTTTCTGCAGTTTTGTTCCGAAATGCCATATTCTATTCCATTTTCATCTTTGAAGATAAATGTACGCCCTTGAAGAGTTGTCAGTACGGGTTTCCCTTTTTCATAAACGATAGCCTTATTGATATGTATCCAAATGCTTTGAATATTTTTAAGCGATTTTATTATTTGTTCGCTTTGTCTAGCTTCATATCCTCCTCGACGCCCCTTTCCCCCTAGTTTTGATTTTAGCCCTCTTATGGCTAATAAATCCTTCAAATCAATTTCAATAATTTCTTCATTATTCCTAGCCTTGGATAAGAAAAAACTACAAAGCGCATCAAATACATCAACATCAACATCGGACATTAATTGTACTTGATTCCACGCTTCTTCGACCATTACATGATCGCTCTTCTCTCCTCTTATAGGGATAACCTGAATGAATCCTTCTGTATTCCCTTTTTGAATAGCTGTGGAGGGCCATGGTGTATCAGTAATTTTTTTAAAATTCTTGATATAAATAGCTTCTCTAACAGAATGATACGGAGCGCTATTCATCACTAGCAGATGATCTTGAATTGTATGATTGAAGGTGAAATCTCTTATTGTAGAAATTAATAACTCAGTCGTTTGATCAGATTCATGATT
>NZ_AJTN02000222.1 GCF_000305495.1 Peribacillus psychrosaccharolyticus ATCC 23296 | reverse complement strand
ATTTCTAGGTATCTGCTAACTTCATCATAATCAGTTGATTGTTTTGGAAACTCGTGATCTTTAAAAGCTTCATTTGACAAATCTAGTTATTTCATCTATAATCTTTGGTTGTCTGTATGTCATCAAAAACAAATAAAAAGGTTTCATCGTTCCTCCTATAAAGAATGCGTCATTTATTGTGTACTAAATATAACGAAAGTTCTAGGAGACGTCAAAAAAACAACACAAAAAAAACGCACCATATTCTAGGTGCGCCTTTTTATAGAAACGTTCAACTAGTCCAACGACCTGTTTTCGCCATTTCAAGCAGAGCCCAGATGACATTGAACATTAAGAGTGCAATCGTTATCGGGATGGCGTGCAGCCATGATTTACCGTATTTCCTGTTGATAACCGCTACAAAGTATCCGCAGCTAAATAAACCACACATCGCCGCAATCATCATTATCGTTAATGCCCAGTACATTTGCCCTCTCCCCTTTACCCCTTACTTACTTTATTGTAAGTGAACCACCTCGAGCAGCGATGGAGAAGAATGAACATTTCGTGAATAAATGGTGACGACTATCTGACTTCATTAAGAGTAAACTGGCTTCTGTACAATTGATTATAAAAACCATTCTTCGATAGGAGTTCTAGATGCGTACCACTTTCAATGATTTCACCCTGGTCAATAACTAAAATTCGATTGGCATTCTCAATTGTTTTTAAACGATGGGCAATCACAAAACTCGTCCGGCCTTCTGTTAATCTATTCAAGCCTTTTTGGATTTCTATTTCCGTTCTTGTGTCAATACTCGATGTCGCTTCATCAAGAATCAATATATCTGAATCCGCTAAGATGATTCGCGCAATCGCAATTAATTGTCGTTGTCCCTGACTTAAATTGGAGCCGCTGGACGTGATAACTGTTTGATATTGGTTAGGTAAATGCTTAATGTACCCATGGGCAGAAGCCATTTTTGCTGCTGCAATGACTTCTTCATCACTTGCTTCTAAACGACCATAACGAATATTCTCCATAATCGTTCCTGAAAAGATAAAGGTGTCCTGCAGCACAATGCCGACTTTTTTCCTGATTGCACTGATTTTATACTCCTTTATCGACGTGCCATCAATTCTTATCTCCCCTGAGTTACTATCATAAAACCTCAATAACAGATTAATAATGGTCGTTTTACCTGACCCAGTTGGACCTACCAAGGCAACCTTTTCGCCTGCTCTTATTTGAAAATTAATATTTTTTAAGATGGTTTTATGATCGTCATAGCCAAAGTACACATTAGTAAATTCTACATTCCCTTTTAAGGAGTCTATGTCTTTTGCGTTTACCTGATCCACAATATCCGGAGTTTCATCCATAATTTCGAATACCCGCTCAGCACCAGCTAATGCAGATTGAAACATATTTAATAGACTTGATAACTGGTTAATGGGTCGAAAGAATTGACGAGAATAAGCGACGAAAGCGGCGATAATCCCTACAGATGCACTACCTTGAAGCGTCATAAATGCGCCTGCTCCAATCACTAAACCAAGGCCCAAATTATTAATAAAGTTGTTGATTGGACCGAGAAATCCCGAAACGGTATCTGCTGCAATGGAAGAGGAACGCAGTCTTTCATTGACCACAGAGAACTCATTAAACATCTTTTCCTCTTTTCCAAAAAGTGAAATGACTTCGTTCCCCGAAATGGACTCTTCAATAAATCCATTCAACTCACCCAAATCCCGCTGGCGTTTAATAAAGTTACTGCTGCTGTATGTAATGATTTGTTTGGTTGTATAGACCATCACAGGGATAATCAGCAGTGTCACAATAGCCAACACCCAATTAAGTGAAAACATGGCGATGGTCACCCCAGCGACCATTAAGATGGACGAAAATAATTGAATGACACTTTGGCTGAGTGCATTGTTCAAACTGTCAATATCATTTGTCACCCGGCTCATCAAATCACCATGTGGATGTTTATCAAAAAACTTTATCGATAATGTCTGAAGTTTGGTAAATAAATCTTGGCGTATGTTCCGAATAGTCTGTAAGGAAACTCGGACCATTAAATAGGTTTGCAGCCAAGTAAATACTGACGATGCCGTATAGACCACAGCGAGTACGATTAAAAACTTAAAAGTGCCGGCCATATCTTTCGGAAGAATATATTGATCAATGATAAGTCCAATTAGATAAGGTCCTAGTAACCCTAATAACGTAGAGATGATAACAAAGATGATGGTAGCAATCAGTGCTGCCTTTTGCTTCTCCATATATCGCCATATCCGCTTCATGGTTTGTTTTTTATCCTTTGCTTTAACAACCGGTCCGCCAAAGCCTCTTGGTCCACGAGCACGACCGATTACATTCGGAGCCTGCATAGACGTTTTACTCATAAGAGACCTCCTCCTTTCCGTTTTGTGTGGCAAAGATGTCACGATAAATGCTGCTAGCAACGAGTAAATCTTGATGGGTTCCTTTTGCTGCAACCATTCCATCATCTATCACGAGAATCTGATCAGCATCAATCAGGGATGAAATTTTGGCAGAAACGATAAAAACTGTCGTCTCTGGATGATTCCGTTTTATCGCCTGTTGCACGGCAGATTCTGATATGGCGTCAATGGCTGATGTTGAATCATCTAAAATCAATATTTTCGGTTCACGAATAAAGGCCCGAGCCATTGATAAACGCTGTTTTTGCCCGCCAGAAAGATTCGTTGCACCTTGCTTGATTTCATGAGCGAATGTATCTTCAAATCGGTCAATGAATTCCAGTGCAGATGCAGACTGTGCTGCATGTTCCATTTCTTCATTTGTTGCCTGTTCTTTGCCAAAAAATAAATTATCCTCAATGCTTCCAGAAAACAGTGTGGCATTTTGCGGAACAAAACCAATCGCCTTTCGCAGGTTTTCCAACGGATATTCCTTAATGTTTACGCCATCAATAAGAATCTCCCCAGAATCAGCGTCATATAGACGAGGAATCAGTTTAACGAGTGTTGATTTCCCACAGCCTGTGGACCCAATAATACCGATTTTCTCACCTGATTTGGCTGTAAATGATATATTTTTCAATACATATTCTCCATTTTTACTATAACTGAAATTGACATCTTTGAATTCCACTTCACCTCGAATTTCTGGCAGTGAAGCAGGATTTGCAGGTTCTGTAATATCAATGTTTGTATCAAGCACCTGTCCAATCCGATCCGCTGATGTGAAGGAACGAGTTATTTGCATCAGGACATTGCTGCTTGACATCAACCCATTCATCATAATATTCAGGTAATTAATAAACGCTAAAATCACACCGATTTGAAGAGAACCTGCATTTACTTTTATTGCCCCCATCCAGATCCCTGCAACCATGCCGATGTTTACCACGAACAAGATGATTGGCATTAAAGATAGAATAACTTGCTCTGCTGAGAGATTTCTCTCCATTAAGAAATCATTCATACTTTTAAACTGTTTTTTTCATAATCCTCATGATTAAATGCTTTTATGACACGAATCCCTGCCAATGTCTCCTGAAGCTTTATATTAATCCGGTCCATCCCTTGTTGCACTTTTACAAATAATTTCCCCGACTTAGAAGAAAAATAATAAATACAAACAATAAGAATTGGAATCGTAACGAGTAATACAGGGAATAACTCACGTGCAGTCAACCAGACAATAACTACAGATCCGATAAACATTAACGGTCCTCGTACAAAAATCCGCAAGATCATCATCACTGCCTGCTGAACCGCTGCAATATCATTCGTCACTATGGTGATTAATTTTCCAGTACCAAAAGTATCTGTATTTTGGTTGGAGAATTGTTTTGTTTTCTTGAACACATCCCGGCGTATATCTGCAGCGAAGTTAACAGCTGCCTTGGTACTATAAATTGAACTTCCCACCCCGCCAATTAAACCAACAAAAGCAGTCAATAACATGAGCAGCCCAAGTTTCAAGACATATCCATTGTCATTATCAGCAATTCCCACATCGATAATATGCTGCATAATTGTCGGCTGCAGTAAATCCATCCCTACTTCTATACACATCAGTAACGGACCCAAAATTGCAAACAGCATATAAGGTTTTATATAAGGAAGTAGTTTCCTCAAAGAATTCATGGAAATCCCTCCTATCTATTTGTTAGCTATCTTTAAACGCTCTGTCATTTCGGTTAAAAAGGCACTCATTTCTGCAGCGCTTTCCGGGTTACTTCGTACTCGTTTCATCGCTTTATGCATTTCTTCTTCCCACTGTTCAACAGCCGTCTTTAACTGAATAAATTCTTCTGAGTTCCGCCAAATTAATCGTTCCTTCCAGTCAGCCCAGAAATCCCCTTCTTCTCGTTTCCTAAGCTCCTTTAAACGTTCCTTGCCTTCATCCGTAATAAAATAAATCTTTTTCTCTAAATCAGACTCAAGTTTTATCCATTCCTTTTCCAATAATTCCTGAAGGGCAGGATATACCGTACCCGCACTTGCGGAATAAAGTCCGTCCGAACGACTCTCTAATTCCTTCATGATTTGATAACCATGCATAGATTCCTCTTTGAGCAAATGCAAGATCGCTGCCTTTATAAACCCTCTTCTTTTTTTCATCAACCCCACCACCTTTCTATATCGATTATTTTAACCGATATAACGATTAAAAACAATCGATATATCTATTGTTTTCATCATTTATAAGTGCCCAATTCTCGGCACTACACAGTAAACATAGTAAAACAAAGAAAACACAAACTTGATGAAAATCGAGCTTGTCTACAGTCTTCTTATTTTAGTTTTTTGAATGGGGTCTTTGATTTCTGTTCCAGGCGCTTCGCTTTCCGCGGGCGGGCGGTGAGCCGCATCAATGCTTACGCTCCTGCGGGGTCTCACCTGTCCCGATGTTCCCGCAGGAGTCTTCACGCCTTCCACAGCAAACAACAGTCTTTCTAATTTTAATTTAAATAAAATCCGAAGCCCGAATGAAAACACGTGCTACCCGAGAACAGATTCAGGAGGAGAGCAAGCAAGATCGGGAAAATTACCAAAAAACCTTCTCCGACACGTCAGTTCGAAAAAGGAAGTATCAAAGGTCATTAAGGAGAACACAAGTGATTCTGAGAGCGGCTATTATGTTAAAGATGCAATAACACAGTATTTCTTTTAGCGGCTGAGCTGCCTTGATAAGCAGAAACATTTCCATGAAATGTGTTTAAAATCCAAAAGGGGTTCGGAATGACACCATTCCGACCCCCTTTTGTCTACAAACTGTGAAACACTCGTAATGAGTGTTTCCAAAACTAGTTATTTAACTAAAATCAAAATAATTCCGTTTCAACAATCGTTTCATAGTCATCAGTTCATTATATGTGGTCTTTTTTTCAAGCAGCTTGGTATCAATTAGAAATAGTTGATTTTCAATTTCCTTTACTATTTCATCACTTTGAAACTTTGCTTGACAATTCGCACAGGCTAACGAAGGGGTTTCGGTGATTTCGACTGCTCTTGTTCCGTCAGGTAATTCCCAATAAACCGTATCCGATACAGAAGAAATAGTTCCTGCTTCACACCAAGGGCAAATGGCCATCCTATTCCCCTCCCTCTGTAAATGAAGTGGATTTCTTCTGCTGTGCTTGAAATTTCTTTTCTTTTAGCTGATCTCGTTTTTCGCGTTGATTTTTTAAAGAAGCGTGTTCGGGATTTGTGACATATTCCTCACGGCGATTCATCCGTTTTAATCCCTTTGGAACGAGATTCAATTGTTTATCATTCATAATCCCTGCAATTCCAATATCAGACTGTTTTCCCACGACATCAGGGTAAAGACCTTTAAAATATTCGTCTGCACGTCCTGGTGTATAGTGTTCCGGTTCGGGATAGGTGGTAATGACACCTTCGAAGTTACGAAGTACCGTTTTAGTAGGCGATTGAGAAAGAATATAGTTAGGCTGCAGCGTAATTTTACCGCCTCCCCCCGGCGCATCGACGACGAAAGTTGGGACAGCATAGCCCGAAATATGCCCCCTAAGTCCTTCCATGATTTCGATCCCTTTGGATATAGGCGCACGAAAGTGGCCAATTCCTTCTGATAGATCACATTGATAAATATAATAAGGACGGACTCGAATTTTGACCAGGTCATACATCAGTTTTTTCATAATTGGAACGCTGTCATTAATACCTGCAAGAATAACAGATTGATTGCCCACAGGTACCCCAGCATTTACGAGCATTTCACAGGCAGCTTTAGACTCTTCTGTGATTTCAACACTCGTGTTGAAATGGGTATTAAGCCAAACTGGATGATACTTTTGTAAAATTGTACACAGGTCCTCCGTAATTCGCTGTGGAAACACAACAGGAGCTCTCGTACCAATGCGGATAATTTCTACATGGGGAATTGCTCGCAGGTTTTTAAGAATATACTCTAAAATCGTGTCATTGATGAGTAAGCCGTCCCCACCGGAAAGGAGTACATCTCGCACAGCAGGTGTTTCCCTAATATATTGGATTGCTGCATCAAGCTGTTTCTTAGGAACGCCCATACCAATTTGCCCTGAAAACCTGCGTCTTGTGCAATAGCGGCAGTACATGGAACATTGATTCGTTACTAGAAATAAAACCCGGTCAGGATATCGATGTGTCAGACCAGGCACAGGCGAATCTTCATCCTCTTCAAGCGGATCTTCCATGTCATATTTCGTTTTATGCAGTTCATCTGATACCGGGACAGACTGCATTCTAATAGGACAGCGTGGATCATCTGGATTCATTAATGACGCATAGTAGGGTGTTATGTTAAGCGGAATGGTCTTGGTGGATATTCGGACGCCTTCTTCTTCATCTGGGGTAAGATTAATCACTTTTTTTAAATCATCAAGTGTTCTTATCGTATTGGTTAACTGCCAAATCCAGTTTCCCCATTGCTCTTCTGTGACGTCTTTCCATAGCTCAATATCCTGCCATTTGCGATCAGGTACATATAGGTTATTAAACATCTAATTACCTCCAAAAACTTGATAGTAGTATTAGATGCAAGTAGTATGCCAAAGTTAACCCAAAACCATATTATCTCGAAAATACGTATTTACTCATTTTTGCCTTTTTTGGATTTTATATTGCAGAGTCTGTCTTGGAATATCCAGCAGCTTAGATGCCTGAAGGACGTTCCCATTAGCTTGGAGAAGCGCTCTTTGTATATAAGTTTCCTCCATTTGATTTAATGCATCCCGAAGTGGTTGAATGCCCTGATTTTGCTCGATGTTTTTCTTTAGAAATACCGGTAAATCTGTACCCTGCAGCACAGTGCCCTCGGTATGATTCATCATAAATTCAATCGTATGTTTTAGTTCTCTAACGTTTCCAGGCCAGTGGTGGGTTAGAAAAATAGTTTGGACTTCTTCACTAATCCCTTCCACAGCCCTCCCTAGTTGTACGTTGAAGTGACGAATGAAATGATTAACTAAATATACAACATCCTCTGGGCGTTTATGAAGCGGCGGCAGTTCATAGCTCAATACATTCAGACGATAAAATAAATCGGGTCTCAAGGTCTTTTCCTGAATCGCTTTTTCAGGATGAGTGTTCATCGCCGTGATAATTCGTGCATCGACAAACGTACTTTTCGACCCGCCTATTCGTCTGACTAACCCATCTTCAAGCACTCTCAGCAATTTTGCCTGAAGCTCAATAGGCATTGATTGCAATTCATCCAGAAACAAGGTTCCCCCGTTCGCAAGTTCAAATAACCCTTGCCGTTCAACCGCACCCGTGTAGCTGCCCTTAGCTGTACCGAAGAGTAAACTTTCGAGTAGAGATTCAGGAAGAGCTGCACAATTTTGGGCAATAAACGGTCCCTTGCAGCGTGGTGAAGCATTATGGATTCCCTGAACAAACAACTCCTTACCAACTCCGCTTTCGCCAAAAACCAGGACGGCTGATTCCGATTCTGCCGCTCGTTTTCCCTGACGAATGATTTGTTGAAAATCATGGTTCTTAGTCAGAATGTCATTAAATGTGTAGACCGCTCCATTGTTCACATTTTTTTTAGAGATGCTCGGCTTTTTTACCGTCGTTTCTAAATCGAGTAACCGCTCAGATAGGTTCTTCAAACGTGAATAGTCCTTGGCAATTTCAATAGCGCCAATCATTTGGTTATCTACATGGATCGGCAGAGTCGTATTAAGCGTTTCAATCATCTTGCCATGAAGATTGAGATAAGATTGCCGTTTATCAAAGATGGGCTGTTCCGTTTCAATCACTTGAAGCAGGGTAGAAGACTTCTGATTTAGGGAAGGAAACGCCTTCAGAAGTGGTTTGCCAAGTACCTCTTCGACTTTCATGCCATCATGTCCACCAGCTACTTCATTATAAAAAATCGTTCTGCCGCTATTATCGATTACATGAATTCCTTCATCAATACTTTTTAAGATTGCTTCCAGCACTTCACGAGTATTAAAAAAATCTTCCGTCTTCACCCACTCCCTTCTGTCAATAATCGGAAATAGTAAAGTGCCGAAAATCGGCACCCTTTGTGCCCATTTCCTGGCACCTCAGCAGGTTTTCACCCACATATTCATGTCCTCAAGCTTATCAAAAATATAACAGTTATTGGCCAGCCTCCCTTTATATTTGTAGCCAAGTCCGTAAAATGCAGCATTCATTCCATAAGAAAGACTTCGGGCGATTGAGTATAAACAAAAAATCTGCTCTTTCCGTAAATCTTCTTCAAGCGCTTCAATTAAACGTCTCATTAAGCCGAACTGCCGATGAGCAGCCAAGGTAGCACAATCAGTGATTTCTGCATTAAATTCGTTCATATCAATTTCAGCGGACGCTGCACTGACAATTTCTTTTTCATATGTATATACATAGAAGACCGTACCTTTCTTCATGCATTCGGTAATATAGTCAGGATTATTCATCGGTGTCGGGTATATTTCAAAGACCGTCTCATATAATGCCGCGAGCTTTTTGGCATCATCCATAGTCGCTTTTCGAATTTCATAGTCATGAGGTGGAACAGCTGGGGAGCCTTTTTTCTTAAGCGTCGTTACACTATCAAGAATTCGATCGCCTTCCTCCCAATTTACACTGTTGCGGCGTTCGTTTTGATAAAATTTTGCCATGAAGAAACAGTCGCTTCCTCGGTAGAACCGATCAATGGAAGCTTCATATACAAAACCTTCTGCAATCAGCTTTTGAACATCACCTGCTCTTGCCTTAACGATCAGTTTTTCTGCCTGGATCTCTTGAGCTGCATCTACCGCAATTTGTAGACAGCTCTCGGTATGGCCGCGATAATCTTCTACTCTGACTCGTTTATTAAATCGATCAATCGTTAGCTTCATTGTATAGCGATCTGTTGTTATCTCTTTAACTTGTGCGATCTCTTCCAATTTGATATCCCCCTTTTTTAAGTATCTCCTCCTTTATTGTACCAAAAGGGCTGAATCATTTGAATCAGACCCATATCCCGAAAATCGTTAGGCATCATCCATTCCACACCATTCCAGGATTGTCAGCGCAATGACATGTGCAGCTTCGGTTATTTTTCTTAGCTCAATATGTTCATTCGCGTCATGGGCCATTTCCGTTATGCCTGGTCCAAAGACCATGACTGGAATTTTGCCCACAACTGATAAATAGCCGCCGTCCGTCCCCCATGGTGAGGCCTCAATCACTGGTTCTTTATTAAACACAGATATAAATTTATCTGTTAGAACCTGCATGAGCGGATGGTTTTCCTCAAGTTGTCCAGGCAGCCATCTAGCGCCAAACCATTCCCATTCGACTGGTTTGATCTGAAACCATTCATGTACAGTATTTAATTCACTCAAACATTCAGTTAGTGACAATTGTGCCGCTTCAATACTCTCATTAGGCGCTACCCCAAAACGTCCTTCAAGAATAACTGTATCCGGTACAGAAGATGGCCAATCTCCACCTGAAATTTTGCCCAGATTAATCGGTATTGGGATAGGAATTGTCTCATAAAGCGGATGGTCCAGCGCTTCATTCCGTTTGGTCTCTAGCTCTCGAATGGCATCAATGACAACCATTGCCTGTTCAATGGCATTCACCCCTGCATATCGAGTACCTCCATGAGCTGATTTCCCTTTTACGGTTATACGAAACCACATAGAACCCTGCTGAAGCGGAAAAAATTTCAGATTCGTCGGTTCAGGAATAATGGCCCCATCTGCCCGATATCCCCGCAATACAGCAGCAAGTGTGCCGGCGCCACCGCTTTCTTCTTCGATGACACTTTCAAAAATCACGTCCCCTTTTAACTGGATTCCTAACGATATAATGGCATCCATGGCCATAAGTAAGGAAACCGTACCGCCTTTCATATCCGTGGTTCCTCGGCCATACATTTTGCCATCCTTTACGATACCGCTGAAAGGATGTTCTACCCAATCGTGAAGATTCCCCTCTGGAACAACATCAATATGTCCATTAAGTAGAATCGATTTTCCCCCTCCACTCCCTTTTAAAACCGCGGCTAAGTTGGGATTCCCGCTAAAGTCACTCCGGTCACAATGAAACTGTGGATGCTGACGCAAAGAATCGCCCTCAAGCTCCCAGCAATCGATATCCATACCAAGTTGTTTGCATTTCTCCATAATAATGGCCTGTGCCTTCGCTTCGCGGCCGCGTTTACTAGGCTCCTGTACAAGCTTCTGAAGCAATTCTATTCCCTCTTGTTCGTGATTATACAGCCATTGCTTAATACTCGCTTCAACGTCCAACTTTACCCCTCCCCCTGCTCTTTTCTTATATAGCGCAGATTTTCACTAATGGTAAATGATGCATCTGTATTTTCTCGGATATCGATTAACGTGTAGGGTGCAAACAAATCCGTCAAAAGTAAACCCTCTGCAGTGACTGTAAAGACAGCTTGTTCCGTAATGACTGTATGTACGCATTTTCTCGCTGTCAGCGGAAGTGAGCATTCTTTTACAAGCTTAGGCGCACCTGACTTTTCCAAATGATTCATTAAAACAATTACTTTTTTAGCTCTAGCCGCAAGCTCCATGGCCCCGCCCATTCCAGGCACTCGTTTGCCTGGGACAATCCAATTAGCCAAATCTCCTTCCCCGCTGACCTGCAAAGCACCTAAAATGGTTACATCAATTAAACCGGAGCGAATAATTCCAAATGCCGCAGCACTGTCACAATAAGAAGCACCGCCTCTGATAGTGACCGGATAACCTCCTGCATTGCATAAATGAGCATCTTCCTCGCCGGCTTCAGGTGTAGAGCCGATCCCAATAATGCCGTTTTCTGAATGAAACATCACTTGATGATGTTCAGGCAAATGATTGGGAACAAGCGAAGGAATCCCTATTCCTAGGTTCACAAGCATGCCGTCTTTAATTTCCTCTGCCGCACGCTTCGCCATTTTATCCCTTATCTCGGTTCCCAAACCCATTTCCAGTTCACCCCCTCCGATTGAACTACATAATCCACAAATACACCGCTAGTAATGATGGCTTCAGGATCCAGTTCCCCAACCGGAACAATTTCTTTTGCTTCAACGACAGTAATTTTCCCTGCCATCGCAACTAATGGATTCGTATTTCGAGCACTTTTGTCATATATTAAATTCCCAAACTCATCTGCTTTTTCGGCATAAACGATCGAAATATCTGCCGTTAATGCCGGCTCAATTAAGTATTCGCTGCCATTAACAGTGACCCGCTGTTTATCCCGTTTGACAATGTCCTCATCTAGTCCGATATCACATAGAATGCCGCCGAGTCCCACTCCCCCTGCCCGGATGCGTTCAATCAACGTACCTTGAGGGGAGAATTCGATTTCTAGTTCACCGTTAGACATGAATGTTCCAGCGTTCGGATTAGACCCAATATGTGAGACAATTAGTTTTTTGGCTCTTCTATTGGAGACAAGTTTCCCAATGCCGATATCGGGAAACCCTGTGTCATTTCCTATCAAAAGTAATTCACGGCTGCCCGCTTTCATGAGCACATCTACCAGTCCGCTCGGTGTTCCAATACCGCCGAATCCACCAAACATAATACTTTGTTCATCCTGAAACAATGGCAAAATATCATCAAAACTGCACACTTTACTTAATACAGCCAAATCATTACCTCCTCTATCCTAACCCGGCAGTATCTTTAAAGACCTGTAACGTCTTTCTCCATCTATGTCCCAATTCTATGAGTTCAGCTGGGCGTATTGTAAGCGGGGGAGCAATGATAACTGCTGCTCCTGTAATGCCTTCTTCACCAGCCGCAGCAGGATAAACGATTAACCCATGTTCCATCCCTTGTTTAATGATCTTATTGGTTACATCCATCTGAATGGGAAAAGGCTTCTTCGTTTTTTTATCCATGACAAATTCAATTCCATAAAGCATTCCTTTTCCGCGAACATCGCCAATAAATGAAAATTCCTCTCCAATCTTACTCAATAATTCCCCGAGAATTTTCCCTGATTTCTCCGCTTTTTCAACCATGTCATTTGTATCGAGATAGTCGAGCACTGCCAGTGACACGGCACAGGATAACGGATTTGCACTAAAGGTATGACCGCCCATAATGGATTTCGATCCATTCATAATCGGCTCAAGGACTTTTTCTGTCACAATTGCTGCTGCGATAGGAGAATACCCTCCGCTCATCCCTTTACCAAGCGTAACAATGTCAGGCTCTACACCCCAATGTTCTGAAGCAAGTACTTTTCCGGTCCTCCCCATTCCCGTCATCACCTCATCAGCAATGAAAAGAATGTCATATTTTTCACAAATCTGTTTTAACTTTTGAAAGTACCCATCCGGTGGAACAATAGCTGCACCAGCAGCACCAATGACAGGCTCGGCTATAAACGCAGCAATGTTGTCTGCACCAATTCGGAGAATAGACACCTCCAATTCATTCGCACAAGCAAGCCCGCAGGTACCAGGTTCTAACTGCAGCGGACACCGATAACAATAAGGGGCTGGTATCGAAGGATACGATTCAAGAAGAGAGGTAAATCGCTCTCGCCGGAGTGGATGACCAGACATTGATAAAGCACCTAACGTGATGCCATGATAGCTCATCCATCTCGAAATGATTCGATTTTTTCTTGGCTGCCCTTTCTCCTGCCAATACTGAATCGCAATTTTTAATGCTGTCTCAGTCGCTTCCGATCCACTATTGACAAAGAAGCTCCATTGCAGCTTGCCCTTAATCAGCAGCGCTAGTTTATCTGCAAGCTTTTCTGCCGCATCACTTGTGAATTGTGACCGATATACAAAAGAAACCTTTTCTGCCTGCTCAAGCATTGCTTGATTAATTTCCTCCACACCATGGCCGATGTTTGCTGTGACAGCCCCAGATGATGCATCTAGATAATCCTTACCGTCCTTGTCATATAAAAAAACGCCTTTCCCATGACTGATGACAGGATACACCCCATTAAGAACCGGTTTGATTAATGATGTGGAATTCACGTTACGCTCCAGCTCCCTTCAAAACATCCATTCTAGTAAAGTGTATGTGCCTTATAGAAGAATCTTTCATCCAAAACACTTAATAAAATACTTTTACTGGAAATATATCTTGTAATACGATGTACATCGCATTACAATAAATGCATAAATATGGAACAATATAGAGGAATGGATAAAGAAATGATGAAAGGGAGTATTATTGCTCTCTCTTATTTCACAAAGAGATTTATATGGGTATGAAATGACGCGCATTTTAAAGACCATCAGTGAAAATCAGTATGAAATGAGTGAAGGTATGCTTTACCCAGCCCTTAAAAGACTGGAACGAAAAGAATATATTGAGGGCTATTGGCTAAACACTGATTCTGGAAGAAGAAAGTACTATAAAATAACGGAAGAAGGCGTAAAAGAACTCGAGCGTAAACGAAAGAGCTTCCAACTGATTGAATCCTTAATTAAGAAAAGTTCGGAGGACTTACTATGAAATCTAAGCTTACGAACTTTGTTAGTCAGATTGTTAGTCAGACTGATTGCACAAGTTGAGCGTGCCGATTTATATGAAGAATTACTTATTCATTTAGAACTTGCACGCGATGAGTGGATGATGAAAGGAAAGACAATTGATGAGTCCGAAGATTTAGCCATTAAGAGCTTTGGTGACAGCGGGCTGATTGGAAGTCAAATACAACAAGCTATGTTTCCCTATCGAAAAGAGCAGATGGCAAATACGCTTATATTCAAACCGACGATGACAAAAACGTTAAAACAGCTGAGGATATCTTTAATGGCCGCACAGGTATTTTCAAGATGGAGCTTAATAGTACGGCAGATCCAGAATTAATCCATCTGCCTCGTCCTGATATTGATGTTTATGATTTCGCGATAACCCCAGATGGAAATGAAGTCGTCTTCCAAGCCGTAAGCGGTTCTGATCATTCTGGTACCTATATCTATGATTTATTTAGTTATCATTTTAATACGCAAAAAGAGACTCAATTAACTGACCTCAGAGAATATACAGAGACGCCAGTATTTAGTCAGGACGGCAAGGATGTCTATTTTCTTGTTGATCGTAAATTTGCCCAATCTTCCTCTGATTATCATCTATACAAAATTGATAAAAATGGTATGACAGCACGTGAAATGACATTGCCTGGTATAGAAAAATGACACGCTAATAAAGAAAGAATACCCTGCCGATTGCGGCAGGGTATTCTTTGCTTGGTAATCTTATAGAATCTTAACAGTTGCTTTCCCATGAAAAGCTTCAATAACGGCCCTTCCGCCAATTGGGATTGTGGCAAATGGTGATACATGTCCAAAGTTAGCATTGGTAATCACAGGAATTCCCTGTAATTCTCGTTTTGTGGCAATAATTTGTTGTAACGCATATTCAGTCATCCCAGATTCCTTTTGAAAACGTCCAATGACGACCGCTTTTATTCCACTTGCACCCGGTTGATGAAGAAGAGACTGTAGATCACGATCAAAGGTAAATGGATGAATTTCATTATCATCCTCAATAAATAGAATGCTATTGTCAAGCGAAGGCATGAATTCAGTTCCTTGTAATAGATTCATTGTACATAAATTACCGCCAATGATTGTCCCTTCAGCACGTCCTTCCTGTAGAACGCCATAGCCATTATTAATATGGAATGTACGGTTTTCTTGATCAAGGTACCAGGAGTCGTCACTCCATGTTTCACTAGGTTCAATTATATACTCTTTTTCAGTCATAGCTGCTTGTTTAAAAGAATCCAATGTATATTCAAAACCTGATTTCATTCCGAATGAAGAAAAATGCGGTCCAGAATAGGTAATTAACCCTGTTTTTTGATATATTGCGAGTGTAATTGCCGTAATATCACTGTAACCGATTAGGAACTTGGGATTGCTTTTAATTAATTCATAATCAAGATAACCCAATAATTGATTGGCGTTGTACCCTCCAATTGCCGTAAATATCGCTTTGACATTTTGATCAGCGAATGCTTCATGAATGTCAGCAATCCGATCTTCCACTGAATTGGAGAAAAAATCATCATGCTCCATTACTGTTCTTCCATAGGTAACAATAAAGCCTAGCTCTGTTAAACGTTCTTCTGCAATCCGTCTTTGCTCCCCCTTAACAATAGCTAAACTACGTGATGGTGCAAGTACACGAATCTCATCTCCTGCTTTCAATCTTTCAGGCAGCATGTCTCTCCAGCTCCATTTTCCGTATGTATTTTTACAATTTCACTATTTCCAAGTTTAGGCTATTATAGCAGAAATCAAGAAGGCAAAAAAGACACGCTGACGGTATTTTTTTAAAGAATTAAAGCCAGCACATATTAAATGGCTGGCTTTAAAACTAATATTAGTAGTTACAGAATGAAGCACCAATAATGATTAAAAGAATGAACAATACAACGATTAAAGCAAAGCCGCCGCCGAAGCCGCCGCCGCCATATCCGTATCCGCCGCCACAGCCGCCGCCGTAACCTCCGCCGTATCCGCCGCCATATCCGCCACCATATCCTCCGTACATATATACTTCCACTCCTTTGTTAATATCTCACTACATCCTTACCATATGTAAACACGCCTGTATCGGACTGTGCATTCGCCCATTTTTGTAATAAGAAAAATATGCACACTCTCAACTAGGTAGATATTACCGAATAACTTGATAAAAAAAGTAAATGTTTACATATACCTATTTTCCTTTTTAAGGTTATAATAAGATGGAATAATACGTTGGGGGAAAAATGTTGCATAAAAGAAAAAAATTACTGCCGCTCGTCTCTTTTGTCATGCTCGTATTTTTATTTAGCTTATTTCTGTTTCAAGATATGGCTGAAACATATGGTTCTAATGGAAATAAGACCGGATACGAGAAACTGCTTAACGGTAAGCCTATACGCTATTTAATTATTGGAGACAGTATTGGACGTAGTTCAGGGGCAGAAACTCCTCAACAAACATGGTTTACCATGCTTGAAAAGAAAATCAAGTCGACATATGGGTCTTCTAGTAAAAGTGATAAAATCGTACAAAGCGGTTCAACTGCTTTTGAAGGCTTTTTTAAATTCTCAATAAGTGACATCTCACCTAATCAAGACTTCGTATTCATTGTTTTTGGTGAAAATGATCGAAAATATATGTCAGCTGATCAGTTTATGCAGCAATATGAAGGGTTATTACGACACGTTAAAAAAACCTTCCCACGAGCAGATATCGTTACCATAACGGAAAGCTCTTTGAAAAATGACCAGTTTGCACAAGTAATAAACGTACTTTCCGACCATTACCACACAACTCATATTGATATGAGACCCGTTTTCGCTGATTCTGGCCAAACGGAAAAACAATTAACTAAGGACGGTATTCATCCAAATAGCGCTGGGTATCAGCTTTATACAGATACCATTTTTAGAGCGTTAGAAAAAAATGCATCTGCCAATAAACAGATTTCTAAACTGCCGAGTCCGTTAGATCAAGATGTTGATTTCTCATTCAAAACGGTGGAAAATCCCGATGTAATGGACGGCTTTTTCAAGCAGGGAAGCTATTTACAAAGTGAAAAAAAAGCGACTTCCATAACCTACCACTTTACAGGCACGATGCTTGGTCTGCAGGTGCTTCGCAGCCCCGATGGGGGAGAAATCACTGTATTTATCGATGGTAAAAAGACCGTAGAGCTTAGTACATGGTGGCCGTTTGCCCGAGAACGATTTATTTATGTTGCCAGCTCCCTTTCTGAAGGTCCGCATACCGTCCGTTTTGAGGTATCAGGAACACGGTCAGGGTTTAACCAAAGTAATCAATCCGTGGTGCGTATTGCTGCCATAATTACAAAAGAAAATCCCTGACATATACTTGTCAGGGATTTTCTTTGTAACATCTATTTACATAAAAAACTTTTTATACTCACTGTAGCCTTCTTTTTCAAGATCAGCAACTGGTACAAAACGAATAGCTGCTGAATTAATGCAATATCGTAAGCCGCTGGGACCAGGACCATCATTGAACACATGACCTAAATGTGAATCAGCTGTTTTGCTGCGAACCTCTATCCGGCGCATTCCATAGCTTGTATCACTTTTTTCAATAACCTCTTCGTCTTCAATTGGCTTCGTAAAACTCGGCCAGCCACAGGACGAATCAAATTTATCCTTAGAGGTAAACAGCGGATTTCCCGAGACAATATCTACATAGATCCCTTCACCCTTATGGTTCCAGTATTCATTTCTGAATGCCGGCTCTGTTCCATTATTCTGTGTTACTTCATATTGGATAGGTGTTAACTTCTGCTTTAAATTTTCTTTATCAGTCATTTCATTTCCCCCAATGTCTTTCAATATAGCCGGCTCTGCCTGACCCGACTCGATACGCATTATAATGGGCTGGTTGTTTTTTATAATAATCTTGATGATAGGTTTCTGCTGGATAAAAGACTGCAGCAGGCAAAATAGGTGTAACGATCGGTTTTGAGAAACGTCTGCTTTGACTCAATTTTTCCTTAGAAGCCTCTGCCGTTTGTTTTTGTTGTTCAGAGTGATAAAAGATGGCTGTTTGATATGAACTTCCTCTGTCCCCAAATTGCCCTCCTTCATCGGTTGGATCAATTTGCTGCCAAAATAATTCCACTAGCTTTTCGTAGGGAAATATCTCTGGATTATACGTAATTTGTACTGCCTCATAGTGGCCTGTCCTATCACTGCAAACTTCTTCATAGGTTGGGTTTTCCGTAGTTCCCCCTGTGTATCCTGAGAAAACAGATTCTATTCCAGGCTGTTCATGAAAAGGCTTCACCATACACCAAAAACAGCCGCCCGCAAAGGTTGCTTTTTCTAAATTTGGCAAGAATCTTCATCCTCCATTCCTATTCCCAGCCAATTCTGGCTTTTAAAGCATTTTAACGCTTTTTCACCTTCGTGTAAAATAATCTGCCGTTCCGATTTCGAGAAAGGCTTTTCATTGTTCACAACTTTTGAAAGTTGGGCATATGCTGGGTACGAAAAGATGGAAAGATAGGAGCGAGAGTAATGCCGAATAGAAATATGGATGAATACCTTCATAAAGCAGCCAAATACGACACGCTTTCAAACTATTTTAAATACAGTAATCCCAATCTGCATATTCAATATTATTACAAACATCTAGAAAACATCGCCAAGGCTCTTGAGCAAGATCGAGATCACATAATGCATTCCTCTAACGAACCAGGGAATCTTCGGCTTTTGCATGCAGCACCAAACGCAGGCAATGTTGATATTTATGTCAATGAAACAAAGATCTTTAGTAATTACCCTTACCAAAGACTAAGTGAATACTTGTCACTTCCTGCAGGCAAATATCAGGTCGACGTCTATCCTGCCGGTAATCAAACCAATACGGTTTTAAGTCAACGAATCATGGTTGAGCCCCGTCAATCTGTTACGCTTGCGGTTACAGTGAAAGATAAAAAATTTAAACTAGTATCCATACCAGACACCATTCAAGTACCTATGGGAGAAGCCGCGCTGCGTATCGTCCACCTTTCCCCAGATGCTCCTGAAGTGGATATAGGCATAAAAGATGGTGCAGCTATTTTTAAAGAACTAGCTTATCGAAAAAACACGAACTATCTTGCCATCACGCCAACGACAGCAGATTTAGAAGTGAGAGCTGCTGGAACAAACCAAGTCGTTCTACCGCTAAATAAATTAGAATTCAAACCTGGTACACCGTATACGATCTACATTATTGGTCTTGCGAGCGGAGGAACACCGAATCTCCAAGCTGTTATTACAAGTCCTTGACTACCATACCTAATCAACGCCGTTTTTGTTTCCCTTACACAGCTCCAAAAACACAAAAGAATGCCATCCTCCAGGACGGCATTCTTTTGTGTTTTCTTAACAGACTAACAGGTATATAGTGTCCTAGAGTGATGGAACAGATAGAATAAAGGAGATATCATCATTTTCCAGATCAAATTTTTTGGCTTTTACTTTAATATCACTTTTTAGTTTCATATTTTGTAAGGAAACATAGATTTGTTTTTGATTTGGTTGAATGGTTACCCAATCAGGTGTTTTGAACTGTTTATTGATAAAATTCATGACGTATGAAACAGGCAGCCCCATCTGTCCGAGACTAATCGTTTTTTGAACAAGAACCAAATCGCCGTTTTTCTGAGCAATTGGTTCAAAGGTAAGTTTCAGTTCAACTTCTCTTCCAAACATCTTTACGGTTCCGAATAACTCTACTTCATCTGTTAACAAAACTTCATAATTTATAATGCCTGTGAAGCCTTCCTTCTCCAGATATTGAGCAATCAGCAGATTAAGATCTTCTCGATTGGCATGAACCTGAAATTCGATATCATCGTTCTGTACAAGCTTCTCTGAGATAGGCTCATCTTTTACAGGTAAACTAATTAACAAGAATACGGTTATGATGCCGATTATATTCAAGGCAGCTAACGCTATAAATAATGTTTTCCATTTTCTAGTTGTCAACGTTCTCATCCCCTTTAGTGCTTGCAGCCAGCGCATCACCTAAAGACATGATATCTAAATGATTGTATATTCGATCGGCAATCAATTGATACCCTAGGTCATTCGGATGAAAGTAATCTTCTGTATATAATACTTCGGCTGTTGTGCCCGTAAAAATATCACCTATATTAACATAATACGCCTCGTCATATTCGCTGACGATCCGTTCGCTGCTTTTATTCCACTCCTCCATAATCGTATCAAATTCACCAAATCCTGTGAACCATTGTGAAAATGGATTATAGACGCCTACTAAATATATATGTGTATCCTGATTATATAATCGAACTTTTTCAATGATTTGTTTTAATCTTAATTCATACCCTTTTCTGGCATCATTAAACTGATCCATCTTCAACTCAGAAAAATGGTTACGGACAACCTTCATAATATCATTACCGCCTATGGTAATCACAACCGCATCTGCTTTTTCAATACTCCCTTTAATAGCAGTTGAATCCAGCCGTTTCAAAAGCTGATCAGATCGATTTCCTTTTACACCGAAGTTATCCATCTTTACCGAGGTAATTGTCGGTTCGCTTTCAAGACTTTCTTTCAAATATGGAAGATACCCGCCTGCATCCTTACTATCTCCAACTCCCGCTGTTAATGAATCTCCCACTGAAACGATTTCAACTGGATCAGGAAAGAAGGTAACCGGAATGTTTTTCTTTTCACTTAATTCAAGCCGACTCTTTGGAACATTATTCTCTGAGTCTAATGCATGCCGATTGTGTGAACAAGCTGAAATCAGAACTAAGCTAACTAACAGACTGATGTATTTACTCTTCATCCTCTTCCACCACCCCTTATACTCCTATTATTATATCACGAAAAAACAATACGAACCGCCCATATACGCTCACTTTTCCCAACAAGGCAAACAAAAAAACAGACCTAAGGGCCTGTCTTAATAATTCTGTAAGATCTTGATATGTTTAATGATCTCTTCGTACGGCACATCCTTCGTCCCTGAATAATCCTGTATGATAGTCCCCTCTTGATCCACCAAGTAGAACGTTGTACCATGGATAACCTGAGTTTCATTCTCTGGCTTTTTCACGAGTGTTTTGAAATTATCAAAAGCAAATTTTTCTATTTCAGCTTGGCTGTATCCAGTAAGAAAATGCCAATTAGAAAGATCTGCATTCATCTTTGTTCCATAATTTTTTAATACGTCCGGCTTGTCCGTTTCAGGGTCAACAGAAAAAGAAACGAATTCAACATCCTTAATCCCTTCATCCTTTAATTGTTGCTGAAGTTTAATTAAATTTGCTGTCATTGGCAGACATACCGTCGTACAATTTGTAAAAATAAAATCCGCAACCCAAACTTTTCCTTTTAAATCAGATTTAGAGAAATCCTTCCCATTCTGATCAATAAAACTAAAATCTTCTGTTTCCCAGTTATTCGCGTTAGGAACTTCTTTTGAACCGCATGCCGACACCAGCAATGTCATCATAAGTATCATGAGCATTGGGAGCTTTTTCATATTTTCCCCGCCTTTAATAGTCTATATTCTACTATACTTTCTCATTTTATCAGAGTGCTGCACCACAGGAAAGAACAATACAATTACGCTGCAAACTTTGCTAATAAAAAGCAAACATGGCAGTAACTATGTTACGATATATTTTCAACGAGTAAAAAGGAGAAAAATCATGAACATTCAATCTACACTCATTACCAGTTTATTCACAGTCTCCATTCTATTAAGCGGCTGTGGTACACAATCAAGCTCTGATTCTACAGATACGGAAAGCCACTCTCACCACGCTGAAAATGGAGACCTGCAAGAAGAGACCGCATCCACTTCTGTACTACCTGCTTTTCTTGAAAAAAAAGATAAAGCAATTAAAACCATCTATGCAGAAGCCGGACAGCACCAACGTCTATTAGAAAACATGCCTTGTTATTGCGGCTGCGGAGAGTCAGCAGGTCATCTGAATAACTATGACTGCTTTGTCTTTGAAAACAAGAAAAATGGACAGGTAGTTTGGGATGATCACGGTACCCGATGCGGTGTTTGTCTGCAAATTGCTGCTGATTCCATTGCCATGGAAAACGAAGGAAAAACCGTTAAAGACATTCGACTAGCAATCGATGAAAAATATGCTGACGGGTATGCAAATCCGACTCCTACCCCGATTCCAGAAAAATAATCAACAAAAAGAACGTCTGGTTAAGAAACCAGATGTTCTTTTTAAATCAATCCCAATAATACATAATAGCAAAAGCACCCTCACCAGTATGTGTGCTGATAACCGGGGTTGTCTCTTCAATCTTAATATCATGGAAACCTGATTCTTCAGCAATCGCTTCCCTTACCTTACCTGCTATACCTAGGCCATTTGCATGAACCATTCCGATACCTGAGAGTTTCTTACCAGCTGTATCTTCTCGGAATTTCTTCAAAACAAATTTAATTACCTGAGAATGACTTCTAGCTTTAGAAACTGGATTCAGGACTCCTCCTTCAAGAAGAGCAATCGGTTTAATATTGAGGAGCGTCCCGAGAAAAGCAGATACTTTCCCAATTCTACCGCCTTTTACTAAATTCTCTAATGTATCAATCATAATAATTAAGCTTGTATTCTCTCTAATTTTCTCTAACCGCTCAATAATTTCGGATGCGCTCTTGCCCTCATTCGCCATTTTTGCGGCTTCGATTACTTGAAAAGATAAAGCTTTGGAGATGAATTTTGAATCCACTACCAGTACATTTGAATCTGACATACTCGCAGCACTTTCAGCACCTTGTACAGTCCCGCTCATCCCCCCGGTCATGTGAATAGAAATAATGTCACTTCCATCCTGACCCAGCCGATTATACGTTTCTAGGAAAACTCCCGCAGTCGGCTGTGAGCTTTTAGGGAGTTCTTTTGCATTTCTCATTCTTCGTAAAAATTCATCTTGTTCTATTTCTATTTTGTCTAAAAATACCTCGTCATTAATAGAAATTGATAAGGGTACCATTTCAATGTCATATTTTTCGAGCTCTTGGGGAGTCATATCAACAGTTGAATCCGTGACTATTTTTACCTTGCCCACAATTTCACATCCTTATGTTAACAATACACTATGTATTATACCTGTTCAGTAGGTCCATTCAAACAAAATGTTAGACAATTATATGTATTTCATGCCCGTCGATAAAAAAAGGCCATCGCTCAGTCCATCGTAATGAAAAAAAGAAATCAAAAATTGATACCTTTTATCCATTCTGGTGGACTAAACCATGGCGTTTACCTTAAGCATTATGCTGCAGTTCATCTGCAAAGAGTTCTTTGTACTCAGGCCATCTCAATACAGATAACAAGTATTCCTTAAAGGAATACGACGCTTTATATTCTTTCTTCCTATAAATCTCATTCACGAACATTTCAAGACGAGCATTTACCATGAAGCAAGCACAATTCTCGGATACTAAAACTGGTATTTCTGTAATAGTCACCTTATGTCCAAGATAATTTCTGAACTCTAGGCTTTTAAACAGCACAGTATCAATCCTCATTTTCTCCCGATTACTCATTATTATACACAATCCTGGAGGACCTTTACATGTTTAATTCGGAATAAAACCAAATTCATACCAAGCTATTCCCCAATAACCTCTTGTTCTGATTTAGCCTCTCGCCTTTGTTTTCGTTTAAAAACAATTTTAGACAGCGAAATACTAATTTCATAAAGGAACAGCAGCGGTACTGTGACAATAAAATCAGACATAAAGTCCGGAGGAGTAATCGTGACCGCGATAAGAACCAACACAAAGTAAGCATATTTCCGCAGTTTTTGAAGTACGAAGGGATTAATAATCCCAATAGATGTCAAGAACATGGTTACAACCGGCAATTCAAATAGAATCGCAAATGGAACCGTCATATTTAAGACAAATCCGAAATACTTTTCTGCAGTGAAGGTAGTTTCAAACATGCCCTCACCTAATCCAAGAAGAAAATCAAGAATCATCGGCAAGATGACAAAATAGCCAAACGCAAGTCCTCCGAGAAATAGAAGGAACAACGCTGGTATATAAGCTAGGGTTGCTTTCACTTCATTCTCCAACAGTGCTGGTTTCACAAACAGCCAAATCTGCATGGCTAGCACGGGTATCGTGATCGCAATAGCTATAACGGTCGCCAGCATAAAGTAAATCCAGATAATTTCACTGGGTCCAAGCACTAGTAATTTAACATCTAGGTCCTTGACCAGCCATTTGTAAATATCTTCGACATAAATAAACCCGATAATAAAAGATAGAAGAAAAATGGAAACTGTAATTATTAATCTCTTTCTGAGCTCCTCAAGATGTTCAATGAGGTTTAAATCTTTTTCTGCCATATTAATCACGCCTTTAGTTAATCTACATTTCATACCATTCAGTAAAAAGGGTGTAAGATTAATCATCTCACACCACATTATCTATAATTATTTTACTACGTCTTTCTTTTCGTCCTTCACATCATCATCATCATCTTTTGTTAGTTCACGCGTAGACTTTTTGAATTCCTGTAAGGTTTGGCCAAAGGCTCGTCCGATTTCAGGAAGTTTTTTTGGTCCAAAAATAATAAGTACCAAAACTAATAGAAGTATCAATCCTGGTATACCAATGTTTGAAAACATTCATACATCCCCTTTGTTTCTTTTTAGCATATTCATCCAAAAAAAGAAGCAAAAGCCTGATGCTCCTGCTTCGTATCTATAATACTCTAACTCCAAGATGAATTCCACCTTTAATTAAATGAGTAAGTTAAATAAACTTGTATCATTATTCACATCAACAAACGGAAAACCCTTCTTGGTCATCCGATCGATTAACTGATCATGGTCCTCTCTGTGCTTCAATTCAATGCCGACCAATGCAGGTCCATCTTCTTTATTATTCTTTTTAGTATATTCAAATCGAGCAATATCATCTTCTGGACCAAGTACTTCGTCAAGAAATTCTCGTAATGCTCCAGCCCGTTGTGGGAAGTTCACGATGAAATAATGGAGTAACCCTTCATATAACAACGATTTTTCTTTAATTTCTTGCATTCTTTCAATATCGTTATTGCCGCCGCTGATAATACAGACGACATTTTTTCCTTTTATCTGTTCCTTATATAAATCCAATCCTGCCACTGAAAGAGCTCCCGCAGGTTCAGCTACAATAGCATGTTCATTATATAGTTCCAAAATAGTTGTACACACTTTTCCTTCCGGTACTGTAATGATTCCTGAAAGAAGGTCTTTACATATATCAAATGTCTTTGCGCCCACATATTTCACGGCTGCACCATCAACGAACGTATCAATTTGATCCAGACCTGTCGGCTTCCCTTGCTCAAACGAATAACTCATCGAAGCAGCCCCTTCAGGCTCTACGCCGATACATTTTGTACTTGGTGATTTCGCATTAAAATAGGAAGACACCCCAGACATTAATCCCCCGCCGCCAATTCCGCCTAAAACAAAATCAATAGGTTCTTCGCAATCATTTAAGATTTCAACAGCAATCGTTCCTTGTCCAGCAATCACCATCTCATCATCAAACGGGTGGATAAACGTCCGCTTTTCTTCTTCCGCACAACGCATTGCTTCTGCAAAGGCATCATCAAATGTATCTCCTGCTAAGATAATTTCAACAAAACCTTTACCAAACATCTTCACTTGCCCGACCTTTTGACGTGGGGTAGTTGCAGGCATATAGACCTTACCCGAAATCCCCATTTGCTGACAGGCAAATGCCACACCCTGCGCATGGTTTCCGGCACTGGCACATACCACGCCGTTCTTCGTTTCCAAAGACGTTAGGGTGTTCATTTTATAGTAAGCCCCTCTAAGTTTAAAAGAGCGTACAAACTGTAAATCTTCTCTCTTTAAAAAGACATTACATTGATATTTTTCTGAAAGGCGCTCATTTTTTTGGAGTGGAGTATGAGAAACTATGTCTTTTAATTCTTGATGAGCAACCAAAATATCCTCAATCTGAACCCATTTTCTGATAGATGTTGTTTGATTCATCCTATCTCCTCGCCTCTTCCTAATAGATAATTCATAAATTATATCATTTTATCTATGATTATCAACAGATTTTTCTAAAAATTCTATTTATTTTTAAAAATAATTAAGAGTGCATCAGAGCCTTGTTCAAGTTGTCCTCCAGTATGTAAAAAAGGCCGTTAGATACAAGGATTCAGATCCCGCTCTAACAGCCGAAATGTTAAGATAAAGTCTAGAGACGTTCTAATATGTTAAAGTCATGCTGATACACATTCAGTTCATCTACTTTCCCTTTAACAGAGGAAGTAACTCGCCACTGATTAGAATCAATTTGCGGGAAATAGGTATCTCCCTCAAAGGTATGATGAATTTGTGTGATATACAGTTTGTCCGTTTCCGGCAGAATCTCCCTGAATATCTCTGCTCCACCTATCACAAATACTTCTTTTTCACATTTGTCAGCATATTCTTTAATCTCTGCGACATTATGCAGTATGACAGCCCCATTAACTTGAAAGCTTTTGTTACGGGTAATAATGATATTTACCCTGCCTGGGAGCAGACGGCCAATGGATTCATACGTTTTCCGGCCCATAACAATAGGGTGGCCCATCGTTACTTTTTTAAAATACTGCAAATCTGCTGGAAGATGCCAAGGCAGCTGATTATCCTTGCCGATCACTCGATTTTCATCCATTGCAAGCATCAGTGAAATCATATACTGACCACTCCCTTGATATGTGGATGTGCATCATAATTTTCGAGTGTAAAATCTTCATATTTAAATGCAAAGATATCTTTCACTTCAGGATTCAGCTTCATGACTGGCAGCGGCAGTGGATCGCGAGTCAGCTGCAGGTTAACTTGATCTATATGATTGTTATAGATATGTACATCTCCAAATGAATGAACAAAGTCTCCCGGCTCCAGATCACATACCTGTGCAACCATCAGTGTTAATAAGGCGTATGAAGCAATATTAAACGGTACACCTAAAAAGACATCAGCGGAACGTTGGTAAAGCTGACAGCTTAGCTTTCCATCTGCAACATAAAATTGAAAGAATGCATGACACGGCGGCAGTGCCATTTCTGGTAATTCACCAACATTCCAGGCATTCACAATCAACCGACGAGAATCCGGATTGTTCTTTATTTGATCAATGACCTCTGAAATTTGATCTATTTGTTTTCCATCTGCAGTTCCCCACGAACGCCATTGATGTCCATAGATAGGGCCCAGATTACCGGATTCATCTGCCCATTCATTCCAAATCCGCACATTATTTTCTTGAAGATACAATACATTGGTATCTCCCTTTAAAAACCATAGTAATTCATGAATAATTGCCTTTAAGCTTAATTTTTTTGTTGTTAGGAGCGGAAATCCCTCTTTAAGGTTAAATCGCATTTGGTAACCGAAGGTACTGATTGTTCCTGTCCCCGTACGATCACCTTTTTCAATCCCATTTTGAAGAACATGATTGCATAAATCTAAATATTGTTTCATGATATCCCACCCTTTTCACTAACATTCGTCTCTATTTTACCAGCTGGCAGATAAATCTACAATTTTCCGATAAAAATGTAAGTGAGAGGGGCTTTACGCTTGAGGGTTTCTTTTTCTTCTGGATTCAGGTAATACATAGCAAAGGTTTCAGCAAAATATTCCTCTGGGTAACTATTAAAATAGGATTGTCCCGGAAATAAGCTCGGAACCTCTTTTTCCCAAGCACTCAAAAAAGCTTCTTTTTCATGAATTTCTCCGTACACGATTTTATCTATCGTATGAGCAAGTTCATGAAGTTCTAGATTAACAGAACCATGCCCCAGTCCCTTTCCGCTAGCACCAATTTTTACATAAACAATTCTAGACCCACCCATTCCAGGTACGTCATCCCAAGTTGTTTCTTGATTGAGATACCCCCGCGGAGTCGTTCCCTTTAAATAGCGAGCTGCCGAATTATCCGTTAAATCACCCGTAAATAACTGAATTTTAATTCGATCCTGATTTAATTTTTTAATTAAATCTTCTGGAAGATAACTGATTCTCTCAACGATGGAAAGCGCTCCCGCTGTATTGAAATTTCCTTTTGGAAACAAAAAAAGCTCCTGAAGTCCGCTATTATTCTGTAGAATCGGAGATGTTTTCACAGCATGTTTACCAGGAAGCTCGGACCAGCTGACGCCATTTCCTGACGCAGCGGAAAAGGAATAGATTGAAAATACCGAAAATAATATAATGATAACTGTTAACAAAAAGACAATCAATCTCCTTTTCATTCCGGACTCTCCTTACCCCTTACGTATTCTTTAATTCTATAAGTATACCATGGTATTGGAAGTCCTTAATTCGTGAATTTTTGGAAATTCTCATCTTCGTGTAACACTCCTCGCCCAGTTGACATATGAATGAGTATAACAACGAATGTGGTGATACTATGAGACTCTATAACAAACAAAAAATACTCCAAGACCACCCTGAACTAGCTCAAGAAGTAGTGGACGTCTTTTCCTTGAAAATTTTCGTGTTTCTGGATTTGTTTATTTTTTCTATTATTTTAGGATTATTGCTTTATCCATTGGTTGATTCTGTTCGCATATCTTACATCATTCCTATTACATTCTTTTTATCGTTTACGGCTTTATATATTTACTTTTGCAAACAGCTTCCCGACGACAAAAAGAGCTGATCCACTTGGATCAGCTCTTTCGTCTTAGATTGCTTTTTTTCTTTCATTTTTAAAGTGAATGAATATAGTAATCCCAAATGTAATAATGAGGAGAATAAAGAAAGCAATATGGGAAATTTCAATACCTACGACAGAAAGCAGCATTTTTGCAGCTATAATTGCAATTAATACATATGCAGCTGTTTCAAGTTCTGGTATTTTCTCAATTAATTTAAGAAACACACCTGCAATTCCTCTCATCATTAGAACACCAATCATACCGCCTAATAGAAGCACCCAGACTTGTTCGCTCACTCCAAAAGCAGCTAATACACTGTCAACAGAGAATGCGATATCCATCATCTCGACCATGATCACGGTACCCCAAAGTGCTCCAAATGTGCGGATTAAGAAGCCTTCCTTACTCATGCCTTTTGCTTCATCATCTTCACCGCTGCCATTACGTTTGTCGATAAAGTACTTAATGGACAGCCATGCAAGATACGCAGCTCCCAGTACTTTAACAAACCATAACTTTATAAGATAAACTCCAATCCCAATAGCAATAAACCTGAACAAATATGCACCTAGTAATCCGTAAAACAACGCTTTTTTTCGTTGATTTTCTGGTAAATGTTTGACCATAACGGCCAGTACAAGAGCATTGTCTGCTGAGAGCAAACCTTCTAACACAACCAATGTTCCTATTAGTCCCCAGCTTACAGGGTCAGTTAATACTTGCACCCACATACTCCAGTCAAAAAATTGAGCATATGTGTCTATAATACTTGATATCATGCTTGTCTTACTCCCTTGTAATAGATTGTCCAGGTTTTTTCGAACGAAAAAACCTAGAAGGAATCACAATTATCATACTCCTGCTAGGTTCAAAATTCAAATCGAAATTTGTATTAATCTATTTAAGAAAGGATTTTTTCTCCATTTTCCCATTTAGGAGGTGTATTTTTATCCCAATATATTTTCCCCAGCTCATGATGCTCCACAAAATTATCATGATACGTATGGTAATGAAAATCAAACCAATATCCCTCTTTCGGCGGATTCTCCTGACGGACATGGAACCGAATCGTATCTTCTCCGTTTGTTTGGTTATAAATGTGGAAAATCTTTTCGCCTCTTCCTGAAGCAGGCTCTTCAGTTATGGATAAGGCGGTAAGCTTTTCTTCTGGGTATTGCTCAGCCATTTCTTGAATAGCATTCTCTATTTTCGGAAGAATAGCAGACTTAAACTCCAGTTCGATTTTCGGTTTAATCTTTTCTCCAAATTTCATATACGCATTTTCTTCTGCTTTTATCATCATCGATTCAATAAATTGATCATATGGAAGCTCCGTTTGATAATTCTCTCTGTCTGCCTCATATTGAAATGTCTGTGAATCCTCTATAGCATCCTTTTTTTGAGCTTTAGCGCTGTCATCCTCACCGAACCAAGTAAGATCGGCGGGTGAAACCATTCCGAATGTCAGAACAGAAATGAGAACTACCAGGCTCTTTTTCAACCATTTAGTATTTTTCATAACAAGACTCCTTATGTAGAGGAATATTGAATTATCGTATCTACTAATTTTTTAACAATTCTTACAATCTAGTATACTTCGATTTTTGTTAAAAAACGAATATTTATTACATAGGTTTTAAATATGTTGTAAAAGGATATAAATAAGAGAGAAAGAAACTATAATCAGCTTGCGCTCCAGCTGTCTTCGGACAACAGAAATACATACTGCACAACTTCTGCAGTTTTTACTGGCGAACAAGGAGGGGTAGCTATGGACGGGTCTATCATCATCGCAATTTTATGTATTGTTTTGTTAATGTATTTTGTTTACTTAACCATTACAGACTGAATTTCTATGTATGATTCGTACAAAACCCCTGTCCTATCGACAGGGGTTAGTTAGTTCTTACATCCTTTCTTCCAATTTACCAACACAATCGCATCCAGGAGGTTTATATAATGGAATCTAAAGACAAAAAGTATATGGGCAGGTCAACTAATTGTTCATACGAAAGAGAGACTGATACCGGGAATGCTGGAATGGTTGTTTCCGCTCATCCTGTCGCATCAAAAATCGGAGAAAAAATCCTCCTTCAAGGCGGGAATGCTGTTGATGCTGCTGTAGCTATTCAGTTTGCCCTTAATATCGTTGAACCCATGATGACTGGCATTGGAGGCAGCGGATTCATGATGGTTTATCATCAGGAAAAAGATACCCTAAAGATTTATGACGGTCATGTACGTGCTCCACAAGCAGCCACACCAGAGTTATTTTTAGATGAACAGGGTGAAGTTGTCCCTTTTCGTGAACGTTCAACCAAGGCAAGCGCAATTGGCATTCCAGGTATTTTAAAAGCGATGGACGCTGCACTAAAAGACCATGGTACGATGTCACTTAAAGATATAATTGAACCATCGATAAAAATTGCCGAAGAAGGGGTACCCGTTAACTGGGTTTTCTGTGATGCTGTTGAAAACTTCACCTACCGTCTAGGTGACGATGCAAAACAGCTATTCATGCCAGAAGGACGGAAAATGAAAGAAGGCGACGTGCTAAAAAAAGAAAAACTAGCAGATACCTACCGCATTCTTCAACGTGATGGGATTGATGCCTTTTATAGCGGCGAAATCGGGAAAGCCATTATTTCAACCATTAAAAAGCATGGTGGAATTATGGAATTATCCGATTTAGAAAATTATCAAATTACAATTGACGAGCCCCTTTGGGCTGATTATAAGGGCTACCAAATTGCCTCAACAAATGCACCGAGTGCGGGTGGTTTTTCTGTACTGCAAATCTTAAAAATACTTGAAGAGTTCAAGATTGAACAATATGAACCTAGGTCATGGGAACGTTACTACCTAGTTGCCGAAGCAATGCGACTCGCATTCTCCGATAAAAAAGCATTTATAGCTGACCCTGAATTTGCGGAATTACCTTTGCAAGGACTCTTTAACAAAGAATATATTGAAAAACGCCGCAGCTTCATTAACTTTAAAAATCGAAATAACAAAATAGACTTTGGAAACCCTTGGAAATACGACACTGTGACTCAGCGAGAAGTCGTACCTCAACCTGACGATAAGGAACAAAGCGAAACCACTCACTTTACGGTAATGGATCGTTGGGGGAATATCGTCGCTTGTACCTCCACTGTTGAACATCCATTCGGCTCTGGAATCATGGTTTCTGATTACGGCTTTATACTCAATAATGAATTGACCGATTTTGATTCAGTTCCCGGCGGAATGAACCAGGTAGAACCAGGAAAACGTCCGGTAAGCGGAAAAAGTCCTACCATTGTATTTAAGGATAAAAAACCGGTTCTTACATTAGGTTCACCGGGCGGTTCTACCATTATTAGTTCAGTTTCACAGACACTCCTCAATGTACTTGACTTTAATATGGATTTAAAATCAGCAATAGAAGAACCACGGATCTTTACGCCGATGGGCCCGCATATTGAATGGGAAGCAGGAATGGATATGGACAGCAAAGGACACCTCGAAGGAATGGGCTTCGTCTTTAATGAAAAGCCTCACTCCATTGGGAATGTTCAAGCGATCCAAATTGATCCTGAAACTGGCCTGATGCACGGTGCAGCCGATTCAAGCCGTGAAGGAACCGCCATTGGCTTAAATAAAGAAGATTACAAATAAACTCAAAAAGACTGTCGAGCTCCCCCTCGACAGTCTTTTTGACTATATAGGCCTCGTTTCAGATTCAGCCTTCCGCTTAAGAGTCATCTGGCTAGTCCGTACCCTTTTCCCCTTTTTCTGCACATCACGGCTTCCAAGTGGATAAATAGTAAAATTGATACACAGGTTCAAGTACATTCCTGTTCAATATAAGCACCTATCACTTTCCGTTCATTCACTTTTCTAGTAATCACTCTTTTCTGTTTCACATTTTAAAAATTCTAGTCTAAACATACAGTTACGATTGACGAAGTCGTTTTATATCGCTTATAGGAGGCAGCCCGAACATCCGAGCATATTCACGACTAAATTGAGAAGGACTCTCATAACCTACTTGAAATCCGGCATCTGCAGCATCTGCTGCTTTTGAAAACATGAGATGACGAGCAGCTTGTAACCTTAATTGTTTTTGGTATTGTAAAGGACTTAATCTAGTAACCTGTTTAAAATGATGATGGAGTGAAGATGAACTCATGTTTGCGGTAAAAGCTAGTTCTTCTATGCGCAAAGGCATAGCAAAATCTTGTTTAATTAGCTGAATTACTTTGGCAATCCGTTGAGCATGACTACCAATCATGGCTATCTGTCTTACAGAATCACCCTGTTCACCTTGTAGCACTCGGTAGAGGATTTCACGGATAACTAGAGGTGCAAGTATTGGGAGATCGTCTGGTGTGTCTAAAAGACGAACAAGTCTCAATACCGCATCAAGCAGAAATGAGTTCATTCTACTTACAAACAAACCTCTCTGAGAATCTCCTTCTTCGTTTGTTGATGAATCAGTTTCCATAACTATGTCCAAGATTTGCTTCGGCTCGAAATCTAATCGAAGACACAAGTATGGATTCTCCGGTTCAGCCTGAATTATCTCTCCTGAAACTGGCAGATCAACTGATATAACAAGATAATGAGCAGGATCATATTGATAACGATCCTGTGCCAACATCACTAGTTTTTTGCCTTGAGCGACGATACATAAGGCTGGTTGATGAACTGAATGGATTGGTGCAGATTTATGAGAAGCACGAATGAAATGCAATGATGAAATAGTAGTAGAGTGAACGCCATCTTCATGACAATATCTTTCTATGTACTGTGCTAATTCATTTTGTTGCGACATGACTTTAGTATCCAATATAGTCTTTTTAACTTCCATGCTGTCGGCTCCTTTCTCCAACACTTTAATTTTATGAATATTTGGAGGATTAGGCAATAATCTTTCACGATTGAGCTACCAATTTTTTTACTAATTATTGGATAATTAAACAAGAGAAAGAGGTGACAAATCAAATGAGTAAAGAGCAACATTCATATGTCGGTATGTGGGTTACAAAAGATGGATATATCCGACATGAACTTTTACCTAACAATCGTTATAACGAGTCTCGCGGCAGTAAAAAAACGCTTATCAAGGTAGTTACAAAATTTCAGGCAATCATATCGACTATATCGATGATACTGGATTTACCGCATATGGTGATTTCCAAAATGAAATTCTTTATCATGCAGGAATGATTCTCTATCGGGAAAAGGAATCTAATAAACGAACTCATTCTTGAAAATTTAAGGGGGAAAAATATGTCTAACATTACAGGAAAAGTTGTCATCATAACAGGAGCAAGCAGCGGTATTGGAGAAGCAACTGCACGACTTCTTGCCGAAAGCGGCGCCCATGTAATTTTAGGAGCAAGACGAATAGAAAGACTAGAAGCGATTACATCTGCCATTCGTTCAGAAGGCGGTTCAGCTGACTATCAAGCCGTCGATGTCACTAGAAGAGATCAAATGAAGGATTTAGTAAATTATGTGAAACATTCGTTTGGGAAAGTTGATGTAATTGTCAACAATGCAGGTGTGATGCCGTTGTCCAAACTGGAAGCTCTGAAGTCTGACGAATGGGATCGGATGATTAACGTAAACATTCGCGGCGTTCTACATGGTATTGCAGCAGGACTCCCGATTATGAAAAAACAGGGATTTGGTCAATTTATTAATATTTCATCAATTGGTGGACATGAAGTTACCCCTTCTGCAGCTGTATATTGTGCCACTAAATTCGCAGTTCGTGCTATATCTGAAGGTCTTCGTATGGAGGTGGGTGGAAATATTCGCGTAACCACGGTTTCACCTGGTGTAACCGAATCAGAACTAGCTGAAAGTATTACGGATGAAGAAGCTCGTCAGTTTATGAAGGAGTATAGAAAGTTTGCGATTTCACCGTATGCTATTGCTCGTTCAATCCTATTTGCAATCGAACAACCTGGGGATGTTGATATAAACGAAATCATCGTAAGGCCAACTGCTGCCAATTAGTTTATAAATTACCTAACCATGTTACAAACCGCACAAGAACGCTCCTGAAGCGCACACTAATTGGTCAGTTCCGCACTTAGATATGGTCCAAGCGCACATAAATCCGGCTGTTCCGCACACTTTTTCCGCTAATTCGCACATAACGGGAGCTGAATTGTTAAAAATAACTCCGTCAACTCGGATTATATCACCAATTAAATGAGGAAGTCTGCAAGTGCAGTCTTCCTCTTTTAGTTCGTGTTTTTTTCTATATATCCATAATGAAACGCAGACGTTTTTCTTTTAATCACTGTAAAGCCAAATTGACTAAACCGTGTACTCCTGAAATGATCTTTTAAAACCACTCGGCTCACAGCCACTCGTTTAGCTTCTACTAGTGTTTCCTCAGTCAGATTTTCTCTCGATGCAAAATGAGTTAGCCCTCGAATTCCATCTGATTCAAGCACACTTTCTTCGAACATTGGGTCAAAATAGACAATATCAAAACTTTGATCCGGCATGGCTTTTAATAGATTGAGGTGATGACCCGTTCTAATTTCAATTCGTTTCATGGCCTCTTGAATTTCAGGTTGAGCATCCTGCCACTGATTCAAACCATTTCTGACAATACAGGATATGGCTGGATCCGCTTCAATCGCAAGTACTGAACCTGTTTCCCCCGCAGCAAAACTTGCGACAATTGCATCCGAACCAAGTCCCAGCGTACAATCTAGGATTTTACTTCCCTCTTTTATTCCTGCCGCTGCCAAATAAGGATCTTCCTCACCTTGCAAAAGTCGTTTCAATCTAAGCATGGCGATATTGGGATGAAAAAAGAAAGGCTCAACTTTCCCTATCTTATGAAGTTCCAGCCTGTTTTTCCCTACAACTAAACACTCCTCACCATGTTGATGCTGTAAGTCCTTTATCGAACGCTTTTCCCGTTTTATATACAGGATACTTAACTCATCTGCCAAACTCTTCGCCTGGTCAACCATTTCAGGATTTGTTCTCCCAGCGGTCGTTACAAACATATTGCCACTCCTTGCTTCTCTGGCATAGCAAAGGAGAATGGACTCCCCATTCTCCTTTGCTGAATCTTATTTAACTTGATTAAACGCCGTTAGTAAATTCCCCATAATCTCTTCCATTGGTTGTCCTTCAATATCATAACGAGGAATAAAGTGAACTACTTCTTTCCCTTTCAATAATGCCATTGACGGAGAAGATGGCTCGATATCACCAAAGACCTCACGCATTTTAGCTGTTGCTTCTTTATCCTGACCAGCAAAAACTGTCACCAAATGATCTGGTTTTTTCTCTGATTGCAGCACGGCCTGTGTGGCCGCTGGACGTGCAAGACCGGCAGCACAGCCGCACACGGAATTCACTACAACAAGCGTTGTTCCTTCTACACCTTCAATAAAGTCTTCTACTGCTTCAGGTGTTGTGAGTTCCTTAAACCCTGCATTCGTCAACTCGGCACGCATGGGCTTTACGACTTCTTTCATATATTCATCATATGCACTTGACATAATTATTTCTTCCTCCTCAATTCCTATGTATCTTTAGCATACCGTACAACAAGCATGGAATACAAGAAAAGTGCAACCTCAACTGGATGTTTAAAAAAGGCGTCCTTAGATTGGACGCCTTTCCTTTACTTAACCTTTTGTGGTTCTGGTGCTGTTTCATCTTCAAAGGCGTCGGTTACCGCACCTTTTGAAGCGGAGGAAACTAGGCGTGCAAACTTAGCAAGATGTCCTCTTGAAACCAGTTTAGGAGCACGCCAATCTAGTTTTCGTGCTTGTAGTTCTTCTTCAGAAAGATTAACTTCAAGTAGTTGTTTATCAGAATCTATTGTGATAATATCGCCTGTTCGGATAAGTCCAATTGGACCTCCAACTTGTGCTTCTGGTGCAATATGACCGATAACCAGGCCATGTGTACCGCCTGAGAAACGCCCATCCGTCAGCAATGCCACCGATTCTCCTAACCCTTTTCCGACCAAAATCCCGGAAATTGAGAGCATCTCTGGCATTCCTGGGCCACCCTTAGGTCCTTCATAGCGAATGACAACCACATCACCGGCAACGACATCATCCTTTAAAATGGCTTCGGTAGCACTTGGCTCGTCATCAAACACTTTGGCTGTACCTGTCAAGCTTCTCACCTTAAGACCGGAAACTTTAGCAACCGCACCCTCTGGAGCCAGATTCCCTTTTAATATAACAAGCGGTCCATCTGGGTACAGGGGCTGTTCTACAGGTGTGATGATTTTTTGGCCTTCTTCGAAATCAGGGAATTCTTCTAAGTTTTCAGCAATGGTTTTCCCTGTAACGGTCAAACAGTCACCGTGAAGTAATCCAGCTTTCAATAAATGTTTCATTACAGCCGGAATTCCACCAATTTTATGAAGATCTTCCATGACATATTGCCCACTTGGACGTAAGTCTGCGATATGCGGTACTTTTTTCTGCAGACGATTAAAATCTTCTAGTGATAAATCAACTTCAGCAGAATGAGCAATCGCCATCAGATGAAGAATGGCATTCGTTGATCCGCCAAGTGCCATAACAATCGTAATGGCATTTTCAAAGGCTTTTTTCGTTAAGATATCCCGCGGGTAGATGTCTTGCTCAAGCATTCTATATACAGCCTCGCCGGCACGGTAACAATCGTCTTGTTTTTGATCTGTTTCAGCTGGATTAGAGGAACTTCCCGGCAGACTCATTCCCATCGCTTCAATCGCACTTGCCATTGTGTTAGCTGTGTACATTCCTCCACATGAGCCTGCACCTGGACAAGCGTGACATTCTACCTTTTTCAATCCGGCTTCATCCAACGTACCTGCATTGTATTCGCCCACGCCTTCAAAGGCAGAAACGATATCAATATTCTTTCCGTTGATATTACCAGGACGAATTGTACCCCCATATACGAAGATGGATGGCAGATTAATGCGGGCAATCGCCATCATACAGCCTGGCATATTCTTATCACAGCCGCCAATTGCAACAAATCCATCCAGGCTCTCACCGCCAACTACTGTTTCAATTGAATCCGCAATCAAATCACGGCTTGGAAGCGAATATCTCATACCTTCCGTTCCCATTGATATACCATCGGAAACGGTAATCGTATTAAAAATCATTGGCGCCCCGCCAGCGTCACGCGCACCTTTTTTTGCTCTTCTAGCTAATTCATCTATATGTATATTACACGGAGTCACTTCACTCCATGTACTCGCAATGCCAATCATCGGTTTTTTAAAATCTTCATCCGTAAATCCGACTGCTCGAAGCATGGCCCGGTTAGGTACACGGGTTGGTCCTCCCTCACTGATGACTTTACTGCGGATTCTTAGATCTTTTTTCATTATGTCTCTCCCCCTTGTTTTCTTATCAATATAGAAAACTTTTCGAAGAATTTCAAGAAAATTCGTATATTTTAGCAAATTATTTTTCTGAATAAATGGAAAACATCGATAATTCATGATGATATTCTAAACAAAAAAAGGACTTCCCCTCCATTTATGGAAAGAAAGTCCTGCTATTACTGTCGAGAATCTGTCATTTGCTTCCATACAGATCCTTTTGCTTCTTCTCCATTTTCGATCCGGTTAATCGCCATCTTCACTTGCATAGCTACTTCGAATTCAGGATCATTTTCTGCTTCTCTTAACGCTTCAATGACCGATTCATCACCAGATTCATACAAGAACATGGCCGCTCTCCAGCGAACTAGCTTATTTTTATCTTTAAGTGCTTTAGCCATCTCAGTCATGGCTTCTGGGAAACCTAGATCTGATAAACAGTCTCCAGCCGTTCTGCGCACCCCAGAGTTTTTATCTGTCAGGCCTTTATAAAGATATGGCAATACGATTGGATCTTCAATCATTCCCAAATAAACAACGGTTTGTCTGCGAATCGATACCTTTGTATCTGCCAATGCCTTGTTAAGTAATGGCAAATCTTCAACGGTTGGATCTTCCATTTGGACAAGAGCTTGATAGCGTTTTTCCCAACTTTCATCTTCAAGCATCTCTGCTGTAAGCTTTACCTTTTCCCTCTTTATAGGCGCTGATGTTTTATCTGTACTCTTCTGTCCAATCTCAACCAGTTGATCCAAACGCTCTTGTGGGAAAGCAGCGACCAATTCTTCCATCACTTCTGTACCAATAGCATCCAGTTCACCATAGCGGACCCCGTAATCTTTCCACTTTCGGAGCATGACCACATTGTCTGCTAGATTCTGAGCCATTTTTACCGCTACAACAAAGTGTTCAGGCATAGCAAATCTTTTTTCACTGCTGCCATCGTTCAGTTTAATTTGCATTGGAATTCCTTTAAATTGCTGAATTAAAACCGATACTTCTCCAAAATGATCAAGAATTTTCTTGGCTGATTCGTCCGTTATTTCTTCCCCGAAGATTTTTCGGATTTGAATTAAGATATCCTGCCAATCAAATTTCGCATTTCGTTCTACTGCAAGGAAGTCGGCAACGTGGTAGACACCCGTAACTCCTTCAATCTTTAATATATCTTGAATTAAAGGCGGCGCTTGGTCGGCAAAATTCTTTTTAAAATTATTGCTTCTGCCAGCCGGCAGTTCTTCTGATAAATTGACTTTCATCGTATTTGGACTTGGTGTTGGTTCAATCGATAATATATTCACATTAATCTCTCCTTTATTGCTTCGAAACATCTATATGTCTCGATTTTAACATACTCCATTCGTGAACACATATAATCAGCATGAGTTGAAAGTATGCACCTTGTCTTCAAAAAAATACGACCTTCTAGAACAAGTCTAGAAAGCCGTTTTCACTTATTGATCTTCTTGCTTCTCAGCAAGGTATTCCCATCTTTCCATGGTTTGCTCTAATTTTTCAGTTAGCTGTGCCTCTTCTTCAAGCAATAAACGAATTTTCTCGAAGTCACTGCCAGCGACCGCCATTTCGGATGTGATTGCTACCAGTCGATCTTCAATTTTCTCCATATCTTCTTCTATGGTTCCCCATTCAATTTTTTCTGCATACGTTAATTTTTCTTTTTCTCTGTCCGTTCTTGAACAACGGCACGTTTCACTGGTGCAGGGGCTTGTTCTGCTTTTTCATCCTCAAGAAAGTCCGTATAGCCGCCATAGTAGAAATCAATGGTACCTGCTGCTCTAAATACAAAGAGATGATCACAGGTTTTATCGAGGAAATAGCGATCATGGGATACGGTCACAACAACACCTGGGAAGGTCTGAAGGTAATCTTCAAGTACGGTCAATGTTTGGGTATCTAAATCATTCGTCGGCTCATCTAAAAGCAGAACATTTGGAGAAGACATTAAAATTTTCAATAAAAACAGTCTGCGCTTTTCGCCGCCGGAAAGCTTGCGGATTAATGTACCATGCGTATTAAGCGGGAACAGGAACTTTTCAAGCATTTGTGCGGCAGTTATAATACTGCCATCTTTCAACGTGATTGAATCGGCA
>NZ_AJTN02000223.1 GCF_000305495.1 Peribacillus psychrosaccharolyticus ATCC 23296 | reverse complement strand
TTCTATCCAACTTGGTATTTAATGCAAGCTGCTTATCCGTATTTAAAGGAATCAAAAGGGAATGTCATTAACTTTGCTTCTGGTGCTGGGATTAATGGACATGAAACACAAGCTGCCTATGCTGCAGCGAAAGAAGCAATCCGTGGGATCTCACGCGTCACCGCAAACGAATGGGGCCGTGATGGCATCAACGTGAATATCATTAGTCCTGTGGCTGATTCACCTGGAGTACGTGCATGGGCTGAAGCACAACCGGAATACTACCAAGCCGTACTTTCTAAAATTCCTTTAGGACGTTTTGGACATGTGGAAGAAGACATTGGCCGTGTAGCTGTCTTTTTAGCAAGCGAAGATTCTAAGTACATTACAGGACAAACAATTATGGTTGATGGGGGTACTACCCAACTACGTTAATATTCAGGAGAGATTATGGAAAAGATAAATATCTTTCAGCTAATTAATGCAACAGAACATTTATGCAACCTGAATATCATTCAATTTTCCCAAAAGTTTTCATATCCTTTAGGCATTTCACCAATCCTTGTACTGGCTGAATTAAAGAATAAAGGCCCCCGCAAGCAAAGTGAATTGGCAGAGGTTGTCGGTCATACTAAAGGAGCTATAACGAATATTTCAAATAAACTTGTGAAATTAGCACTAGTTGAACGACTCCAGGAGGAAGAAGATCGCCGTACCGTCCGCCTGAAAATTACAGATAAAGGCTTAGATGCTTTACAGGAAGCACAAAAAATAGGCAATGAAATCTACATTGACCTGTTCGATTCCTTTTCAGAAACTGAACTAAATGAATATTTACGCTTACAATATAAGTTAATTGAACACAGCCAGCAGCAAAAATAAGGATTTTTCTCCTCTAATAGCATTAGAGGAGATTTTTTTGAATCTATTTTGCTTTAAAATAGATAAGTTCCGGATCTCCTTCGTCTAAATTTTCTACGATTCCACTTTGAATAAAACCGTTTGCAGCAAATACTTTCTGCATACTACCATTCGAACGATTGGTAGAAGAAAATACCTTGGCTGTCGGCGATATCCGCATCATAAAATCCAACATCTTGCTGGCATATCCTTTTCGTCTTTTTGAAGGTGAAACAATAAGCAGGGATATAAATGAACAATCGAAGAAATGCGTATCGTAAAGTAAAAACCCTACCACTTCGTCTCCTTCTCTTGCACTGATACAACATCCCAACTCAATGGCATTCGCTATATAGCTTCGTCTGCTTGTGTCCCCCATCACTTCGCTGTCTATGTACATGATTTCGTCTAAATCTTGAATAGCAGCCTGAATAATGTTTGTCATCTTCCTCCCCCTTTTGATAAAAAACCGCATGAAACAGTCAGTTCCATGCGTAATGTAATCCTTGTTTATTTGAAGATTTCATCAATCGCTTGAATATCTTCAGCATCTAACTGAACATCTAGGGTTTTTAGATTACTTTGCACTTGATCTGCACGTTTCGCACCAGGAATAATGACATCAATTCCATCTTGTTCTAGATACCATGCTAAAACAACATTTGCGATTTCCACACCTTTTGCCTCCGCAATGGTTCGTACTTGATCCACTTTTGCAAGATTCTCTGCAAATGCTTCCCCTTGGAAATGTGGTAATGTAGCACGAAAATCTTGGAAGGCATCATCTTTTGAATACTTCCCTGTAAGTAAGCCTGAAGCTAGCGGGAAGTATGGAATAAACGAAATTCGCTGTTCTCGTGTATAAGGTAAATAGATTTGTTCAGCACCACGATTTAATAAATTATAATGGCCTTGAAATACATCTACATAACCATCTTTATTGGCTTCTTTTAATTGTTCTGGAGAAAAGTTTGAAAGGCCAATGGCACGGATTTTCCCCGCATCTTTCAACTCTTTTAACACACCCACTGCCTCATCTTTGGGTGTGTTTTCATCAGGATAATGAATATACAGCAAGTCTATATAATCGGTTTGTAACCGTTGCAAAGCCTTATCCACTTCATCCCGTAAAAAGCCTGCTGAGTTTTCCATGACCATTTTTCCATCGATAAATTTTGGTCCAATTTTCGTAGCAAGGACTACATCTTGACGACGACCCATTTCTTTTACCACTTCACCGATTAACTCTTCAGAACGACCCGGTCCATACATGAAAGCTGAATCCAGAAAGGTAACACCAGATTCAATGGCTGTTCGTACTAACTCTTTACCGGCTTGTTCGTCTAGGTTTGGATAGATATTATGCCCGCCTACTGCGTTTGTTCCTAATCCGATTGGGTTCACATATACATTGGATGAACCAAGTTGAACTTTATTTCTCATACTACATCCCTGCCTTTTTAATTTGATTTGTTCACGTACTGCCCAGCGAACTTTCCCTGCTCAACGTTCCTATCCTATTTCGGTTATGGTTGTTTATTCCTTTCTTATGTAACTCGTATATGAAGATCTAACTAGTTAGAATATTACGTATTATTAAATAGTTTATCATAGACACTTTCAATAAAAAAACTTACAATCCTTTTTCCCAAGCTATTTCTATTAAATCGTTTTCTGAAATTCTGTAGTATACTAAATTATGTGTTAATTAACCGTAGGAGGGCGATTGTTTGTCAGGTGATGAATTTTTGAACTTACGTGTTAAAAGGACGCGTAAAGCCATTCGAAATACCTTATTTGAGTTACTAGAAGAAAAAGAATTCAATAAAATTTCAATTAATGCAATTCCACAAAAAGCTGAAATTAGCCGCGTTACTTTTTATTCACATTATAAAGATATGAATCATTTAATTGATGCAAACCCGCAATAACTGATTAAAATTTATACTTTACACTTTTGATAGATATGTTAGTTAATAAACACATTGTTAACTGTTGCAAATTGTCCTTTTTACTAAAAACAAGTACGATAAAGGTGCTTTGAATGAAGGAGGAATTATCTATGATGAAAGTCGGGATTTATCACGGGAAAAATCATGTAGGTGTTGAAGAACGCCCTATGCCTGAAGTTGGACCGAAAGATGCGTTAGTACGTATTCTAGCTGGTGGTATATGCGGAACAGATATCAATATTGTAAAAGCAGGATCTGAAATGGGGATTCGCTTTGGGTCTGAATTTGGCCATGAATTATTTGGGGAAGTCGTTGAAGTAGGTTCAGAGGTAGGACAGGACGTAACAACTGGCCTGCGTGTTGGGATTAACCCTATTACAGCAAAACGCGCTGGGCGTCGTTACAGTTTAGAAGTAGGCGCTTTCTCTCAATATGTTTTAATAGAAGATGCAGCGATTCATTATAATCTTTATCCATTTGATGATTCTATTAAAGCTGAAGAAGCGGTCTTAATGGAGCCGATGAGCGTTGGTTTCCACGGTGCTTTCAGTGTGGAGCCAAAACCTTCAGAAAACATGGTAGTCCTAGGCGCAGGTCCAATCGGCCTCTCTGCTGCTGCAGGTTTAATTGGTGAAGGCATTAAAAATGTGGTCGTTGTTGATATCGATGAATGGCGTTTAGCAAAAGCACAAGAATTAGGTGCATTAACAGTTAACACAATTAATGAAACCTTAGCACAAGGTTTAGCAAACCATTTTGGCGAAGTAAATGTATACGGTGCCAATATGCCGGATGTAGATGCATTTATTGATGCTGCTGGTGCTCCCGTTCTATTTGAACAGGTTATGCAAATTGTTAAACCATTCGCTCGGATTGCGATTATCGCGGTTTATAAAAACGAAGTTCCGATAAGTCTTGCGCAAGTCATGAGTAATGAAGTAAAAATCATAGGGGCAAGTGGTTATACGAATGAAGATATTTTAAAAGTAATTGAACATATCAATGAAAAGAAAACAAAAATCTCCTTAATGGTGACTCAAACATATAAATTAGATGAACTTCAAAATGCTTTTGATAAAGCGATTGAAGCAAAAGAAACGATTAAAGTAATGGTAGATTTAACATAATAGTAGAATCATTTAAAAAAAGAGTTCGTGTTGAGAGAGTACTCAATATGAACTCCTTTTTTGAAATTTAACAATACTAAGTTAATTCTATATCTACTAAACGACGACGGTTTTACATTCTTTAGATAGTGTAAAAGAGGTTTAGCCGCTACCAATCCCCTCTAGTTTTTCTGCCTTTTATAAAATGGCGTTGCCACAACTTTTGCTTTTAATCGTTTAGAACGGATTTCAACCTCTACCTCTGTACCGACTTCAGCAAATTCTTTTTTCACCAGCACTAATCCAACATTTTTTTTGAGTGTCGGTGACTGTGTACCAGTTGTTACTTCGCCAATCAGATCGTCTCTGCTAAAAACAGCATATCCGTGTCTTGGAATTCCTCGATCAATCATCTCGATTCCGACAAGCTTCCGTTTAGCACCATTTTCTTTTTGAGAGGCTAGAACGGCTTTTCCGAAAAAGTCTTCCTCTTTATTTGTCTTGACAGCAAAACCAATACCCGCTTCGATTGGAGTAATATCTGCAGACAGCTCTTGACCGTATAACGGCAGTCCTGCTTCAAAACGAAGCGTGTCACGTGCACCTAGTCCAATCGGCAGAAGACCCTCGCTCTCTCCTGCTGACAAAATCATCTGCCAAAGGATGGGGGCGTCATCACGGTTACAATAAATTTCAAAGCCATCTTCCCCTGTGTAACCAGTCCTAGAAACCATTGCTTTTTTTCCATTTAGATCAATATTTTCTTTAAAGGTAAAAAAGCTAATTTCACTTACATCTGTATCTCCTGAAAGTTTTTGCAGAATTGACTTTGCAAGCGGCCCCTGCAGTGCCAGTAACGCAATATCATCTGACTTATTTGTCAGTTCCACATCCTGACTCAGGTTTTGCTGCATCCACTGAAAGTCTTTTTCTATATTAGAGGCATTTACTACGACCAGATAATCATCTGCCGCTTTTTTATAAATCAGTAAATCATCAATCGTGCCGCCATTCTCATAGCACATCGCACTATATTGAGCACGGCCGTCTGTCAGCTTCTGTACATCATTCGTCATTATTTTCTGTAAAAAGGACAAGCTTCCAGGTCCTTTAACTTCAATCTCACCCATATGCGATACATCAAATAACCCAGCTTTCGTTCGCACGGTTTCATGTTCATTTTTTATACCTGAAAATTGGACAGGAAGTTCCCAGCCGCCAAAATCAATGGTCTTCCCATTACTTGCTGCATACTCATCAAATAAAGCCGTACGTTTTAAATTAGTCAAAAAAAATCCCTCCTTTGGGTTTTAGGTATCGCTTCAAGAACACACAAAAAAGGACAGAGAAGCCCGTTTGAGCTTTTTCTCTGTCCTGAAACCTGAAAGTTTTGCCTTAGAAAGGTTTTCCCCTTTGGTGGTCACGGTTAAGCCCGTAACACTCTCCAGAGTTGCGTCCAACAAGAGTTCTTTTGCCTGAGAGATTCACTGCTAAGCTTGCTCCTTCGGCGCTACATGACGTAGTCTCTCCCCTAGTCTTCATCCGCATATAATATTTTTCCTAAAATGGTACATAGTAAGGGAATAACTTCGATTCCTTCAGTAAAGTAGTTTGAATTAATAGATAACAACTGAGATACTCCCATCCTACCATTAAGTCTATTTTTTATGCAATCATTTTCTGACTAATAAGCATACACAAGTGAACGAAATCAGAATCTATCGTTACAACGTTCGCTTTTAATGAACAAAAACAAAAAATCCTAGAAAAAAAGAGGATGAAAACGATGAAAATCCAAATATCATTTGATTCCGACTGGAGTAAGGAATTTTTACATAAAACAACTGAAGATGGACCATGGGCTAACTGGGATTTGTATAAGCTTGCCATTGAGGCTGAAACACATTTAGCTATTCCTGAGTTTGACGGTCTCCAAGCACCGAAGCATTTACCACAGCTAAAGCCGCTGCCCCATCAGCTGGAAGTAGCTAGGCAGGTCGTGGAGACCATGCATGGAAAAGCCATCTTAGCTGATGAAGTGGGTTTAGGAAAAACAATCGAAGCAGGTTTAATATTAAAAGAATATATGATTCGCGGACTCGTAAAAAAAGTATTAATCCTAGTTCCCGCCTCTCTTGTCAGTCAATGGGCCTTTGAATTAAATACTAAATTCCATATTCCAGCGGTGATTCAGCGAAAGAGCTATGTCTGGGACAGCTGCGACTGTATCGTCTCTTCTATTGATACAGCCAAACGTGATCCCCACCGAGACATTATCCTTCAACAAGAATACGATTTAATTATTATTGATGAAGCCCATAAATTAAAAAACAATAAAACAAAAAACTATGAATTTGTGCAGCGGTTAAAAAAACGCTTTTGTCTGCTTTTAACTGCTACACCTATTCAGAATAAAGTCGAAGAAATTTTTCATCTTGTCTCCCTGCTCAAACCCGGCCACCTCGGAAACGAAGCCCTATTTTCTGAAAAGTATAAAGGCAAGGGCCGTCTTGTGCTAGAAGATGAGGATTTGAAGCTGCTCGTTAATACCGTCATGATCCGCAACCGGAGGGCAGATACGGGGATTGAATGGACTAAACGACATGTTGAAACAACGGTCATTGACTTCTCCCCAACCGAACAGGCACTGTATGATGCAATCGTTGCTTTTAAACCAGGAGAATCCGGTAAGAGCAGCTCGTTTTCTGGACTAACGTTACAGCGTGAAGCATGCAGCAGCAGGGAAGCCGTTTACTATACCTTAAAAAACATGAAGGAGAAAGCCGAAAACCCATCACCAGCTTATTTAGAGAGCATCGATCAGCTTATTGAAAAAGTAAACGCCGTTTCGCACAATTCAAAAGCGGAAAAAACGTTAGAGCTTATACAGAAAATCAATGACAAAGTCATTATTTTTACTGAATACCGTGCCACTCAGCTCTACCTGCAGTGGTATCTTAAACAACACGGAATTTCATCAGTACCGTTTCGCGGCGGCTTTAAACGCGGAAAAAAAGATTGGATGCGTGAGCTTTTTCAAAACAAGGCACAGGTACTGATTGCGACTGAAGCTGGAGGAGAAGGAATTAATCTGCAGTTTTGTCATCACTTGATTAATTTTGATTTACCATGGAATCCTATGCGTCTTGAGCAGCGAATCGGTCGAATCCATCGTCTTGGTCAGGAGGAAGACGTTCGAATTTACAACTTAGCTACAAGAAATACGATTGAGGATCATATTTTAAAACTATTATATGAAAAAATAAATTTATTCGAAAAAGTAATCGGCGAATTGGATGAAATTTTAACTAAGCTTGAGATTGGAAATATTGAAGAATACTTAATTGATGTGGTCGGTGAATCAAAAACCGAAGGAGAGATGAAAATTAAAATGGATAATTTATCGTCATTAATTCAATTTGCTCAGCAAGTAAAGGATGGTGAAACCCATGCAGCAACAGGAAATTCATAAATTCCTGCTAAACTATTTCGAAGCGAATCACTGCGAAATCATTGAAAATCACCCAACCCACCTCGTCATTGGGTTAAGTATTGAGATGGACAAGGAATTAATGAATCGCCCCTTTTATTGGCATTATCTCGAAAAAACTGGGGGAGTGCCTAACCCCATGACACTAACCCTGATTACCGATTCATTGAATGCACCAGAAGATTTAAAAGGAGAACACATTCATTTTGGTTCGCCACGTCTCCATCAAATTTTTCAATCAACGAAAAAGCTAGCCGGCTTTATTCGGCTTTACGAAGATGCTGCTATCACTTCACAGCAGCCCCTATATCCTTGGCTTTGTCTTAATGTAAAGATATCGTACCAATGCGACAGGAAGAAGGATATTTGTCTCTCTATTGGACTGAACTTAATTTCAGGAGAAATTAAAGAAGCATTTCACGACAGAATAGTACGCCTAAAAGTCACACCAAAAATTCCAGACCTTTTTTTCAACCTCTCACCATTAATTATGCCTGCCAGCGGCCTGACACGTCTCGATGGGTATATTAGAAAAACATTTGAAGGAGATGATCACAGCTGGGCTGAGGAGGCAATTGTCCGTTGGAACAACGACTTAAACCTGCTCGACCGTTTTTATGAAGGGCAAGAAGATAATGAAAATTACCAAACAGAAAAAGCCGCCCTCCGCGCACAATACGAACCTAAGATTGATATTTCCGTTATCAACGGCGGCCTGTTTTACCTGACTGAAAAAGCTGTTTAATCTAACGAATCTCTCACATTTTCTTTCTCTGTAAGGCTCAATTTGGATCTGTCAGGGTGTTATTTGGCTGTAATTCGGCCCTTTCTGTTGATTATTCGGCCCTTTCTGTTGATTATTCGGCCCTTTCTCATAATCATTCGACCCTGCGTTTGCTTCATACAAAAGAGGCTGCCCCCTA
>NZ_AJTN02000224.1 GCF_000305495.1 Peribacillus psychrosaccharolyticus ATCC 23296 | reverse complement strand
TTAAAAGAATTGGAGAATTATCCATCCGTATCATATTTTAATACAACAATTACTGAAATAATCAAAGATATAGGTAATGAAAGATTTATTGTTAAAACAACGGATGGTCAGGAATGTGTTACAGAAAAGATTATATTAGCTACTGGTATTCAAGAGGTATTTTCTATTCAAAGTGTAAGAAATTATTATGGGAAAAGCCTTTTTAGTTGTCCATATTGTGATGGCTGGGAGCTACGAGATAAGCCATTAATTGTAATGGCAGAAAAAGAAGAGCATGCACTGCATATGGCTAAATTAATTTATAACTGGTCGCAGGATTTAGTTGTCATAACGAATGGAGTTCAACTATCTAAAGAAGGAGTTACAGAGTTACAAAAACGCAATATCAAAATAAAATCGGAGCCGATAAAAAACTTAATAGGTAATGACGGTTATCTACAACAAATTGAATTTGTATCAGGAGAAACGATTATAAGATCAGGTGGGTTTGTTGTTCCATCTTTTTATCGTCCAAATGATTTTGCTGAGATGCTTGGGTGTGAAGTTCAAGAAAATGGAACAGTTATAACAGATGGAGTTGGTAGAACAACACAAAAAAATATATATATTGCGGGAGAAACTGAAAAATCCGGCCCCTCCTCGTTAATGATTTCTGCTGCCGATGGTAATAAAGCTGCAGTTTCCGTAAATACTGATCTAACTATGGAACGTTTTTGATTACGTAATATTGACCTCTTCTTTAACTAACGGGGGCGTTAGTTCTATAAGACAATCAAATCAACGGATCTTCGACTTTTTATAGAAGTTCCGTTTTTTTCTTTTATATTAACATTAACCTTTAACAGAGCCTTAAGTTTAGAAAGTCAATTGATGGGAGAGTTGGCGTGTAGACTCCTGCGGGAATAACGGGACAGGTGAGACCCCGCAAGATCGTTAGCATTGATGCGGCTCACCGCCTGCCCGCGGAAAGCAAAACGCCTGGAATGAAAATTAACATCTCGATTTTAAATACTCACCCGAGTGTGTCTACAGTCTGAAAGAACGAACTCCTGATGGGGAGTTCGTTCTTTTTGATAAAGTTGTGCACACTTTGCCAACCAAATTCTTTTAGGGGTTTTTAATCGTTGAAACATGAAATGTGATGAACGAACCGGATTCATCTTTATGTTTAGTTAAACTATATTTAATATCTTTAATAATGAATTCAACTTCGCCGCCATTTTTTATGATTTCGTTAAAATTCATTGATTTGTAGAGAATGTCTTTTATGTCTTGGTTTGCAATGGATGTGAAAAAAGCTAGGGTGATTTCCTTAAAATCGTTTATTTCTTTATCGGTATGTAAATCAAAACCAATTAAATTAAGGATGGTAAACAACATTGTGTCGTCTTGCATTGAACCATATATAGTGACATTATCACTAAGTTCCGTAGAGATACTGACAGAACCATACCTTACGGGTCCAAAGTCCATAGAACGGTTTATTTTTAACTCCTTGAAATAATTATTATAATGATGCTCCAATACAGCAGGGTCGAGGTTGTTGTCAAGAGCTTGCTTATAGGCAAGTTCTTTATTTATGTATTTTGAAGTAAGTTGTTTATCTTTTTCTTTTGCGGTTTCTACGATAGATTTTTCATCTTTGGTGTCTTTTAGGGGCTTATAACCCTTATTTGGGTCTTCTGCAAAAGTGAACATAACCATACTTATGAGTCCCAAAGCGATAACAGCGATGGCACCCCACATTCGTTTGAACGCCATGATAGACTCTTTCCCGTTTCGTTCAGTTTTCTCGTCATGAATCTGCTGTGAATTCTTTTTATTTTCTTTTTCCAATTCTATTGTTCTCACTCCTATCGATTACTACTTGTATTCGTTTCGCCATTCGGTAGTTCGATTATTTCCTTATTGCCATCCCATTCGATCGTCACTTCTTTTGGGGTACTTTTAAAACGACAGTCTCCACACTTATCTTGAAAGGTAAGTGTATTATCATCGTCTAATTCTACCTGTAAAGGTTTGCCTTCACTGTTAAAGGTACGATCACCTTTGTTCATATCAATGTGTATCTGGTTAACTTTCATATCTTTATCATTTCTAATGATTTCATAGGTTTCATCAGTACCTTTGTTCACAGAGACTAACGTGTAGTTAACTGACCAATCCTTGCCTTCTACGAATGTGTTAATAGAATCTTGACTACATCCTGATAACAACAAGAGTGTCGGAATCACAAGAAATTTTACTTTCATAGTACCCCTCCAATACGAATGGCAAAAATTGAGTATTTTAGCTATATTTTACAAATAACAAGTGGTGATTATTTGTTAGTTAAAATAAATGAACCACATATAAGCACAAAAGAGTTCCGGAATGTTTTATTCCGGAACTCTTTTGAGTTTTGGAAAATTTTCATGGAGGTTTTTTGGTTATAAAGACTATTCATTGCCTCTCCTTAGGGCGACCTGTTTCCGAATACATATCTTTGACCAAATCATAAATGAAAGAAAAAGCCAGGGCTTCTTCTATTTTGCAGACCAAATAATCCTCTGGAACTAGCAGGTCTAATGCGACCATTTGAAGCTAATCGTGTTGAATAAAATGGTTTTTCGAAAGTATCCTTATCACCTCAAAATGAATCTAAATCTTATGTTAAAATAGAACGGATTTGACTTCCAGATTGCATTTAGAAAGACAGTTGATTGCAGTGGAAGGCGTGAAGACTCCTGCGGGAATAGCAGGACAGGTGAGACCCCGCAAGAGCGTAAGCGATGAGGAGGCTTACCGCCTGCCCCCGGAAAGCGAAACGCCTGGAATGGAAATCAACAGCCCATTTTAGAAGATAAAAAAGAAAACTGTAGACAAGACTCGATTCTCACCCGAGTTTGTCTACAGTCTGAGCCAACCATGTCTGGTTGGCTCTTTTCATGCTTATGTGTTGTCTTATTTAGTTTTAGGTTCTGGTTTGAAAATTGACAGCAGGTAAATGACTAAACCGACAATACCAATTCCTGCAATTGTGATAAATGATCCTCCAGTGTAGAAGCCGCTTCCGAAGTAGAAAATATCACGTAACCCTTCAGATGCAAAGCGAATCGGAACCCAAGGGCGAATGAAGTTCACGAAGAAACCAGGCAGCATTTCTTGTGGAGTCATTAGTACACCCATACCTAGAAGCATGACAACCATGAATAACGTGATGGCTGGTTTACCAATCCATGCTGTAATCGCTGATACTAATAGGAAGAAACAGAATGCTGCAAACGATACGAAGAAGGCAACTAACAAGTAACTTGGCATATTAATACCGGCGATAGAAGCTAATGTCGCAACGGTAAAGCCAGAGAATAGGGCGATAATTACACCGAATAGGATTTGACCACCCATTATGCGTAATGTTTGTTTACGTGTTAACTTTTCTTTCTTAAAGATGTTTGATGTTACTAAAAATAGGATGAAACCACCGATTAATGCACCTACCCAAGCAGGTACGGCCATTAATGTTGGAGCACTGCCGTTTGCAGTAGAAGCTGTAATTTCATTAAAAACTTTTTCTTCGGAAACGATGGGGTTCACTAGTACAGCTGCTTTTGCTGCATCAATTTGTTGACCATCCATTTGCGCGATGAAGTTCGTCGAATATTGATTGTTTAATTGCGTAACTAAACCGTTTAAAGCCGTTTTCGCAAAGTTAGCACCCGTCATGTTATATCCTTGGTTAATATAAATGTTTAACGTTGCGGACGTATTGTTCTTCATACCATTTTGTAAACTATCGTTATAGCCCTCAGGAATGACTAAGGCTGCATAATACTTTTTATCGTCAAATAGAGTTTCAATGTTTTCTTCTTTTTCATTTGTAAAAGCTAACATAGGTTCTTCACCATCAGTGCCTTTACTCATTTGTTTAACGGCTGATTGGACAGCGTCTACATGTACGCCTTCATCATTAACGATCAGTGCAACGGGTAAATTTTTTACTTTCGGGTTTCCTTGGGCAAATAGGTTTACCGAGAATAGAGCGATAATTAATATAACAGCGAGTGGAGCAGCCCATGCTAGTTTTTCTTTAAATAATCTCAATGCAGTTCATCCTCTCTCAATGTTCAACATGTTGTTTAGAACCTGCATTTATCTTATAATTTTTACGAGTGTAATAGCAATGAACAAAAGTGAACAGATTGTTCAATTTTCAACGGAGGTGATTTTTTTGAGCATTTATGCAGAAAAAAATCGAAAAACCAAACAGCTCATTCAAACATCGTTTATGAGTATTTTAGAAAAAAAGACATTTGATTCGATTACAGTTGGCGACATTACGAAAACAGCACAAATTAACCGCGGGACCTTTTATTTACACTACACAGATAAGTTCGATTTGCTAGATCAAATAGAGCAGCAGTTGTTTGAGGATTTAGGCAATCATATTGACGAATTGCAATCTCACTATTCATCTACTCAGACGTTTGAAAAAGGTCAAGAGCAATTAGCGGCTACATTATTTAGCTCGATTAAAATGCATTCTCCAATAATCAAGATCTTTTTAAGCAATCATGGACAGACCTGGATTTCACCTTCGATTTAGAGATAGCCTTTTCAGAAAAAGTGC
>NZ_AJTN02000225.1 GCF_000305495.1 Peribacillus psychrosaccharolyticus ATCC 23296 | reverse complement strand
TTATTTTTTGGGTAAAACAGAAACCCGATGGCTTGGTACATCCAAAGCACGTGTCACTGCTTCAATAATCCATTTTTTGATTTGAATGTTGTCAGCACCTTTTGCTACCACCAAAACACCACTCACCTGAGGCTTTCTAGTTTCAGCTATTACCGGCCCTTCTTTATCGCTGTTCTTGATGATAACAAGCTGCTCATCCACGGAGGTATCTTCTACAGTGCGTTTACCACCTTCTTGATCCGTTTCATCTGTTACTTGTCTTTGCGTAGTTTTGTTTTTCTCATAGATATTTTTTTCTGATGCCTCGACATAGACTACAACCTTCACATCCTCGACTCCAGCAATCGATTCAAGAGCGTCCTTCATTTCATTTTGCAAATACACCTCATAATCTCGTGAATTTTTAAACTCTGTATTCCCCTTTTTGCCGAACACCTCCACATCTTCCTCCGTCTCATTTTGGTTAAAAACTGATTCAGCAGTATCATTCGTTGAAGGGGGCGGGTCGGTATTAATAACGTTTCCTGCAATCATAATTCCGGTTCCGAGGAGCAGGACAACCACTGCATACAGATACATCGGCGGTTTCTTTTCCTTGCTTTCCTCTTCTTTTGGCTTTAAAAGGCGGGTTATCCATGCTAATGGGCCTTTATCATTTTTCAACAACATTGCCCCCCTTTTTCCCGGCTATTTCAATTATTTCCTCATCAACCGACCATTTGTCTGCAAGAAATCCCTTTACTCTTTCAGCTTCAGAGGATTGATCAACTTGTCTTTTTGTATTTATTTCTACTTTTGCTACCGCTTCAACCGCTTCATTCTTTTCTTTCGCATCAACAAGTACAAGCGAAATTTTTTGTAAATTGAGATCCTTTGGTGTCCTTGCCTGCCCCTTTTGCTCACCTTTAATATCAATCTCTGCTATTTCCATTTGATACTTATCTATCAACTCCTCTTCGACACCTGTCTTCAATAGGACAGCCATTTTTTTTAAAATATATGCATCTTGCTCTGCTTGTATTTCTTTTTTCTTTATTTCTGTTAAATTTTCAAGATTATTTCCTTCTCCATTTTGAAAATCTTTAGTGACTACTGTCAGTAATCCTTCAAAATCTTTGTTAAACAATTCAAGAATTGGAGATAGAATAACGGCGATTAATAGTAAACCAATTGTCATTTTGGCATACTTTTGCATGGCTGAGCTTGGAAGCAGCATATCAATGACCGTTGCTAGAAGGACAAAAAGGATAATATTCGTAACCCAGCCCGTTATAAATTCCAAAAAAGCTCTCCCCCTATCTGACCATTAAGGTGATATTACCAGCCGCAATAATGATCGTCACACTAAGGAAAAACATCAGTGAGACGATAGCCAGCGCTGCAAAAATATAGATCATACTCTTACTGATGATATCAAGACATTTGATGACTGGCCCCCCTCCTAAGGGCTGTAATAGGCTTGCTGACAATTTATAAATGAGAGAGAGGGTTAAAATCTTCAGTGCTGGAAAAACGACGATTAACAGCAGAACTGCTACACCTGCCATCCCCACCATATTTTTCAATAAGACCGAGGCACTAATAACCGTATCCGTAGCATCTGTAAACATCCTTCCGATAACGGGTATAAAGTTTCCTGTCACAAACTTAGCCGTTCTAATTGTAATGCCATCCGCTACTGCTGAGGTTGATCCTTGAACAGAAATCACGCCCAAAAAAATAGTCATGAAAGCGCCAAGAATACCAATAGCCCAATTCCGAAGCATCTGGGCAAGCTGGGTTACTTTATACTGCTCAGTAAGTGTACTGACAATATTAAGGATGGCTGACAAAAAGAGCATTGGCAGGACGACGTATTGAATCAGAATACCGCTCGTATTCATCAAAAAAATCAGTACTGGATGGAAAAAAGCCGCTGAGATGATCCCACCCGAAGAAGCAACGAGTGCTAACAGCAAGGGAATCATGGCCATCAAAAAGGCAATCATCTTATCAATGGTCTCCGTCGTATATTGAATGGCTACATGAAAGCTGTTGAGCGCTAGAATGATTAACACCATATAAACGATTGAATACGCAACCTTACTAATTGAACTTTGCTCAAAGGCATTTTGCAGTGATTGTAGAAACATACTAAATATCGTCAGCAAAATCAGCGATCCCAACAGCTTTCCGTTGACCAGCAGCTCATGAAAAACAAATTTTCCTAATCCCTTAAACCATTCAGAAAAGGAAAATTGTTTATCACCCGTGACGAAATCCATGAAACTTCCCTTTTGACTTTCTGGTAGAAAACCGCCGTATTCGGTGACAATATCATCCCAGAACTTTGTAATATCTTCTATACCAATACGTTCTATTTGGGACTGAACCAGTTCATCCGTAATTGTTTCTTCATCATTTTCAGCAGCTGTTACAACGTCGGCTTGTACAAAAAAGAGGACAAGCACCACTAGGAATGCATAGAGGATCCATTGCTTCATTTCTTCACCCCATTAAACGCAATTAACTTGGTATCAATTGAATAATTGTTTCAATGATCACCGTCAAAATTGGAATGGCCATCGCGAGGATAAGGATTTTCCCGCTTAACTCAATTTTAGAGGCGATTGATCCCTGACCTGCATCTTTTGTTATTTGTGAGGCGAATTCTGCAATATAAGCAATACCGATAATCTTTAAAATCGTTTCCATGTACATCATATTGACATGAGCATTTACTGCAAGGCTTTCAAGCATTTTTATAATTTCATAGATTTTATCCGCTAAAAACAGAAAGATGGAACACCCTACAAAGACAACTAGTAAAAAAGCAAAATTAGGTTTCTGTTCTTTTAGAATTAAGGCAAGAAAGGTAGCAATTAGGGCAACTCCGGCAATTTTAATTATTTCAATGGCCGATCCCTCCCTACTGAAATAGAAAGACTGATTTTATTTTCTGAAATAAATCTTCAATAATAGAGGCTACCATGAATAAAATATAGATAAAGCCAAAAAGTGTTACCCACTGGGCATACTCCTTTTTACCGACTTGATCTAGAATGGTATGAATGAATGCCACTACAATCCCAACACCCGCTATTTTAAAGATGATATCAACATCAATCCCCATACTAATCTCCCCCTATAGCAGCAATAGAGTCAATAACAGACCGGATAAAAACCCTAAGCTCTTCATCATCTTTTCATACTTCAGCTGTCGGTCAATCGCTTCTGCTTCCTCCCGTTCCAGATGTGTTAAAGTAAGTAAAATCTGTTTTTGCTGATGGTGCCGATCATGGCGTCCCAATGTTTCACCAAACTGTACAAGAATTTCAAACTCTCCCTGTTTAAGAGCCATCAATCCCCAAACTCGCTCCAAGCTTTCCTCCCACGCTTGTTTTACCGTGGTATTACCTGAAGAAAGAAGGCTCGAAAAGGATTCAAAAAATAGGGATAGAGGCATTGGTACTAGCTTGGATAGCTTTCTCGCTGCATCTTGCAGAGGGGTTTGTCCGTACATAATCTCAGCTTCTAACGATTGTAGTGCAAGTTTAATTTGACGCAGCTGTTTGGGCCTTAGTGCAAGATGCTTCGCTGCCTCAAAACCTGCCCAGGTTGTTGCGAGAATAATGATCGCTGCTCCAATCAATTTGATCACTTATTCCCCACCTCGTCTTTATTTACTACTCGCCCCTGACCATCTATAATTCGATAGACCCGATTTGAGCCTTCTGCTCGGTTTAACTCGACGAATCGCTCAAAAATGTTCATATCGAGGATTTTCGCAATAAAGGGACGTTTCTTCACTTCTGCTAATGAATGTCCATGTGTAGTAATCAGCATCGTTATTCCTGAATTGACTGCTTCCAATACAGCATCTGCATCTTCATTCCGCCCAATTTCATCGGCCACTAGGACGTCCGGAGACATCGAACGGATTAACATCATCATCCCTTCAGCCTTTGGGCACCCATCGAGCACATCCACTCGGGGACCAAACTCAAGCTGTGGAATACCATTTACACAACCAGCAATCTCAGAACGCTCGTCAACTATCCCTACCTTTTTTGGGGGAATGTTCATCGACTCGCTTCCTGTTGAAATGATTCTAGCCATATCTCGAAGCAGCGTTGTTTTCCCCGTCTGCGGCGCCCCAATAATCATTGTGTGACGCCAGCCATTACTATACAAACTTGGCATCAGCTTTTCGGCGGCTCCAATTTTCTGCCGGGCAATCCTGATATTGAACGAAGAAATGTCCCGTATTGCTTTTACACGACCATTTTCGAGAATCACTTTCCCTGCCAGCCCTACACGATGTCCCCCGCTGATTGTTATATATCCTCGTCTTAATTCCTCTTCAACGGTATAGAGGGAAAAATGACTTAAGTGATTAAGAAGCTGCTGGGCATCCTCAGAATCTGCCGTATATGGTAAAAATGCAGGCTCTCCTGCAACCATGATTTCCAGTGGTCGTCCTACTCGAACGCGCAGCTCCTCAATTTGGGCTGTTAAAGCTTCGGGAATTCTGCGAAACTGCTCCTGAAGTTTTTTGGGCAAAAAGGATATGACCGTCTCCATTCCACGAAACCTCCTATTTGCTATGATTCATTAGTTAAAATGTATGCCTCCTATGCTACTTTATGACAAGCTTTCGGCACTTGTGGGTAAATAACCGTGATAAATTTACGAGAAACTAAAGCAAAAGACACAAAAAAAACCGGACCCCTTAAAGGAGTCCGGTCAGTTTGTAGACAAAAGACTGTGCGAAATGGTTCATTCCGTACCTCTTTTGTCATTTTTAACACATTTCATGAAATTTTCCCTGCTTATCAAGTCAACTAAGTCTCTAATTAGTACTGTTTTTCATCTTTAACATTGTATCTGCTTTCAGGATTACTTATGTTCTACTTAATAATTTTAATTCATCCTGTTCGAACGGATTTATTGGAAAGAGTTTTCTTCGTAATTCCCCCGATTTGAATTGATTTCCTCCTAAATCTGCTCTTTGGTAACGCGTGTTTCCATTTGAACTTCGGACTAAAAAAATTTAGAAAGACTGTTGATTGGAGTGATGGCGTGAAGACTCCTGCGGGAACAGCGGGACAGGTGAGACCCCGCAGGAGCGTAAGCATTGATGCGGCTCACCGCCCGCCCGCGGAAAGCGAAACGCCTTTCACTGCAATCAACAGCCGCATTTTAAAAAGTAAAAAAGAAGACTGTAGACAAACTCGATTTCCACCCGAGTTTGTCTACAGTCTGACCAGATCCCTTAGATGAGTCCGGTTTTTTATCAACAAATTTATGCGCGAGAAACGTAAGAAGCTTCACTCGTATTAATAATTAATTTGTCACCTTCGTTAATGAAGAATGGAACTTGAACAGAAAGACCTGTTTCAAGCGTTGCAGATTTTGTACCGCCTGAAGACGTATCACCCTTAATACCTGGTTCTGTTTCAGTTACTTCAAGAACAACTGTATTTGGAAGAGCAACCCCTAATGTTTCACTTTGGAATGACATAACATGTACTTCCATGTTTTCTTTTAGGAATCTTAGTTCGTTTTTAATTGAATCTCCTGGAAGTTCAATTTGGTCATATGTTTCATTATCCATGAATACATGATTATCGCCGCTTGCATATAAATATTGCATTTTGCGGTTTTCGATATGTGCTTTAGCTACTTTCTCACCGGCACGGAACGTTTTTTCCTGGATCGCACCAGTACGAATATTACGAAGTTTAGAACGCACAAATGCTGCACCTTTACCAGGTTTAACATGTTGGAATTCAATAACTTGCCAAATGGCGTTATCCACTTCGATTGTTAGGTTGGTTTTAAAATCATTTACAGAAATCATATTATTTCCTCCTACATCTTTACAAAATAAGTAGTTCCTTTGGTGAATGTGTTAATGCTTCGTTGCCTTCTTTAGTGATAAGTGTATCATCTTCGATACGTACACCGCCAATTTCAGGCAGATAAATACCTGGTTCTACCGTTACTGCCATACCTGGCATTAGGATGACATCCGATTTAGCAGATAGCCCAGGCTCTTCATGGACTTCAAGTCCAATTCCATGACCAGTCGAATGACCGAAATAAGGACCGTAGCCGTGACCCACGATAATATCTCTCGTTAGAGCGTCCGCTTCTTTACCAGTCATCCCAGGCTTAATGCCAGACATGCCTGTTAATTGAGCCTCTAGAACAATTTGATAAATCTTTTTCAATTCATCTGATGGCTGGCCCACTGCAAGCGTTCTGGTTATATCAGATACATACCCATTATAGTAGGCACCATAATCCAGGGTTACAAAGTCACCATTTTCAATGACTTTACTTGTCGCAACACCATGTGGAAGAGCAGAACGTTTCCCAGAAGCGACGATGGTATCGAATGAAGAGGAAGTCGCTCCTTGTCTCCTCATAAAGAATTCAAGCTCATTTGAAATTTCAAGCTCGGTTAAACCCGGGCGAATGAAGGTAACAATATGCGCAAATGCTGCGTCGGCAATCTCGGCAGCGTCCTTTAATATCTTAATCTCTGCAGGTGTCTTAATCAAGCGTAATTTCTCAGTCAGACCCGATACAGGAGTCAATTCACCTAAGAATACGCTTTCCAACGCTTTATAATAGGAATAAGTTACCTGATCCTGCTCAAAGCCAAGCTTCTTAATCCCCATTGCCTTGGCTTGTTCGGCAACAGCAGCCACCACGCTGCCCTTATGCTTAACAATCTCATATCCAACCGTTTGCTTGGCTGCCTGCTCCATATAACGGAAATCAGTAATGAATTTTGCTTCTGTATGAGAAATCAAAACAACGCCTGAACTCCCTGTGAAATTCGACATGTAGCGAATATTATATGTATTTGTTAGTAAACACCCATCTACTCCGGCTTTTTCCATTGCCGCACGGAACTGTTCTAATTTTATCATGACTCTAATCTCCCCTTTACAATGTTCACTAAAGCATCTAAAGCAAGGCCGTATCCTTCAATCCCCAGCCCAACAACTTGACCTGCACATACAGGTGCAATGACCGATACATGACGAAAACTTTCTCGAGCATGAATGTTAGAAATATGAACCTCTATAACTGGAAGCTCAATCCCAGCAACAGCATCTCGGATGGCGTAACTATAATGTGTGAAGGCTCCAGGATTAATAATTACTCCTTTCACGCCCTCATCTTCTGCCCAGTGCAGCTTATCAATGATTGCCCCTTCATGATTGGATTGGAAACAGATTAATTCAGTCTGAAGGTTCCGGGCTTTCTCCACCAAGCTGAGTTCCAGTTCTGGGAGTGTTGTCCTGCCATAATGGACAGGCTCCCTTTTCCCCAAACGATTTAAATTGGGTCCGTTTATCAATAATAGCTTGCTCATATGTCTCACCTGCTCACCTAAAAAATAGAATGTTCAACAAGAACATTCTATCATATATCAAAATTTTCATACTATATTTTTTAACCGTTAGAAGCGGGCATTCGATTGTGATTGCTGTCTTTTTTTTGGAGTTGTAATTCTTGATATTCATAGGACACAGAAACGCCTATAAACACACCATATAAAAGCAATAAACAAAAGCTTGAAAATCCAGTATTGAAATTCATTTGGGCAAACGAGGGTAAATCAGAAAACATCGGTGATATCAGTCCAAATAGCAGCAGCCATAAAAGGATCCCGAAAATAATGCCGCCAAAAATACTTTTTATTTTTCTCATTACACCATAATAAAGCAAGGCAAACAGAACAGATAAACAACAGTAAATAATGACCGAAATGAAGATACCCAGCACTTTATTGATCCACTTGCTGTCGAACCAGGAAGTTAAAATAAACCGAGGACTAACATCCATAAAATTCAAAAATGTAAAGCCAAAGCCCACGAGGCTCCAGAGCAATCCTCCAAATAAACCAATGATCACAACATACTTTATAATAGGCGGGTCCTGTTCGGAATGGATACCTTGTTCATTTTTTGTTGACACATAATTCACCTCCCTTTTTATCATGCCCTTACTTAAATTGGAATATTATTTAAGTAATCATTAGATTTGCTAGAGGTTTTCAGTATTTTTTTGTATGATAGGTATATACACTTAAGGCGCAGAAACAAGCAACAATCCTGAGTGAAAATTCTAGTATAAGTTGGTGTAGAAATGTCCGATACTCAAAAGCCGGTGTACGGAGGGCAAGCAGTGGTCGAAGGCGTAATGTTCGGCGGGAAGTATCACACAGTTACTGCAGTACGCCGCAAGGATCAAACAATCGATTATTTCCGACTGCCTCGCGAGCAAAAGCCGATTATGAAAAAATTAAAGAAAATTCCATTTATTCGTGGGATTGTGGCTCTTTTAAACTCAAGCGGGACCGGATCAAAACATTTGAATTTCTCCGCGGAGCAATTTGAAGAAAATGAAGAAAAAAAGGAAGAAAAACAGCCTTCGAAGATTAGTATGTGGCTGGGTGTCGCGGTTATTGGTGTACTTTCCTTCCTTTTCGGGAAAACTCTCTTCACCTTGATTCCTCTCTTTCTAGCTGAGACGACACGTCCAATCTTTAAGAGCGATCTATCTCAAATTCTTATCGAAGGATTATTTAAATTAATTTTACTGCTATGCTATATTTACTTTGTTTCACTCACACCCATGATAAAACGAGTATTCCAATATCATGGTGCAGAGCATAAAGTAATTAACTGCTTTGAAAGTGGTAAGCCGCTTACCGTAGAAAATGTTCAATCTGCATCAAGACTTCATTACCGCTGCGGCAGCAGTTTTATTCTATTCACAGTGTTTGTTGGTGTCTTTGTGTATATGCTTGTACCTACCGAGCCCCTATGGTCACGTGTTGTCAACCGGCTGATGCTTATACCTGTTGTTCTCGGCATTGCTTTTGAAGTGCTTCAAGTAACGAACCTAGTCAGAAATATTCCTGTTCTTCGTTTATTAGGATACCCTGGTCTATGGCTGCAGCTTTTAACAACAAAAGAACCTGCAGATGATCAAGTGGAGGTTGCACTGGCTTCCTTTAACGAACTGCTTAGAATGGAAAAAGAAACGGAAGAAGGTTTAACAACAGCGGAGATTGTGTAGGTGAATGGTAAGAAGTTTATTTTTTGGTTTTTGTTTAAAATGATGTAAAACTGTATAAAATGCTCTTAAGGAGGTGTCTTTGTTGAATCGTTCAATTTCATCATATATTGTCTATGGAATAGTGGTTCTTGGACTTATTGGCTTAGTCAGCCGTATTATTTATAGCCCAGGGCAGTTATTCAAACAGGTTTTTATCATGGCGATTACAGCAGGAATTGTTTACGTTATCTATAAGCGGTTAACAAAGGGTAAGCCTGAAAAAAGAGAGCAGCGTGCATTTTTAAAAGCAGCCAAAAGATCTAAAAAACGGCTAAAACAAAGATCAGGCAGTAACAGCCGCGATAATATAGCTAGTTTTTCTGTTGCTAAATCAAAGAAAACGATTAAACCACGAAAAAAATCTGACATTCATCTAACGGTTATTGAGGGAAAAAAAATAAAAAGAAAAATCGGGCTCTTTTCTAAAGGGTCCAGGCTGACGAGACACCTTGTCAGTCCTTTTTTATTTTTTATACCTGTTAGATAGAGCCCGCCGAACCGAAAGCGGGCTCGTTTTAATATGTCCAAGTTTTTAGGAATGTGTAAGCAAATTCTCTTCCACGTTCAATGAGCTCTTCTTTTCTCTGCTCTGTCAGCATAAAGTCTGTCCCTGAAACATCTTTCATTGGGATAAACATAATATTTTTAGCAAGTTTTTTTGAAATATGCCGGGAATCATGGGCATCCTTCATGGTTTTAAAAAGAGCACCAAACATCTCTATCGCATTATCAATCGTTCCCACCCGATTCAAGTCTGTATCACTCGTAAATTTCAACCCGATTACGGGACGAGCTTTTCTAATATGTTCGGATTCAAACAACCACATAGGAAAATTACTAAGCACTCCTCCATCCACAAAGAGGGTATCTACTTTGTTTATTTTCAATTTAACCGGTTCAAAAAAATAAGGGATACTGCAGCTCATTCGTACAGCTTTTGCAATAGGAAATGACTGAGGGTTGATGCCATATTTGGGTAAATCGTCAGGCAGAACAACCAGCCTGCCATTTGTAATATCAGATGTGATAATTCTTAGCGATTGCGGCGGCATATCTCCAAAAGTAACTAATCCTTTTTTAGACAGCATTTCCGAAACCCAGTGTTCGAGTGCTTCTCCCTTATATAAACCAAGCTTCCAGTACAATAAGAGCCATTCAGCAAATGGTATTTTAAGAAAATTTCGTTTATCAAGTAAATGATTCATATTAACGGTTGAAAGCATACTTTGGATATCTTTCCCTGAATAGCCCGCAGCAATAAAAGCGGCCACAATGGATCCTGCACTCGTTCCTGCTGTCTGATTGAGTACAAACCCTCGATCCTCTAATACCTGAAGAGCTCCCACCATAGCAAAGCCCTTTATACCTCCTCCTGAAAACACTCCATCAATAATCATTCCTTGCCCTCCCCATTTCGGGTTCTATTACAATTTAATCAAGGTAAAGGATGATTATGACTTTTTAAATTTTTTACGTAAAATACTGAACCACTGCATCTGGGAAGTATTCCTTCACATACCCTCTTATAACGGTCTCTAATTCCGCTGCTTCTTCCGTTTTATAGACATACTTCCCGATCCCGTACCGGCCCCATTTATATTTCCGTTTTGATTCATCTAGTTGAAGTTTTGATTTCGGATAATTTTTTTCAATGACCTTTTTGGCCGGGCCTGTGAACCGATGCTGAATTAACTCAAAGGTTAAACCTGGTGTCTCTACTCCTTCTAACGCAGCTGAAAGCCGTTCAAAGAGCTCTCTGTAACCTGCCTGCCAATCATCATGCCTGTAGATAGGCGCCACGATAAAGCCAAGCGGATAACCCGCCTTAGCAACTTTACATGCAGCCTCCATTCTTTCTTCAAAGCTGGATGTTCCCGGTTCAAAGTTTTTAATGACGTATCGTGAATTAATACTAAACCGAAAACGTGTCTTCCCATTATGCTTCGCATCAAGTAAATGATCGACATGATGAAACTTGGTCACAAAACGTAGCTGGCCGTATTCCGTTTGACCAATAAACTCAATCGTTTTTTTAAGTGAATGTGTTAAATGGTCAATTCCAACGATATCTGATGTACACGCTGCCTCAAATCGGGTGATTTCCGGTTTCCGCTCATCAATATAACCTTGAGCGGCTGCAAAGATTTCATCTAAGTTGACGTAAGTCCGAATATAAGGCTTCGACCCAAGTGTTGTTTGCAGATAACAGTAATGACAATGTCCCATACAGCCTGTCGCAAGCGGGATTGCATATTCTGCAGAAGGCTTTGAGGTATCAAACTTCAAGGTTTTTCTTATTCCAACGACAAGTGTTGATTTGGCAACTCGATATTTTTGAAAATCATTGTCACCTGGAAGGTCTCGAATCTGATTGTGTGACGTCGTCTGCCTGATCTCTACTCCTAATTGTTCAAATTTTTCCTTTAATTCACGACCAAGCGGGTACTCGAGAGCACGGGGCTCAATATAAACTAATTGCGGGCTAAAGGGTTTCATTACATTTCTCCAATCCATCCTAATGTTAAAAATCCAAGATATATAGATCTAGTTTTTTCATTTTTTTATTGTTATGTATCATCCAACTGTTTAAAGTAAGTGCATGACTAGACACGTTAATTTGCCGCTTTCCTTATCATGTCCTGAACACTCACATCTATCTAAAAAGAGTCACAACAAAAAAATCCCCCGGAGTTTCCGGAGGATTTTTCTGTGTACTCTTTATTTTACAAGCCGCATTTAAGCTGCGCGCCGCAGTTTGTACATGTATTACAGCCGCCCATTTCTTTAATCTCGCCTTTGCGGCAGACTGGGCAGGTATTGCCGACTTCAGAACCAATTGTCACATTTGTAGAACGTAATTCATTAATCGTATCGACAAGGACAACTTTTTTCTTTTCTTCAACCACAGTTTCTTCCTTTGTATCAGAGAAGACATTTTCTTCTGCTTTTAACGTCAGAACCTGACTGTCACGGCTGCCATCAACATAGACAGTACCGCCTTTCGCTCCGCCTTTGTATAGACGCTGGTATACCTGTTCAACTTGTTCTACGGTATAGCCCTTTGGTGCATTAACCGTTTTACTAATAGAGCTGTCAATCCAGCGTTGGATGATACATTGAACATCAGCATGTGCTTCAGGTGATAATTCCATTGAAGATACGAACCATTCAGGAAGCTTATTAGGATCTGCTTCAGGATGTTGATCCAAATATTCTTGAACAATATCTGCTTTCACTTCAATGAATTTCCCTAAGCGACCGCTGCGGAAATACGTAAAGGAGAAGTATGGCTCAAGACCTGTTGAAACACCAACCATTGTTCCGGTACTGCCTGTAGGTGCAACCGTCAATAAATGTGAGTTTCGAATTCCATGTTCAAGAATGCTGTCACGGATATCTTCAGGCATTTTTTTCATAAAGCCTGTATTGATAAAACGATTACGCAGCTCTGCTTCTTCCGTATCACTTTCACTTGTCAAGAACGGGAAACTACCCTTTTCTTCTGCAAGCTTAACAGATGTCCGGTACGCTGTTTCAGCTATCGTTTCAAATACTTTATCTACCAGCATATTGCCTGCTTCAGAACCATATTCTGTTTCACAATAAATAAGCAGATCGTGAAGGCCCATTACACCTAGTCCAACACGGCGTTCTCCTAATGCTTGGTGTTTGTTTTCTGCTAAGAAGTATGGTGTGGCATCGATGACATTATCCTGCATCCTGACCCCAACCTCAACCGTTTGTTTCAACTTCTCAAAGTTCACAGTTTTACTCTCTTTGTCAGCCATTTCTGCAAGATTGACCGCTGCAAGATTACACACCGAATAAGGTGCTAGAGGCTGTTCTCCACAAGGGTTTGTTGCCACTACTTGCTGACCATATGCTTTCGCATTCGTCATGTCATTCGCATTATCAATAAAGAAAATACCAGGCTCAGCTGAATAGGTCGCACAAATATTAATTAAGTTCCAAAGTTCTTTAGCTTTGATTGTACGGTATACACGGACTTTATGGCCGAGTTTTTCCCATTCACGAACATCACCGATTTTATGCCATTCTTCATTATAAATCTTCATTTCTTCAGCATCGTAGGATTCTACATCTGGGAAACGAAGATCATACTTCCCGTCCTTTTCGACAGCTTCCATGAATTCCTTTGTCAGACAGATTGAAATATTAGCTCCTGTCAGGAAATCCGGATTATGAACTGTATAAGTACCGCCAGTGTCTAAACGTTCTTGTGCATCATTAATGATTTTTTCATTAAATCCGCCCAACCCTGGAATTTGTTTGTAGTTTAAGATTCCTTGATACATAGCTTCTTCTTGTTCAGTCAGCGGCGTAAATTTCAATTTATCGCTCGCATGCTTTTTGATCTTTGGATCTTTTGTATTCGCCACTAAGAAACGAAGAATACGTGGATTTTGCATTTTAGAAATGATGAACTCAGCAATATCAGGATGCCAATCCGTCAGCATAATCATTTGTGCTCCACGACGGCTGCCGCCTTGTTCCACTAGGTGTGTCAGCTTAGCAATATCATCGAGCCATGAAACAGACCCGGAAGATTTACCATTAACACCTTTAGCCAGTGTATTCCTTGGACGGAGCGTTGACCCGTTTGTGCCAACACCGCCTCCGCGGCTCATAATTTCCATGACTTGTTTACGGTGTTCAGAGATTCCTTCTCTTGAATCAGCTACGAAAGGCATAACGTAACAATTAAAATACGTAACATCCGTTTCTGCACCAGCCCCGTACAGAACCCTTCCAGCAGGAACAAAGTTCAAGTCCGCAAGTTCACGATAAAACTTTTCAAACCATTCTTGACGCTTTTCTTCTGTCGTTTCAACAGAGGCTAGTCCTGTTGCATTTCTTTTGGCAATTTGTTCATAGTAAATTTCAAGCGGTTTTTCAATAACATCAAGCGGACGGTTAACGATTCCCGTTTCTAACTCCTCTTGCGTATCTAATGCGCCGAGGAATTCTTTTTCCACTAATACCTGTGCACGTTTGCTTTCCCAATCAATATTTACAATGTATCCAAGGCCTCTTGCTGGGAATTTCGGATCTTCCTTAATGGTTAAAACGACAAAATCACCAATAGAGAGCGTAATTTTTTCTGTATCTTTAAACGAGTAACGGTCGATCATGACTAGTCTTGAAACACCTTTATGAGTCATATTCATTTCTGGGGTAATTGGATGGACCTGAGGAAATAGTGAAATATCCTTATTTAAACTTTCTACATTCAGGCTTATTTCTTTTTGTACAACAACGGACATGTTTCCCTCTCCTTTTATCAAAATATCGACTTTTATCTACTTTCTTACGCTCGATATCTATACGTAAATTCATTAGTCGCTTCTACGTTTAGTAAGTACCCTCAATTTATCATACAAAACTCTTTTAATCAACATATAGTATACGAAATATTTCTACAACCACTACATCTTGTGTGGACTTCGGACATAGATTTTTTTTGTCAAACAACAAAGTACATAAATTAATAAGAAAAAGCGAGAATATTATCGAATTTCTTTCGTTTTTTGGCGAATTTCAATCATTTTAAGGCTTGCATTATTTCAGAGTCAGGTCAATCCTTTCATACCAAAGGAAAGGATCATAATGAAAAAAAAGTGCAAAAAAAATAAATATCTTTTAACTACTTGCTTTTCTGCTTTTCTCCTGTTAGAGACAGGCAGTAGTCAACAGAAAAAAAAGCAACGGCAGTCTTATACTGAACTGTTGTCCAGCTTTAGCCAACCGTCTGCTTTATCTCATAAAATTCCAATCATCTGATTGATATTTCTCTTTTGCCAGTCGTTTCACTTCTTTATCCTGCTCCTCGGTAAGCTGATAGGAAACAAGCTTCACGCCTAAGCCTTCAGCAAATCCAGCTTTAAAGGCTGCCTTAGCTTCGATAAGAGATATTTTTCTATCGGCAATATCATTCATTGCGACCGCTTTATTGTTAAACTTCTCCATCATTCGCGCTTTGTCTTGCTCATTTGTGAAATTGAATAAACTAAAGAGCTTTTCTTCCTCCAGCTCCATTAAAATCGAGCCATGTTGGAGAATGACGCCTTTTTGTCTCGTTTGAGCACTTCCAGCTACCTTTCGCCCTTCAACAACAAGCTCATACCAGCTGGAAGCATCAAAACAGACTGCCGATTGCGGTGCCTTTAACGCCTGTAACTCAATCTCGGTCTGAGGGACTGCAAAATAGGCTTCCATCCCTAAATTTTGAAATCCTTTTAATATTCCTTCAGAAATAACCCGGTAGGCTTCTGTAACATTCTTAGGCATATCGGGGTACTCTTCTGTCACGATGACACTATACGTTAACTCATGTTCATGTAAAACCGCTCTGCCGCCTGTGGGTCTTCGCACAAAGCCAAGACCGCGTTTGCTGACTTCTTTTAAATTAATTTCTTTTTCAGCACGCTGAAAATACCCAATAGACAAAGTAGCCGGTTCCCAAGTATAAAACCGAATAATTGGAGGGATACTGCCCTCACTATGCCAATTAAGAAGTGCTTCATCAAGTGCCATATTGTAGCTTGGTGAACAAGCTCCCGAATCAATAAATGCCCAAGTATTATTTTTCATAACAAACCTACTTTACCAAGGATTTAATCTTCAGTAGTTTAACAAATATTGCTGAATAAAAAAAGGAAACCGATTCGGAACAAATATGAGGGGACCAAGCAGATAAATTCTTTTTGATTATCTCCTTGGACAATTATATAATATAGGTTGAACAATTGTTTCATCATGAAAGGGGTTCATTATCTGTGAGTTGGTATGTAACTATCATTATTCTTATTGCCATCATTGGATATTCCGTATTCAATTTTGTCAGTCAAAAGCGTCAAGTCAAAACACTTACCCAAGAAGAGTTTGTTGAAGGGTACCGTAAAGCGCAGCTTATCGATGTACGGGAAGGTAATGAGTTTGAAGCAGGTCATATCCTTGGAGCAAGAAACATTCCGTTGACCCAGCTAAAAACCCGCCAACAGGAACTGCGTAAAGACAAACCCGTTTACTTATATTGCCAAAGCGGTATGCGAAGCGGCCGTGCAGCCCAAATGTTACACCGTCAAGGATACCGTGAATTGTATCAGCTTAAAGGCGGCTTTAAGCAATGGACAGGCAAAATGAAGTCCGGCAAATAAGAATCCACACTTCTGTGGATTCTTTTTTTATCTTACATGATGGATTAATTCTTTTAGCTCTAATAAATTATCAATTACAAAATCTGCCTCAGCAAGTTCTTCTTCTCGTGCAAAATCAAAATTACATCCTATTGAAACGAACCCATTTTCTTTAGCTGCATTTATATCAGATAGACGATCTCCAACTACTGCGGCTTTATTTATCTTATATTTTTGGCTGATCATCTTGACTAAATCAGCTTTATCCAATGTTTGTATCTGTTGAATACTAAATGTTTCAGTTACCCATTTGTCCAACTGATAGTAGGTTACAATTGCATCAAGATATTCGATTAATCCATTGCTTGCTATATAAATGGAACAACCCTTCTCTTTTAAATACTCAAAAATTTCTTCTACATTCGGATAGATTGCACCTTTTCCGCTTCTTATATTCTCCACTAATCTTATAAGAAAGTGGTCATTCATTTTATCTCTTATCTCAGTGTCGTGATTTGGTAACAAAGCTTCCCATACCTTTGGCAAAGGTACACCCATGATCTCGCGGTATTTATCAATAGGGGTTACTGCCTCCCATTGATCTAAAGACCGTAAATAGTTAAACGTATCGTCAAGTGATACTTCTAAAATTTTATCCGTCTGAAAAAGCGTCCCGTCCATATCGAAGATTAGTGATTGATTCATATTCTCTCCCCTTTTTTAACAGCTTTTAAAAAATAAAAGCAGTGGATTTTCCACTGCTTTTTTCAGCTTACTGTTTTTGAAAACGCAAGACTGGTTTTCTAGCCGCCAGTGTCTCATCTAAGCGTTTAATAACCGTTGTATGCGGTGCTTCTTGAACAATTTCAGGATTGTCTTCCGTTTCTTTAGCAATCTGAATCATCGCATCAATAAACGCATCGAGGGTTTCTTTTGATTCCGTTTCTGTCGGCTCAATCATCATGGCTTCCTCCACATTTAATGGGAAATAGATAGTCGGCGGGTGATAGCCGAAATCCAGCAGTCTCTTAGCGATATCTAGGGTTCGAACGCCAAGCTTTTTCTGGCGTCTGCCGCTTAAGACAAATTCATGCTTACAGTGCCGGTCGTACGGTAAATCATAGTACGCTGATAGCCTGCGCATCATGTAGTTAGCGTTGATGACCGCGTTTTCCGTGACAGCCTTTAAACCATCCGGACCCATAGAACGAATATAGGTATATGCCCTTACATTTATGCCGAAATTCCCATAATACGGTTTAACACGGCCGATTGATTCTGGACGGTCATAATCAAGAAAATATCTTCCCTCTTTTTCTGAAACAATAGGTTTTGGCAGAAAACGGATTAACTCGTTTTTCACGCCCACAGGACCAGATCCAGGTCCTCCGCCGCCGTGCGGGCCAGTAAACGTTTTATGAAGATTTAAATGGACAACATCAAAGCCCATATCTCCTGGTCTTGCTTTAGATAGAACCGCATTAAGATTGGCTCCGTCATAGTAAAGCTTCCCGCCAGCTTGATGGATCACTTCAGCCATTTCAAGAATATTTTCTTCAAAGAGTCCTAGTGTATTTGGATTGGTCAGCATTAATGCAGCTGTGTCATCCCCAACAACTCGTTTCAAGTCATCAATATCGACCAGTCCATGTTCATTCGATTTGACGGTAACTGTTTCAAATCCAGCAACAGTCGCGGAAGCTGGATTCGTACCATGCGCTGAATCTGGGACAATAACCTTCGTACGCTGCATATCCCCATTGCTTTCATGATACGCTCGAATCATCATCAATCCTGTCCACTCGCCATGAGCACCTGCAGCAGGTTGAAGCGTTACTTGATCCATTCCCGTAATTTCGATTAAATGCTCTTGTAAATCGTACATTAGTCCAAGAGCTCCTTGAACAGTGTTTTCATCTTGATAAGGATGGATATGAGCAAAGCCATTGATCCGAGCGACGTTTTCATTAATTTTCGGATTGTATTTCATGGTACAAGAGCCTAGCGGATAAAAGCCTGAGTCCACTCCATGATTCCGTTTTGAAAGAGCGGTATAGTGACGCATAATATCCAGTTCGCTAACCTCAGGCAGCTCTGCAGCTTCCTCACGTATATAATCATCTGGCAGAAGCTCGGTAAGTGCTATTTCTTCAATTTCTATTTCCGGCAGGCTGTAACCGATGCGGCCGGGCGTACTGATTTCAAAGATTAACGCTTGATCTTGGTTATTCATTACATTTCCCCCACTTCTGCTGCAAAGGTGTCTATTTCTTCTTTCGTCCGCAGCTCCGTCACTGCGACTAACATATGATCCGTTAATTCCGGATAAAAACGGCCTAAGTCTAACCCGCCGATCATTCCTTTTTCAAAAAGAGCATCATTACATTGTTTAAACGGCACAGGAAGTTTTATGACGAATTCATTAAATGAAGCACCATCAAAAACGATATCGATTCCCTTTTTTTGTAACGCTTTTTTTGCATAATGAGCCTTTTGGATATTCTGCATGGCCATTTCTTTAACACCATTTTTCCCTAAAGCGGTCATTGCTACAGAGGCAGCCAGGGCATTTAATGCTTGGTTTGAACAAATATTAGAGGTCGCCTTATCACGACGAATATGCTGCTCACGTGCTTGAAGGGTCAAAACAAACCCTCGTTTTCCATTTTCATCAACGGTTTGCCCGACAAGACGCCCAGGTACTTTTCGCAGCAGCTTATTGGTAACGGCAAAATATCCGCAATGCGGTCCGCCAAAGGCTGTTGCTATTCCAAACGGCTGTGCATCACCTGCTACAATATCCGCACCTAGTTTCCCTGGCGGTGTTAACACACCAAGCGCCAGTGGATTGCTCGATACAATCATCATGGCTTTCTGTTCATGTACCACCTGTTCAATTTCCTTAAGGAGTTCAATTCTTCCAAAGAAGTTTGGATATTGGACGATCACTCCAGCCACGTCTTCACTCATCAAATTCTTTAACTCATCGAGGTCTGTGGTCCCATTTGTGTGCGGAATTTCTACGACCTCAACATTTCGTCCCAACGCATAGGCCGCAATCACCTCTCTTGACTCCGGATGCACAGTCGTAGAAACAAGAAGCTTCTGCCTTCTCGTATGACCAACGCTTAGCATAGCTGCTTCCGCAAGCGCTGTCCCACCGTCGTACATGGACGAGTTTGCTACATCCATACCTGTTAATTCACAGATCATACTTTGAAATTCAAAGATTGCTTGCAGCTCCCCCTGAGAGATTTCTGGCTGGTAAGGCGTATATGCTGTATAAAACTCTGAACGGGAAATGACATGATCAACAATAATCGGAGCATAATGATCATACACACCTGCACCTAAAAACGATGTATACTGTATTAAATCAGCATTTTTAGCAGCAAGAGTGCTTAACTCCTTCAATAAAGCGGATTCAGATTTAGCTGGCTTGATCTTATACTCGCCTTTAAAGCGAACCTTTTCGGGAATATCACTAAATAATTCATCTACGGTTGTCACGCCTATTGCAGCCAGCATCTCCGTTTTATCTTGTTCGGTCATCGGTAAATAGCGGTGCTTCATATGTAATAGGATGTTAAACCAGATCATATTGTAGTCAATATGGGTGGATCGCCATTTTTTATTAGAACACAGCAAATTGTTTGGGTTTCGCCAAGTTAAATTAGTCATAGTCATAATTTCCCCTGCATATGTATGGAACTAGTTTCCGGTTACTATTTGGGGAGGGAAGTTATGATTAAGCGTGTTAATCGAATTGCTATAGAATTGCCAATGCCTAAACACGGCGACATGAAAGCGGCCGCAGCCGTTCAGGATTTAATGGGCGGCAAATTCGGAGAAATGTCTACATTGAACAATTATATGTTTCAATCGTTCAATTTTCGTGACAGGAAAAATTTCAAACCCTTCTATGACATCATTGCCAGTATTACAGCAGAAGAATTCGGCCATGTTGAATTAGTAGCCACTGCAATTAATCTACTTTCATATGGAAATACGTTTCCGGGAGATCCAGACATTGCACCACTGCAAAATGGGAAGCATTCCAATTACCCGCTTCATTTTACCGCTACAGCTCAAACAGCATACCCTGGTGATGCGATGGGCAGACCTTGGAACGGGGAATTCGTCAATAATTCTGGAAATCTCGTTTCCGATTTACTTGCCAATTATTTATTAGAAATTGGGGCTCGAACACATAAAATGCGAGTCTATGAAATGACAGACCATCCTGTAGCAAGAGAAATGATTGGTTATCTGTTAGTCCGCGGCGGAACCCATATTATTGCGTATGCCAAAGCACTTGAAGTCGCAACAGGCGTGGAAGTAGGGAAGATGCTGCCCGTACCTGATTTAAGTAACAATAAGTTTGATTATGCAAAGAAGTTTATGGACCAAGGACTCTATAATGTCCTTTATACATGGGGAGAAAAAGAATATTTAGATATGAAGCAAATTTGGAAAGGACCGAATCCTGAAACAGGTGAACAATTAATCGTCATTGATGGTATGCCTAAGGGAGCTCCACCACCGGACTTACCAGCGGTACCAGAGCAATTTGCCCCAGGAATTGATCGAGACGATTATGAACGAATTCTTAAGCGGCTAAAGAGTAATATGTAGAGGAAACGCCTTTTGCAGACTACTGCAAAAGGCGTTTTTTGTTTGAAAGAAGGAAGGGAGAAAAAGCTTGAGGGAAATTCACTCAAGCTTTTTTACCTGATTAAAATCCAGCCAGCTTTTTAGCATACATCATATTTAAATACCTGTGTTTATAAAACTCAGGTGAACGTTTTGCTCGTTTTGCAATATACGGATCTGGATTTTGATTATTAATTTCAATGATGAATAAAGATAAATCTTGATCAATCCCAATATCCACCCCAATATTACCGCAATGATAGCCTTCCGCTTCAATGACAGCTAATACATTTTGGCATAGTTCAGTAATCGTCTGCTTTACTTCAGAGATTTGCTTATTATTTAATTTCCATACCTTTTTCAGTGTCTTATCCGCTAGTTCCGCTCGACCGCCTGCTGTGATATTACTCACAATACTGCCGCTTGCACCATACCTAGCAAAGATGCCGCTGGTTTGCCACTCACCTTGATGGCTCTTAGCCATCATTACTCTAAAATCAATTAAGCTTTGATTATGATGCATGAGCGGAATTGTTGCTTGAATTAAATAGTCACCTGGGTCAATCAGCTTCTGAAAAAATAATAAAAAAGACTTTTCTGTCCGATATAAACGCACCTTAGGTTTACGCTTCATCTTATATCGAATCGTATATCCGGAAGAACTTTTTTCTGCTTGAAAAATATACCTGCCGAGCCGTCCATGGATAGGCTTAATATAGATTGTCTGGTGCTTTTCAATCATTTCTTTAATGGTTTGTGGAGCCACATAGACCTTCGTTTCAGGTAAATGATTTTCATACCTTGGTTTAAGCAGTTTATACATATCCCATTTGGAGAATATGGGGTAATTGAAGACTGCTGATCCTAGCCCTTGTTTAAAATGCAGCATGACCTTTATAAAATCATCCCATTTATCCGTAAGGCTTGCTTCTGTTATAGAAAGAACAGAAGCGGGGTAGGTATACGTTCCTGGAATCCACGCTTTTGTTTCTGGTTCATAAATATACCCTTGGATTTCCTGATTCTTGGTATTCACGCCATCTAAGGCAAACGCTACGATGGTACCGCCAATTCTATGATAATAAGTCAGAAAGCTTGAGAGAGTCGTAACTAATTCGGCTAACAGCTCTCCGGATAAGTCTGCTAAAATTCCTATATACGGCCCAATAATGAGCTTATTTTGTTCAACACGTAAACAATAAGCAGACGTAAGCGGAATTTTCAAATGCTTGAGTACATCCGCAGGCACCAGAAGATGATTTTCTTCAAGCTCTATTGAACGATTCACGTGTACAGAACGAGTTTTTTGTCCATATTCGAGGAGGAGTTCTTGACCACCCGATAACTCAGCAGCTAGTTCAGAATGGTAGGGCAGGATAATCGTATTTTTATCTGATTCAATGGGTAAGATCCGATACATCCGCTTTCCCTCGCTTTTATATATAGTCATCCTATTCGATGGAGGAGACCAATTTCAGTAGTTTCCTGACTAGTATATGTAACTAACGATAAATGGTCTGTGCAGATATGATGCAAAAATGTAAAATGGGTGGTTTTGATGAAACGCTTTTTATCGCTTGGAAATAAGATATTACCAAATGATAAAAAGAGAGTAGGGTACTCATGAAAACGTTGCAAGTTGACCAGGTGCTTCCGGTTTTACAGGGGACTGTGGTATCAGGAGATCCTCATCAGTTAATTAAACATGTTGTCAGCCACCCTCGGCATCAAATAAAAAAACACTCCTTGATTTTCTTTGATTCCAAAAAGCGTTTTACTCTTCCGAAAGATTTAAGTACCTGTACATTAGTATCTTCACATGCCTCAGTTCTGAAGTTTATCGGAAAAGGAGTAACCATCATTAAGGTAGAAGCTGTTATGAAGTCTTATTGGGCATTTATTAAGTATTACCGCAGTCAATTTACAATCCCAGTAATTGGGGTAACAGGCACATCAGGAAAAACGACGACGAAGGAAATGATTGCTTCTATGCTTGGAGACAAAAAGGTCGTGAAAACTCTTCTTAGTCATAATGCGTTAGAGCGGAATCTTCATTATTTAGTACAGTTTGATGAAGATACCGATGCCGCCGTGATGGAAATGGGGGTTGCTGGCCCAAATCAGCTTTGGCATTCCGCCCGGCATTTCAGGCCAACCATTGGGATCATTACCAAGATAAGTACCGATCATATGGAGGACTTTAAAAGTCAAGAAGCGTATTTTAAAGAAAAAATCCAAATGCTTAATGCAGTTGGAGAGCACGGGACCATCATCTTGAACACCGACGACGAATATAGTCAACGCATCCCGCTCAAACAGTTTAAAGGCCGTATTCTTTTCTTTGGAAAAAGCACCCAGGCTCATTTTCGGGCTGGTGAAATAGACTTTAACCACGAAAAACACGGGATGGACTTTATTCTCTTCTACGGGAGACGTAAATTTAATTGTTTTGTTCCAGGGTATGGAACTCATAATGTGTATAATGCCCTTGCAGCCTTTGCAGCGGTCACAGAAGCCGGTGTACCGATTGAAACGGCCATAGAACGCCTAAATGATTTTCGTCATGTCAGAAGTCACTTAGAGTTCCATAAAGGCATACGCAATTGCTTAGTAATTGATGATACCTGGAATACAAATACTACTTCTATTGAGGCAGCTCTTGAAGTACTAAGGGAAACCTCAAATGGAAAACGGACAGTTGCTGTATTAGGTAATGTCGCCGAAATGGGGGAACATACACTAATTGAACATCAGAAAATTGGTGAACTAGTTGTTGCCAATCAGACTGATGTCCTGATCACTGTCGGTAAAAATGCGAATCAAATTGGAGAGAAAGCTGCAGAATTAGGAAAGAACAAATCACAAATTCATCATGCCAGCAGTAAAAAAGAGCTCATGAAGTTATTAATCCGCTATGCTACCGAAGATAGTATCATTTTAATGAAGACATCAATGCGAAGTTCCTATAAGGATGTCATGAAACAGCTGCTTAACCCTTGATTTAACATAAAAAAACTGCCAAAGGGAAAAATGGCAGTTTTTTTATGTTAAATCATACTTAGTAAATAAATAACCGGCATATTCGATCGGTGTCGAAAATATCGGAAGAAAATCTTTGTGTAAAATGGCTCCGTTTTTAATTAGGCCGCCAACATAATCACTGATAAAATTACATTCTACAAAGTACGGTTTCCCTTTCTTGGTAACGCCAATATCGAATCCTAAATCAGCGATATGAGGATAAACTGTGTTCAGGTATTCAGCTATATAAATACCGAACGAAGCAATTTTACTTTCCAGAACTTCATATGGGATAGATGGATTCGTGAATTCAGCGATCTCAGCAAGTCGATACGTCTTGCCGCCATGTGCACCATTTGTTAGATAATCATCACTTCCTGCAACCTTACACATGATGGCAGATACCTGAAAGATACCGTGTTCATCTTTCTGAGCGGCGACTCGCATGTCAAAGGGTTTGTTATAGTATTTAGCAAGCGGAATATATTCCTGAATCAAATACTGCGTTTTTTCCATACGTGAAAAAATAATCTTCGAAGGAGTGTGTTTGAAAAAACGCTTTTTCAGCACTAAACTACCTTTTATTTTATAAGAAAGCACCCATCCATCCCGAGTCTTCTCCAGTTTCATCGCACCTTGGCCGCATTCTCCGTAATTTGGCTTTAAAAACAATTTATCATACGTATTCATCATCATGAGCAACGTTTCTGGCGTTAGCAATTCGGTATGCGGCAGATAAGGACGGAGGGAGGGATCTCGATACAAAATTTCGTGAATGGTGTATTTCTCTACATCATAATTGGGGACATTAAATACTTTAATCCCGCTTTCCTGAAGAGAGCGGATATGTTTTTTAGAGGATGGCAAATAATCTAAAACACGTGTGTATATGACCTTTGGTGAAGGGACGTTCATAAGGAAGTACCCATCATCACCCAATACATAGGCATCAATCGTGTCCTGATTCGGTTTTATTTGAAACAATTTAAAATAGCAGGGAGTGATCCCAATGCGTTTTGCTGTTTGCTCAAAAATAGAAAACATTACAGCGGTATCTTTATCTGGATCAAGCATCCTATCATAATCGTTTTTAGGAATAACGATGCCAAGATAACGTGTATTCACATAAATCGACTCCTTAAAAAATAGACAGTATATGGATAACATATGAATATCAAGAAAAATTGCCAAGGCAAATGGCTAAGCCTAGGAAAATAAAAAGAAGGTAATGAAATCTTGTTTTTGAATCAATAATCGTCATTTACAGACTCATAGGACGTACTAAAAGATAAATCAGGGGTAATTAGTTATAGACTTACTCAAAGCATGCTGAAAGAGCTTTATGCGAATTTTAAAGTATACCTGATTGGCATGATGGCAAAAACAAATCAATACAGAGAATTACTGACAACAAATTCTGATTAACACGGTAACCCAATTAATTGTCAGTAAACAGCTGCATGGAAATGGAAATGAGTAGATAACTGGATTAAGGATTGCTGATAAAAACCAAATGATTACACTTAACGTGTTAAATACAATGGATTTTGTTAAAGCTGCTGAATGACAGTTAACAAAAATAGCTGCCGAGAGTAAATATGTATAAAAACTGATCATCTCATAGAATTTTTTATTTCGTCTCAATATTAAGAGTATTCTTGTGATATGAGATATTATAGAGATAAAAAAATTAACTTCCTATAATATATATTATGTTCGGGGCGTTGTAAGAAATAGAATAAATGAAGTAATCCTCCTACTCTATTCTGTGTTTATAGCTGCTATTTTTACTTTTTTCAATATCAATGTAATTAACACTGTATTCGATGACATCATTGATGAATAAATGATGGCTCTTCGCGAATTCTTTCAAATTCACTAATAGTTCTTGATCATACGTTGTTTTAAATTGAACACGATCCTTCGGACGCAGTTCTTTATTATACGTGATTACACCTTGTGATAAAACATGCTGTAAGCCCGTTTCTAGTAAGTAGTTTACATGCGTATCATGTGTTTGAGCCAGCGTTTCTAATTCCTCTAATATAGCTTTGCTAATATTCGTTCTAAATTTCACTCTGGATGTATCTGTTGTTTGGGTTAAATGTCCATTCACTATTTTCCACATTGTATTTGCTCCTCACAGTTAGATTTCTTTAACTGCTTTATTATATATGACAAATTTGAGCATAGAAAGAATTAATCCTCTTATTAGGAAGATAAAATAATTTGACTGGTCATTAATCTCGCTATATTATGGATAATTAACTATATTGATATATTTAATTTAAGCTAATATGCTAAAAATCACGGGTTTAGACTAAAAAAATAGTATATTTGAATACTTATCAGAACCTTAGAATAAGCAAAGTATCCACCCTTTGCTTATTCTAAGCCTTCCTATTAAACGGTCGCTTTAACTTCCCATTTATCGACGACAGTCACGCCAAGGTTTTGAAATTTATCCATTTCATTGAATACTTTTGGTACTTCATCAAGCGAGATGGTTTTGGTAACTAATGAACCTGGTTTCAATTTACCTGACTCTACCATCCCCAGCATGCTCGGATATCGTGAAGGCTGCATGCCGAGAGAACCAATTAACTGTATTTCAGACTGAACAATGAAATCAATTGGGAGTGGAATCATTCCTTCTTCCTCACGAGATGTTAAACCAATTTGCAAGTGACGTCCTCTTTTACGCAACCCGCTGATTGCTGCCTGACAAGTCTGTGTGATGCCTAAAGCATCTACGGAAACATGGGCTCCTCCCTTTGTTATTTCACGTATAGCTTCTGTTGTATGACCGTCTTTGGCATTAATAGCTGCAACTGCACCTAACTGTTTAGCAAGGTTTAGCTTGTCCTCACCAATATCGACTGCAATAACATTGGCTCCTAAGGCGCTGGCAATCTGGATTGCAGATAGTCCTACTCCACCGCAGCCATGTACCGTTACCCATTCCCCTCCAGTAACCTTAGCTTGATCTGTTATCCCGTGAAAAGCTGTCATAAAACGACATCCCATGCCAGCCGCCTCCACAAAGCTAATCGAATCGGGTAACTTTACTAAGTTGATATCTGCACTAGGAACAGCCGTGTACCTGCCGTAACCGCCCCAAGTCGAGAAACCAAGCAGCTGGATATTTTCGCAGATATTATGGTGGCCGCTTTGACAATAAGGACAAGTTCCGTCCCCTATGGTAAATGGAGCGATTACTCGATCTCCTTTTTTAAAATTCTTAACATCTTTCCCTGCTTCTTCAATGATTCCTGAAAATTCATGACCTAAAATATGCGGTAGTGGGAGCTTTATGCCGATCCAATCCCAATCTCCTTGCCATGCATGCCAATCACTCCTGCAAACCCCATTTGCTTCGACCTTTATAACCACACCATCGTCTGCACATTCTGGATCGGGCATGTTCCTGATGACTAGCGGCTTTTTCAGTTCTTCCATCACTAAGGCTCTCATACTATACCTCCTCAATTAGTAAGCGCTTACATATATGCTTGACCAAGTAGTTATTAAAATAGTACTATCCCTTCTTATCCCTAGTCAATGCAGCAAACTATCCTGTGGGCTGTCGAAAATCGTACACTTATGTCTCATCCTATTCCTAAGCTTCCGTTTATTATTGATTAAACACCTATAGCACCTATGATCATTCCGGCTTGAATGAAGCTAACTATGTCGAAAAAAATAGATAAACAAAAAAGGCTGATAAACATGAATCCCCATTTATCAGCCTTTTATTATTTAGAAGCCAGTTGTTTTTCACTGCCTTTGTTTATATTTAAGAATAGGAAGTAAAGAATGGTCGCAATTGCGAGCGCATACCAGATAAACTGTGCTGCTGGCTCTTTAGAAATTCCGGTCATAGTAAACATAGATGGAATGGTTAACGTCACCCATGAAAGAACAATTGCAACTCTGCCTGTATAGGCGTCAATTTCTTTCCCGCATGACATAGATAAATAGAACAGGAACCATAAGTAAGCCCAAAATGCCCATGTTATAGCGTTAGCAATGTCACCAAATTGAATGATCGATACCAATGTGTAAACAACGGATATGATTGATACCCATAATGAAAAATAACCTAGTCCATTGCCATTAAGATCTTTTATAATGGTTACAGCTAAAAACAGATAGGTTAATCCGAATAAGAAGATACTGGAATAATTGTAAAGTGTCCAGTTCGTTTGGTCTGACACAAATACCAAGTATAAAGGAGAAATCGTTTGAATCGCACCTACGAATAAATTAAAGTAGGCAATACTTTTTCCGTCTGCTTTACCAATCAGAAATAGTCCGTTTAAAAACAACACCGCTCCTGATAAAAATAATCCTATTGTACCCATATAGTGCTTTGTGAAAAGAATACTTTTCACAAATACCCCCTTTTATGATGAATTTTCTAGATGAATAAAAAAAGAAAAAGCACTCTCCTTCTATTCGAAAGAGAGATGCTCTTATTATCTACTAAAGTTTGTCAATTATTATTATTTGATAATAAGACTAACGATAATAGATGTTAGTATACTTACCAAGGTTGCACCGTAAAGAAGTTTAATACCAAAGCGTGCTACTACATTCCCTTGCTTTTCATGCAAGCCTTTTACTGCACCGGAAATGATTCCGATTGAAGAGAAGTTTGCAAATGAGACAAGGAACACAGAGATGATACCAACTGATTTTGAACTTAATTCAGAAGCTGCCTTCGTTAAGTCTAGCATAGCAACAAATTCGTTGGTTACTAGTTTCGTTGCCATGATGCCCCCCGCTTTAACTGCTTCCGCTGCTGGAATACCCATCAACATGGCAAAAGGAGAGAAGATATATCCAAGAATTTCTTGGAAACTGATTCCAAAGATCATATCGAACAAACTATTGATTCCTGCCATTAAGGCTACAAAACCAATTAGCATCGCAGCAACAATAACCGCTACCTTGAAGCCATCCATAATATATTCACCAATCATTTCAAAGAACGACTGTTTCTCATCTTCTTGAACAACTAAGATGTCTTCTTCCTCGGAAACGGTATACGGATTGATAATTGAAGAGATAATGAAACCACCAAACAGGTTGATAACAATGGCTGTAACCACATATTTGGGTTCAATCATGGTCATGTATGCACCAACGATTGACATAGAAACCGTTGACATAGCAGAAGCACACAAGGTATAAAGACGTTGTTCTGAAAGTTGACCGAGTTGTTTTTTCTACAGTGATAAAGACTTCAGATTGTCCGACCATAGCGGATGCTACCGCATTATAGGATTCAAGTTTACCCATACCATTAACTTTACTAAGAGCAAATCCAATCCATTTCATAATGAACGGAAGAATTTTTAGATATTGGAAAATACCTATTAATACTGAAATAAATACGATAGGAAGTAGAACGGTTAGGAAGAATGGAGCCTCTCCCCCGTTGGCCATACCGCCAAACACAAAGTTGATACCTACTGCTGCATACTCTAAAAGCTTACCGAAGACACCTGCAAATGCCTTAATGACCACATAACCAAACTTCGTATTCAATAACAAGAAAGCTAAAATAATCTGGATAATAACCATAATAATAATTGGTTTCATTTTAATCTTTTTACGGTCGCTGCTAGCAAGAAAAGCAAGTCCAAAAACGACAATTAGTCCGAAAATCGCTAGTAAATAACTCATGAAGTACCCCCGGTGTATAATTATTAGTTCCTACCTATTACTTAAATAGTCAATATCGATATTAAGCTTCCATGTCTGAGGCTGAGAAAGATCCAGGTAGTACTTCTTGGATCGTCGTTTCTACTGTGTCACCTTTTAAATTTGTCAAATAGATTTTTGTATCGTTATCGCTGAATTCAGCAATTACTTGTCGACAAGCTCCACATGGTGAAACAGGTCCTTCTGTGTCTGCAACAATTGCAATGGCTTTAATTTTTCTTGTTCCTTCTGAAACGGCTTTAAAAATGGCCGTCCGCTCAGCACAATTTGTTAAACCGTATGAAGCGTTTTCAATGTTTGAACCCTGATACACACGTCCGTCCTCTGTCAGCACAGCCGCTCCAACTTTGAACTTAGAGTATGGTGTATATGCTTGTGTACGAGCCGTAATTGCTTCATTAATTAACAATTGTTTATCCATAATAACTCCCCATTCTTTAACAGTTTTTCAAAACAACAGGAAACGCTTTCACGCAATATAAAAAAAATAAATATTTATCATGGGGGTTCAAGATGTCTGACCTCTAACCTCCAACATCTATATAGTACAATAGATGATCAGGAAAAGTAAACAAAGAATATTATTAAGAAATAATTCCCATATATGATTTTGATTAAAGAACGTTGATTTAACAGCCTTTTAAGCGTTTTTTATCATTATTATTCACAAAATGTCTATATTTTTTCTATACCAATAGTATGATATATTCATATTTTTTCAGGTTTTTTATATGAAAAAGGAACATACTTTTTTCATATTTCCTGCTCGAAAAGAGAAAAAGAAAAAAACTACTTTTTCCAGTTCATCTGAACAAGAAAAAGTAGTTCCTTTAATCGATCGTATTTGACTTAATAAGCTCCCCGAATATAACGTTTCACACTACTTTCATAGAAGCTTCGTATCCGTTGTAATTCTTTTTCAGTAAATGGCTTCGTATGAATAGCTTGTAGATTTTGTTCAACTTGCTTTGCGTTTTTAAACCCTGGAATGGCACACGTTATTGCATCTTGGTCAAGAATCCAGCGCAAGGCAGCACTGCTTAAAGACTCACGCCCCTCCGCTATCCAGGAAAGTTCCTCAGTAAGCGCTACTCCTTTCGCAAACTCAAGTCCTGCAAAAGTTTCTCCTACATTAAACTGCTCGCCATTTGCATTAAACTGACGATGATCATCGTTAGCAAATTGCGTTTCCGTTGTAAATTTACCTGTTAGCAGACCACTCGCAAGCGGCACACGAGCTAACAGACCGACTCCTTGTTCTTTAGCTGCTGGAAGAAGTTCCTCAAGCGCTTTTTGACGAAAAACATTGAAGATCACTTGTAAAGCTTTTACTCCTGGATTAGTCAGGCAAAAGAGTCCTTCTTCGACCGTCTCTACACTTACACCATAATGACGGATCTTCCCTTCTTGCTTTAATTTGTCCAGTACATCAAATACATTCGTATTTTTTAAGATTTCTAGTGGAGGACAGTGAATTTGATACAAATCAATCCGCTCACGGCCCAGTCGCTTTAAACTATCTTCACAATATGCACGGACTGCCTCTTCCGAATACGTTAGAGGGTCAGATATATCTCCAGCTCTACAGAACTTTGAAGCAATATAGATTTGATCTTCTTTGCCTTTAGTTGCTTCTCGAAGTAATTCTTCACTACGGCCATTTCCATATACATCTGCCGTATCAAAGAAATTCACCCCAAGCTCCATTGCACGATGTAAACCTAACAGCGCATCCTCTGTCGTAGACTGCCCCCAATCGCCGCCTATACCCCATGTTCCAAAACTAATCTCACTTAATTCTAATTCTGTGTTTCCTAGTCTTCGAAATTTCAAAGAGAAATCACTCCTTTAGTTAAGATGATTTATTTTTATTGTATACGTCGAAGCCAACAGCTATTAAGAGAACCAACCCTTTAATTGTTTGTTGATAATCGACACCTAATCCGATGAGAGACATCCCATTATTAAGGACACCCATAACCAATCCACCGACTACCGCTCCAATAACAGTTCCTATCCCTCCATATGCAGAAGCTCCGCCGATAAATACAGCTGCTATCGCGTCTAACTCAAAAGAGTTTCCTGCTTTTGGAGTAGCCGCATTCAATCGAGCTGCAAATAACAAGCCAGATAGTGCAGCAAGAACACCCATATTCACAAATACCCAAAACGTCAGCCATTTTGTTTTAATCCCAGATAGCTTAGCCGCTTTCTCATTACCTCCTAGGGCATATAAATGACGACCAGCTATCGTTCTATTCGTAATGAATGAGTAAACAACAATTAAGACAACTAAAATGACAAGGATATTAGGAATTCCTTCATATGAAGCTAGGAAATAAGCAAATACATTCATCACGCCTACAATGAAAATTAGTTTTAAGGCGAATAACCACATTGGCAAGATGTCAAAGTTATACGAAGCCTGTTGTTTCCTTTTTCTTACTTCCCCCCAGATTAAGATGAGTGAAATAACAATTCCCACAATCATCGTTAATAGATCCAAATCACCCGACTTATTAAGCCCTGGTATAAATCCTGAACTCATTTGACGAAATGACGCTGGGAATGGTGCAATCGATTGTCCATCTAAGACAAGCATGGTAAGGCCGCGGAAAACCAGCATTCCAGCTAACGTAACAATGAACGCCGGTACTCGTAAAAACGCCACCCAAAAACCTTGCCACGCACCAATTAATGCACCGATAATCAGACAAAGCACAACAGACAGCCATACAGGTAAATTCATTTCTACCATAAAGATTGCTGACATCGCTCCTACAAACGCGACAACTGAGCCTACTGAAAGATCAATATGCCCGAGGATAATTACGAGAAGCATACCAATCGCTAGAACAAGAATATAGCTGTTTTGAAGAATTAAGTTCGTTATATTAATCGGTTTTAATAGAACACCTTCTGTTAAAATTTGAAAAAGAATCATAATTAGGACTAATGCGAGTACCATACCATACTGTCGTAAATTATTTTTGAACAAACTAGCAAGCGTCTTCATTGCTGCTCCACCCCAGTTCTAGTCATATATTTCATTATTTTTTCTTGTGTAGCATCTTCTCTAGTGAATTCAGCGGTAAATTTGCCTTCTCTCATTACGTAAATACGATCAGATATCCCTAGTATTTCAGGTAACTCTGACGAAATGATAAGGACGCCCTTGCCTTGGTCAGCTAATGTATTAATAATAGAATAGATTTCATACTTAGCACCGACATCAATACCGCGCGTCGGCTCATCTAGGATAAGAATATCCGGTTCAGTAAACATCCACTTGCTCAAAATCACTTTTTGTTGATTTCCCCCGCTTAGGTTCATTGTTTTCTGCAGAATGCTTGGACTTTTTATATTCATTTGTTTTCGGTACTTTTCTGCCTCTATCACTTCTTGATGACCATTGACAACCGTTTTCTTTGCAACCTTTTTCAAATTAGCTAAGGTAATATTCGTCTTGATATCTTCTTCTAAAACCAGACCGTACTGTTTGCGATCTTCTGTCACATAAGCAATTCCGTTGTTGATTGCTTGGGTTATGTCTGTAAGTTTCAGTTCTTTTCCATCTTTAAACAGCTGTCCGGTAATTTTCTTACCGTAGGCTTTCCCAAAAATACTCATGGCAAGCTCGGTTCGTCCGGCTCCCATTAATCCAGCTATTCCTACAATCTCACCGCTGCGGATAGAAAAGCTGACGTCTTCCACAATGTTTCTGTCCGGATTAGCCGGATCTTGAACTTCCCAATTCCGAACTTCAAAAATCGTTTCTCCAATATTAGGCGTATGATCAGGATAACGATTCGTTAAGTCCCGGCCAACCATTCCTTTAATAATACGGTCCTCTGTAACAAGATCTTTCTTCATATCAAGTGTTTCTATTGATTTCCCGTCACGTAGTATGGTAATCGAATCTGCAACCCTAGCAATCTCATTTAGCTTGTGAGAAATAATGATAGAGGTCATCCCTTGTTTTTTGAATTCAAGGAGTAAGTTAAGCAGATTTTCACTATCGTCCTCATTTAATGCTGCTGTTGGTTCATCAAGTATTAATAATTTCACTTTTTTAGAAAGTGCTTTTGCTATTTCGACCAGTTGCTGCTTACCAACACCTAACTGGTTAATGGGCGTGTTTGGTGATTCTTTTAACCCAACAACATTTAATAAATCCTTTGTCTTAGCAATGGTTGCATTAAAATTAATGATTCCATTTTTTGCTTGCTCGTTACCAAGAAAGATATTTTCTGCAATTGATAAAAAAGGAATAAGAGCTAGTTCTTGATGTATAATGACGATTCCTAGGTTTTCACTTTGTTTTATATCTTTAAATTCACAGACTTCATTTGAAAATAGAATATCTCCTGTATAACTACCATGCGGGTACACACCGCTTAGTACTTTCATTAAGGTTGATTTCCCTGCACCATTTTCTCCACATAATGCATGAATTTCCCCTTCTTTAATTTGTAAATTCACGTCATTTAACGCTTTAACGCCCGGAAATGTTTTAGTAATATTTTTCATTTCCAATAGTACTGATGACAATGACTTCACCCCGCCTCATATTTTTGGACACTGCCTGACGGGAAAGCGATGCGCCGGCAGTATCCATATATGTTAGATTATTGACCTAGTTGTTCTTTTGTATAATATCCACCGTCGATTAGTATTTCTTCATAGTTTTCTTTATCAACAACGACAGGATCTAATAGATAAGCTGGAACCACTAATTTACCATTATCATACGTTTTTTCATCGTTAACTTCCGCTTCTTTACCTTTAAGAACGGCATCAGCCATTGCTACTGCTTGTTTAGCCAAAGCTCTCGTATCTTTATAAATGGTTTGAGTTTGCTCACCAGCAATGATTGATTTGACAGAGGCAAGCTCAGCGTCTTGTCCTGTAATAATCGGCAGGGGTTTACTAGTTGAACCATAGCCTACACCTTTTAATGAAGAAATAATGCCAATGCTGATCCCATCAAAAGGAGATAAAACTGCATCTACGCGCTCAGAGGAATATTTAGAACTTAATAGATTATCCATTCTTGATTGAGCAGTTGCTCCGTCCCAACGTAATGTAGCTACTTGCTTCATATCCGTTTGTCCGCTTTGTACAACTAATTTCTTGGAATCAATATACGGCTGCAAGATTGACATAGCACCATCAAAGAAGAAGTACGCATTGTTATCATCAGGAGATCCGCCGAATAATTCAATATTGAAAGGTCCTTTTCCATCTTCAAGACCAAGCTTGTCAACAATATATTGCCCTTGTAAAACACCAACTTTAAAGTTATCAAACGTTGCATAGTAGCTGATATTATCTGTTCCCTTAATAAGTCGGTCATAAGAAATAACTTTGATATCCTCATCTCCGGCTTTCTTTAAAACGTCTGTTAATGATTCTCCATCAATAGGTGCTACAACTAAAATATCAACACCCTTAGTGATCATATTCTCAATTTGAGAAACTTGGTTCTCGATAACATCTTCCCCATATTGCAGATCAGTTTTATAGCCTAACTTTTCAAATTCTTTTTTCATATTTTTCCCGTCACCGACCCAGCGTTCTGATGATTTGGTAGGCATAGAGATTCCTACGTAACCGCTTTCTTTTCCGCCGGATTTTTCATCACTGCCACAAGCGGCTAGCGTGAAAATCATGACAAGCATAAATAACGAGGCTAGTAATTTCTTCATAAATTTTTTCTCTCCCTTAGAATTAGTTATCACTACCATCTATCTTTAACGTTATGTTAATAGAAAGAAAATAGAGATAGTTCTGAAATGTATTCGCTTCCATTTTTATCATACTACTTATTAGTACAAGTAATCTACTAAAATTTTACTTGTGCGGACAATTTTTTCCTTTTTATTGATTATATGAAAAAAACCTCCATTATAGAAGGAGGTTTACCACTTAGCACATATATTTTTTTGTAGACTTTCGAATGACTAATTCTGGTTTATAGAGAATACTAGGATCCTTGATTTGATCTTTGCATTCAATTAACTGAATAATCGTTTCAGCAGCTTGACGTCCCATTTCAAATTGAGGATGCTTCACTGATGTAAGCTTCACTTCCGAAGCAGTAGCTAGATTAGAGTCATCAAATCCTACTACCGATAAATCCTCCGGTACATTCATCCCCATTTCTCGAATTATATCGAGCATTCTTAAGGCAATTTCATCGTTGTAACAAAATAAACCAGTAGGACGAACTTCCGCTTTCATAAGAGATTTAAAAAGGTCTGCTGCTTTTGTGATTTTTCTTTCGTTGTATAGGGAACGATCATTTCCGGTAAGATCGGCACTTGATAGGTGCGGTGAGCACGGATAAACCCTTGCATCCTCCTGACACCTTGTAGATCATCCGTTTTAAATAAACCGGCAATTCTTGTATGTCCAAGCTTCAGTAAATGTTCTACGGCTAGATAACCGCCTAACTCATCGTCAAGTGTTAAGCTATAAGGATTCAATTCTGGATAATACGCGTTCAGCATAAGATAGGGAGTTTTTCTTCTTTCAAGATTCAGGTAATACGTTAAATTAGGATTATAATAATTACTTTTTGTAGGCTCCACAATCAGACCCGATATATGGCTGCCTAGGATTTTTTCTAAACAAATTCTCTCTTTGGTGACATCGTTATTAGTACTATAAAGCTGTAAATTGTATCCCATACTACTTAAATACGATTCCGCTCCATTAATAATCTGCGGGAAGATATAATTTGATATGTACGTCGTCACGAGAGCAATTGTTTTTTCAGTAGAATGACTGACAGCTTCCCGATCTGCACAATACGTTCCTGAACCTTGCTCTGTGTATAACCAGCCTTCATTGACAAGATCATTGATCGCTTTTCTTACCGTATGCCTGCTTACACCAAAATGGACGGTTAATTCTGATTCCGAGTTAATCCGCTGATGAGGCAGATATTTCCCATTTAAGATAAACGATTTGATAGCCTGCTTTACTTGTTCGTATTTTTTCATACTAGGGTAACAGCCTCCAACCCAAAACTAACTCTAAGCCATGGATTATTTATATTCATTTGTACGTATAACTAGGAAAAGGTTTTAGCTAATTGAAAGAGATACTAGTACCTAGAATAATCTATATTTTCAGCTTTTTCAAATGAAGATTGTGAAACCTTTTTTTAAATACGACTAAAATTAAGGTAAAACTCTTGTGTGAAGATTCTATTTTCTACTTAAAAACTGGAACAAAGGGTGGTAAGGTTTTTTACTTTTTAGAAATTCATAATAGTATATACAGATAATTTTCGTGGACTTATTTTGAGTCTGTACTGGCCTTCTACAAAGATTTATAGCTTCTTTATTCCCTTAAAATACGTTCGTCTGAAAACACTTTACTAGCAATCGTTCACCTTCATAGATAATGTCTATCCTTATAAAATAAAACAAAGCCGCTTATCATTTTGGAAAGGCGGCTTTGTTTTATGCATTTTCTCTATGACTATTGATATGACGCTATTTAGATATACAGAATGGTTAGACATGGTCTTATTATGATTATTGGTCTGATGATTTTTGTTGAGTAAAAAAAAGATGAAGATAACAATTGGGAGTGCTAACAGAAAAGGACTGTACTTAGACCCCTTCACTGTGGGGATATCTGTTAACGACATTTTGCTCAGTCCCCCCTTAACTTAGTCATTAATTCAGATGGAACCTGAAAATGGTTATTAACAATTGTATGAAAAAAGGTATGCTCTTCAATGGGCAAAGCTGGAAGTACTTTAGGATAACCAAAGATAGGTCCGGAAACATTAATGGCAAATTCACTGGATGAAACAAAGGATCCTGTCACATTTATTTCATCTATGATTATTAAAACTGCAACAATAATATCCAAAATATCTATAAACACTGTTACTGCTTTTGAGCCGTTTATACCCTCTAAACGTTTACCTCCAAAAAGTGGTCCGCCTGTCGATAAACTAAACCTATTGGGCCTTACGAACACACCGATGATTGTGATTTGTCCCGTTAATAAGAGGATTGCTGCAGTATAATCTAGACTGCGCTGCAGCGAGTGAACTACTGTTAAATCGTTACCATTCACCATCACCACACCCCATATAGGCAGTTTATTCAGGGCAACAAAAAATGTCACTCTAAAGGCAAGGAATTGATTACAGAACGTAGAGCGTTTTCAATTTCTTGATAGCCAGTACAACGACAAATATTTGAAGAAAGCCAGGTGGTTATTTTTTCATTTGTAGGATGGTGATCAGTAAGTAGCAGAGCGTGGCAAATTAAGATAAATCCAGGAGTGCAATACCCACATTGGAAAGCAAATTGCTCAACAAATGCTCTTTGAATCGGAGTATCCTTCAGGCCTTCAATGGTCAGGATTTCTGTATCAAATGCCTCTACCGCTAATAGCATACACGATTTCATTGGTCGTTTATCAATAATGACCGTGCAAGCTCCGCAGTCCCCATTTAAACAGCCAGGTTTTGCTCCGGTAAGCCCGAGTTTGTCTCGCAGTACAGACAGCAATGTATCAGAGGCAAGGATTTCTTTTTCGTACATTTCGCTGTTTATATTAAGAGTAATCTTCAATCGATTTGCAGAATAACTATTCATTTTTCTTCACCACCTAAAACGGAGAAAATGTTGGTAAGTGTGGTTTCTAAAACAAACATTCGATAGCCGCTCGAGCCCTCAGTATCATTTAGGATTGGCTTTGGTAAATACTGAAAAGAGGTTGAAATACGGTCTTTATAGGATAAATCTTGGTTATTCAGTATGGTTTCTATTTGTTTTGAGCGGAATGGATATGGGCAGAGGCCGCTGAATGCAAATCTAATTTCTTCATCTTTTTTTAAAGCAGCCACCGTTATCAATGGATATCCGGTATCCCACTGTTTTCGTTTTTTCACACTAAGATGGGGTGCCATGAGAAATTTTTCTTCTGTTGCAATCTGAACGAGAAATTCTCCTTCTTCTAGTTGTAATGTACAATAAAAGATCTCATTAATCGCTGCCTTCCTAATTCCATTAGGTCCTGCTATCGTCACATAGCTATCTGTTAATAAAAAGGGAAGTACCGCTTCTCGATAAAAAATTTGTCCGCATATGTTTCCACCAAGGGTAATTTTATTTCTAGATGTATAATCAGCTATTTCTTTGGAAGTAAGGGTTAACAACGGAAATAGACGATTTTCTTCAAAGGTATTCAAGCTTAAAGCTGAACCAATGATCAGCTGATGATTATGAAGCGTATATTCCATGCACTCTGGAATCCCTTTTAAATCGATGACGGCTCCAGTTTTGACAAGATTCAGTCTGCCGAGAGTGATAATTTCCGTACCCCCGCTATAATATATTGGCTTTTTTTCTTCTGCCTTTAATGTTTGGTAAAGACCAACTGCCTCATCTATCGATTTTGGTTGATAATAATCAAAATTATAGGATAACATCAGCGTATTCTCCCGTTCTTCCTCACCCAAATCTGTTCAGGAAGTAATGGCAGCTGATTTAACGAGGTTCCAGCGGCCAGTGATAAACTGTTTCCCAGTGCAGCCGGCATTCCAAGGAGTCCATGTTCACCGAGGCCCCTTGCACCATATGGAGCATCTACTTGCGGCGTTTCGATGAAGTCACAAATATACTCAGGATTTTCTCCATACCTTAAGGGTCTATAGGTTCGAAGCTGATGATTCAGCACCCGGCCCAGATAATCAAAATAGAATGTCTCACGCCCAGCAAAAGCAAGCCCCATACTCATCGCACCCATGATTTGTCCTTCTGCTGCTTTTTGGTTTAAAACCTGTCCTGCATCAATGACGGAGATAGCTTTTAAAATTCTATAGGTATAATCATACCTGTCATATTCGATTTCCACGCCTTGTGCACCAACGGTCCATTCAGGTCCTGGTCTGCCAGCACCGCTTTCAGGATCAAGAGTTGTCATATGACGAAGCATGTAATGACCTTTGCCAATGATTTGTCCGCCAATTGAATTTCCGTCAGGAAATGTATACCCATATGCTAGCTGCTGATAGGTAAAGCCCATTGCTGGATCGTCCCGTAAATAGATCCTTTCTTGATCAACTTCCATGTCTTCGACAGGTGCTCTTAACACATTAGCGGCAAGACTCTTTAGTTGCATAAGCGCGTCGTCAGCAGCCTGAATAACGGCCCTGCCCGCCATAAATGTTCCTCGGCTCGCTACTGTTTTCCAGTGTTCTGGAGTACTTTGTGTGTTTACCTCCATTTGAACGTTTACTCGATTGATGTCCATCTTCAATTTGTCAGCAGCTATTTGGGCTAGTATCGTTTTAGTTCCCGTACCAATCTCAACAACTCCCGAGATTAGGTTGACACTTCCATCATAATTAAAGGTTAATAAGACTCCGGAACTGGCATTTGTATCGATGGTGGATGTTTTCCATACACACGCAATCCCTTTAGCAATCAGTTTCCTGCCGTTTACTTTAATTAACTGTCCTTTTTCCCATTGCATATGCTTCTTTAGCTGACTGATGCACGCAGGCAGGTTGCCTACTGTACTGGAATTCAACTTCACTTGGGTAGGTGTCGTGTGCCCAGGGAGAATGGCATTGATTCTCCGAAATTCCATAGGATCCATTTCGATCTTTTTAGCAAGTGAATCCATTGTTCTCTCAAAAGCAAATAACACCTCAGAATGGGCAAAGCCTCGATAAGGGGTCGCATAGGGATGATTGGTATACATACAGAGAGAATCACACCAAATATGATTAATCTTGTAAGGACCGGTGCAATCAACCGCACCTGCTCGACTAAGATCGGAAGCCTTATCAGCATAAGCCCCTCCATCCCATAGATAGGTTAGTTCAGCAACCGTAAGCAATCCGGTTTTTGTACAGCCTAATTTAACCGAAGCTTCCAGTCCGATATGAGATGGAGAGGTAATCATATCTTCTTCCCGGCTATTTTCAACCTTT